>CAZKDK010000037.1:0-17748 GCA_964551145.1 uncultured Opitutaceae bacterium | reverse complement strand
GAACAACGCGGTGTCCTCCTCGAACGTCAGGCAGTAGGTCGAGAGGTGGTCGGGCTCCAGCCGGACCGCCTCGTCGAGATCGGCACGCCACGCCGCAAGCTCCTGGCCGGGGATCGCGAAGATGAGGTCGAGGTTGACGCTCGCGAAACCGGCGGCCCGCGTCCGCGCGTAGGCCTGCCGCACCTGCCGCACGGTGTGCCGGCGGCCCAGCGCCGCCAGCAGCGCCGGCTGGAAGCTCTGCACGCCCAGCGAAACCCGCGTCACGCCGACGTCCCGGAGGGCCGCCAGCCGCTCCGGCGTCACCGACGCCGGCGCCATCTCCACGGTCCATTCCCGCGGCCGCCCGCCGCCGTGACGCAGCAGGATCGTTCCCAGTTCGGCGAGGGCGCGCGGGGAGAGCAGACCCGGCGTGCCGCCGCCCCAAAACACCGTGTCCACCGGGCGGTCCGGGGCCGCCAGCTCGGCCTCGCGGGCCACGCCGGCAAGGAACCGGGACACGCCCGCGGCTGTCGGCGTTATCTGGTAGAATGCGCAATAATCGCACGTCGCCGCGCAGAACGGAACATGGACGTAGAGGCCCAGCGCCGGAATGCGCCGAGCTTTTGCTTGCGCTGGAGCGAGTTCGAGCATTACAAGAGCTAGGGAGCAGGCTGCTCGCCAATTTCCTTCCGAATCCCAATGCACATGACACGTCCCTCTCAAGCGAGAAGATTAGTTCCCGCCCTCCTGGCCGGGCTCGGCCTGTTGGTGCTCACCGGCTGCCACATCACGATCACCAATCTCACGCCCGATCTGATGCGCGAGAATCCGTCGCAGCTGTACACGATCTCGGCGCGGGTGAAGGCGACCTCGAATAGCGTCGACCGCTCGACGATCCAGGTCAGCGCCGTCATCGACGGCCAGAACCGGGAGATGCACAAGAGCCGTCTCGCCGACGACGTCTACGAGTACGACTACCCACTGCCGGCCGGCCGCGACAAGGCGTCCTACTACATCCTCGTCCGCTACCGGTTCAATTCGAGCGCGCCCTACGAGCACCAGGAGGCCTACACGCAGCTGCAGATGCTGCGATTCGACCGCCGCTACGCCCTGCCGTTGGAGATCAACCGCGGGCCGGTCGGCGGGCGCGTCAACGTGCTGGGCGGCGGCTTCACCCCGCAGGACGTGGTGTCCCTCGGCAGCGCGCCGGCGCGCACCGTGTACGAGTCGCCGAATTCGCTCAGCTTCTTCGTGCCGGCCGTCGAGCCGGGCCGCGACTACACGCTCCTCGTCAGCGGCGGCGGCAGTCCGGTCAACGCCGGCACGTTCCGCGCCGACCCCACCGGGGTGACCGTCAACCCCGCGTCGCTGAATCTCCGCAGCGGCGAGCAGCGCGCGCTCGAGTTCACCATTCCCACGCCCGCGCCGCAGGGAGGCCTGCTGCTCGACCTGACGACCGACATCCCCGAGAGCGTGATCATGCCCGAGGTCGTCGTGCCGGAGGGCGCCACCAGCGTCACGATCACCGTGCGGGCCGGCAAGCCCGGCGCCGGCGCCCTGTATCTGAAGGGCTTCGGTCCGGGCGAGATCACCATCCCGGTCGCGGTATCCGCCCAGTAGGGCGCCACGCGGGACCTCTGCAGCCGGCGCCACACGGCGCCGGTTTTTTTTGAGGCGCCGAGGCGGGAGCGTCGCCGCCGTCGCTTCCGGCCCGCCGGATCATCTCGCGCCGCCGCCCGCGGCGCCGGGATCCGGGCCGAACTCCAGCCGCACCACCACCGGGCGGTGGTCGCTCGCCGCGGACACGGCGGGATCGTCGTAGATCCGGGCGCGCCCGCCCGCGACCGCGGTCTGCAGGCCGGGCGAGACCAGGATGTGGTCCACGCGCGTGTAGGTCTCCTCCTTGCGATAGACATGGGTCCAGGTCTCGCCGCGGGGATCCGCCGCGGGCAGGAGGCCGCTGATCACGACGCGGCCGCGCCGGGTCAGCAGCCGCAGCGGCCGCGCGCCCGGGGTGTCGTTGCAGTCGCCGAGGATCATGAAGCGCGCGACCGCCGGATCCGGGAAGCGCCGGAGCACCTGGTCGCGGATCGCGCCGGCCTCGCCCGCGCGGCAGGCGGCCGACGCGGGATCGTCCACCCGCTCGGTGAAACGGCTGCGCAGGTGCACCACGAAAACGGTGATCTCGCCCCCGCCCGCCGCCACCGCCACCTCGAGCAAGCCCCGCTTCACGCGCTCCCGGCCTCCCCGGTAGGGAAACTCGAGGCCCGTCTCCGTGCGCACGCGCCGGAAGGGACGGCGCGAGAGGACGGCCAGGTGCCGCTCCGGATCGCCGGCCTCGGCCAGCGCCGTGTACGGATAGTCGGCGCCCTCGGCGCGCAGGTCGCGCTGCAGCTCCTCCAGGTAGCCGGCCGGGCCCATTTCCTGCAGCGCCACCAGGTCGGCGTCGAGGCCGCGGATGACCGCGCGCAGCGCCTGCTTGGCCGCCTCGGGCTTGGGATAGGCCGGACGGTAGATCCCGTCGACCCGCCGGCCGGCCGCGACGTAGTTCTCGACGTTGTAGGTCGCGACCGTGAGCGTGTCCGCGCGCGCCCCGGCGGCCGCGCCGCCCGCCACCGCGAGGCCCGCCAGGATCCATCTCCGCATGCGCGTTCGCACGGCTGCTCCCCCCGACGCACGGTCACGCCGTCAGCGCCCGCTCGCGCTCCACCGGCGTGGGATGCGAATAGTGGAAGCCGCTGTAGACCGGGTGCGGCGTCAGGTTGGACAGGTTCTTCCGGGCCAGCTTGCGCAGGGCGTCCACCATCGGGCCGGGCCCGCGGACCGCGTCCCGGGCGAAGGCGTCCGCCTCGTATTCATGGCGTCGTGACACGAGGTTGAACACCGGCAGGAACCAGAAGGTGACCAGACCGCTGAGCAGCCCGAAGAGCAGGAAGGCCGGCGCCAGCTCGCCGGGCGGGAAGCCGAACGCCGCGTTGAACCAGGCGCTGCGCGCCAGCCAGGCCACGAGGGCGAACCCGCCCGCCTGGAGGAGGGCCGAGACCGCCAGCATCTTCGGGATGTGGCCGCGCTTGTAGTGACCGATCTCGTGGGCCAGCACGGCCTCGAGCTCCGCCGGGGCCAGCTGGCTCACGAGCGTGTCGTAGAGCACGATGCGACGGAAACGCCCGAAGCCGATGAAGAACGCGTTCGAGTGCGCCGAGCGCCGGCTGCCGTCCATCACCTGGATCGTCCGGGCGCAAAAGCCGGTCCGGTCGGCCAGCGCGAGCAGGCGCTCGCGCAGCCCGCCCTCGGGCAGCGGCGTGAGCCGGTTGAACAGGGGCAGGATCAGCCGCGGGTAGGCCACCATCAGCAGCAGCTGGAAGCCGAACAGCAGCGCGAAGCCCCACAGCCACCAGCGGTCGCCGGTCCAGCGCACGAGGCCGAGCAGCGCCCACAGCAGCGGGAACCCGAGGCCCGCGATGAGCAACAGGCCCTTGAGCTTGTCGGCCACCCAGAGCCGGACGGTGCCCTGGTTGAAGCCGAAGCGTTCCTCCAGGCGGAACTGGCCCCACCAGTCGAACGGCAGCGAGACCAGGCCCAGCAGGAGTCCCACGGCCAGGAGGTAGAGCGCGCCGTTCCAGGCGCCCTCCGGCGCGAGGCCGCGGAACGGCGCGTAGAGCCGGGGCAGGATGCCGCTGAAGATGACCGCCGCCAGGACCGCCGCGTCGGCCGTCTCCTCGATCGAGTCGAACGCGAGCTTGGCGAGGGAGTAGCCCACCGCCCGCTGATAGGTCGCGGCGTCCATGATCGCCGCGACCGCCGGCGGGGGCCCCGCGGCGTGCCGGCGAACCTCGGACGCATTCAAGGCATTGAGCACGAGCTGCGCCACGAGCCGCAGACCGATCAACCCGGCCACCAAGGTCACCACCATGCCGCCACTCCAGCGGCTTTCGCGCCGGGAGCGAAGCCAAAAGCGCGGGGCCGCCGCGGGGCGTTCCCTGGGGCCGCCGGCGCCTTCGCCGTCGCGACGGCAAACAGGGATTGAAATCCCGAACGCCGCGGGCATCGTATCGCAGCGTGGATGCCGACGCCAAACACGCCAAGCTAACCTTCGAGGCGGCGCTGACGAAGCTCGAGGCCATCGTCGAGTCGATGGAATCCGGCCAGGTGCCGCTGGCCGAGCTGCTCGACAAGTTCGAGGAGGGCAGCAAGTTGCTCCGCGTGTGCGAGGTCCGGCTCAAGGACGCCGAAATGAAGATCGAACAGCTGAAGAAACAGAAGGACGGCAGCGTCCTCGTGCCGTTCGATGCCGAGCGGGGCAACTGAGGGCCCCGGGACCGCCGCCGCGACCTCCAGGATGAATCCCTCCACCCCCGCCCAACCCGCGGACCCGTCTCCCCGGCCCCGGTTGCTGGATCAGATCCGCGGCCCGGCCGACGTCAAGGCCCTCGCCGCCGACCAGCTGCCGCGCCTCGCCGAGGAACTGCGCGAGGAGATCATCGCGGTAACCTCGACCAATGGCGGGCACGTGGCACCGAACCTGGGGGTGGTCGAGCTCACCATCGCGCTGCACCGGGTGTTCAACACGCCGGAGGACCAGCTCGTCTTTGACGTCGCCCACCAGGGCTATGCCCACAAGCTGCTCACCGGCCGCGGCGGCGCGGTGTTTCGCCGGCTGCGCCAGACCGACGGCCCCAGCGGCTTCCTCTACCGGCCGGAGAGCCCGCACGACTGCTACGGCGCGGGGCACGCCGGCACCGCCCTGTCCGCCGCGCTGGGCATGGCCACCGCCCGCGACCTCCACGGCTCCCACGAGCATGTCGTCGCCATCTGCGGCGACGCGGCCTTCACCTGCGGCATCACGATGGAGGCACTCAACAACGTCGTCGCCTGCACCAAGCGCCTGATCGTCATCCTCAACGACAACGAGTGGTCCATCGCCCGGAACGTCGGGGCCATGGCCAAATACCTCAACCGGCTCAGCACCAACCGCACCTACAACAAGATCCATCATGACCTCGAGCGGTTCTTCACCGGCCTGCCGCACGGCCCGGAGATGCACCGGCTCTGGCTCAAATGGAAGCGCGAGACCAAGGACTTCTTCGTCGAATCCAGCCTGTTCGAGAAATACGGCCTCCGCTACCTCGGCCCGATCGACGGCCACGACATCCCCGAACTGATCAAGAACCTCGATTTCGCCAAGCAGAGCGACAGCCCCATCCTGCTCCACGTCCTCACCAAGAAGGGCCTGGGGCTGGAGGCGGCCCAGAAGGCGCCGGAGAAATTCCACGGCCTCGGTTCGTTCGATCCCGTGACCGGCGAGAGCCGGGCTCCCGCGCCCGGAACGCCGCCGACCTACCAGGAGGTCTTCGGCCAGGCCCTGGCGCGCTTCGCGAAGGCCGATCCGCGCATCGTGGGCATCACCGCGGCCATGCCCAGCGGCACGGGCCTGAGCCACCTCGCCGCCGAGTGCCCGCAGCAGTTCTTCGACGTCGGCATCGCCGAGGAGCACGCGGTGCTCTTCGCCGCGGGCCTCGCCACCAAGGGCCTCCGGCCGGTCTGCGCGATCTACTCGACCTTCCTGCAGCGCGCCTACGACCCGATCATCCACGACGTCTGCCTGCAGAACCTGCCCGTCGTCTTCTGCCTCGACCGCGCCGGCCTTTCGCCCGCCGACGGGCCGACCCATCACGGCCTCTTCGACCTCGCATACGCCCGCTGCGTGCCCAACGCCGTGGTCATGCAGCCGAAGGACGAGGACGAGCTCGTCGACCTGCTGCACACGAGCCTCCAGCTCGACGGGCCCGCGTTCATCCGGTACCCGCGGGGCGCCGCTCGCGGCGTGCCCGTCAAGGCCGTGCCCGTCCGCATTCCCCTCGGCCAGTCGGAGCTGCTCCGGCCCGGTTCCCAGGCCATGATCTGGGCCCTCGGGCCGATGGTGCCCGACGCGCTCCGGATCGCCCAGAAGCTGGCGGCCGAGGAGGGCATCTCCTGCGGCGTCGTCAACGCCCGGTTCGTCAAGCCGCTGGACCGCACCCGCCTGCTCAGCCAGGCCGCGCGCATCCCCCTGCTGGTGACCATGGAGGATCACGTCCTCGCCGGCGGCTTTGGCAGCGCCGTGCTCGAGGTCCTGCACGAGAGCGACTGTTCCGCGGCCGTCGAGCGCATCGGCTGGCCCGACCGGTTCGTGGAGCACGGCTCCGGTACCGAGGATCTCCGCGCCGCCGCCGGCCTGTCGTTCGACGCCATGTACCGCCGGGTGCGCGAGCGCGCGGTGGTGCACCGGAATGCGCCCTCGGTCGAGATCAGCGCCTAGCCGGCTCGACGGACGGGTGTCCTCCATTCTGCCAACGGAAAAACCCATGCCTACCGCCATCATCCTCCTGAAGATCGATCATCGAAAAGTCACGGGAACCGCGGAGGCGATCCTCGACATCCCCGGCGTGTCCGACGTCTACTCGGTCTCGGGCCGCTTCGACCTCCTGGTCATCGTCAAATGCGACTCGGTCGACCTGATCGAAAGCCTCATCACCGACCAGTTGCTGAAGATCGACGGCATCGTCGACAGCGAGACGATGTTCGCCTTTCGCAGCTACGACAAGCGGGAGGGCGGCAAGGCGGTCGACGTGGACTGAGCCCGGCTTCCGCAGGGCCGCGTTCAGGTCGTCGTTTTCGTATCCATTCTCGCTCTCGTGCCCTGCGACGGCCGGTCGAGAACGAGAATGATCGGCAGCGGGCGTCGCAAAGGGTTGAGGCGGGGCGGACATGAGACTGCATTAGCCTCCGCTCGCCCTACGATAAGGATCCCTCGATTCCGCCCGCCCCGGTTGCGGGGGCCCGGCGGGTGCGGGACATTCCCGCGCCATGAACGCCTCAGGGGATCGTGTCCGCCCGCACGTGGTCATCCTCGGCGCGGGCTTCGGCGGGCTCACGTTCGCCCGGTGGTTCCCGCGGCAGCTCGCGCGCCTGACCGTGGTCGATCGCCAGAACCACCACCTGTTCCAGCCCCTGCTCTACCAGGTGGCCGCGGCCGGACTGGCCGGACCCGACATCGCGCAGCCGATCCGTTCCATCCTGCGCGACACGCCGGATCTCAGCGTGCTGCTGGCGGAGGCCCGGGCCATCGACCTCGCCGCACGGAAGGTGACGCTGGACCGGGGCGAACTGGGCTATGACTACCTCGTCCTCGCGTTCGGCGGGCAAACGAGCTATTTCGGCCATCCCGAGTGGGCGCATTTCGCGCCGGGGCTGAAGACGATCGACGACGCCCTGCGCATCCGGCGCCAGGTGCTGCTGGCGTTCGAGCGGGCCGAGACCGAGTCCGATCCGGCGCGGCGCGATGCGCTCATGACCATCGTGATCGTGGGCGGCGGACCGACGGGGGTGGAGCTCGCCGGCACGTTCGCGGAACTCGCCCGGACCGTGCTGCGGCGCGACTTCGATCACATCGACCCCACCCGGGCGCGGGTCATCCTGGTCGAGGGAGGTCCGCGCGTGCTGCCGACGTACTCGGAAAGGCTTTCGGCCAGCGCCCGGCGCCAGCTCGAGCGACTTGGCGTCGAGGTGCGCAACGGTTCGCTGGTGCGCGCCATCCGCGAGGGCGAGGTCGAGCTGCCTTCCGGCACCGTGCGGGCGGCGAACATCATCTGGGCCGCCGGCGTCGCCGCCCTGCCGCTGACCCGCACCCTCGGCGTCGAGACGGACCGGGCCGGCCGGCTCCAGGTGGCCCCCGACCTGAGCCTGCCGGGGCATCCGGAAGTGTTCGCGCTGGGCGATATCGTCACGCTCGTCGACCGCAACGGCACGGTGGTGCCGGGCATCGCTCCGGCGGCGATGCAGATGGGCCGGCACGCGGCCCGGGTCATCGCGGCGGATATCCGCGCCGGCGGTTCCCCGGCGGCACGGCCGGCCTTCGCCTATTGGGACAAGGGATCGATGGCCACCATCGGGCGGTCGGCCGCGGTCGCGCACATGGGCCGGCTGGAATTCAGCGGCTGGCCGGCCTGGATCGCCTGGCTCGGCGTCCACCTCATCTTCCTGATCGGATTCCGCAACAAGCTCTCGGTCTTCCTCCAGTGGGTCTACTCCTACTGGACCTACCAGCGCGGCGCCCGCATCATCACCGGCCTGGACGGGACCGGCGCAGGCTGAGCCGCGCGCTCCGAACGCCCATTCGGGTCCGGCCATCGGCCTGCCGCGGGCGGAAACGGGCCCCCGCGCCCGTCGGGCCGGCGATGGCGCCGGAAATTCCAGGCCTCGGACGCCAATTGCATCGTTGCCTCCCGGCGGGCGTTTCCGCAGATTCGACGGTTTATCCATGACTGCCGACATTTCCCCACCGGCCCCGGCTCCCGGCGATTTCATCCGCGACATCGTCGCGCAACACGTCGCCGAGAAGCGCTATCCGCGGATCGTGACCCGCTTCCCGCCGGAGCCCAACGGCTATCTGCACATCGGCCACGCCAAGTCGATCTGCCTCAACTTCGGGATCGCCCGCGAGAACAACGGCCAGTGCAACCTGCGCATGGATGACACCAACCCGGCCAAGGAGGACACCGAGTATGTCGAGTCGATCACCGCGGACGTGCGCTGGCTCATCGACGGCTGGGCGGACCATTGCCTCGGGCTGAAGGCGCGCGGCGCCACGCCGCGGGAGCAGATGATCGACGGCCGGCCCGATTTCCAGCTTCCGGCGGTCGTGGCGTCATCGAGAACCGGAGATCCAGGAGCGGAAATCCCAACCGAGCCGTTCTACGCGAGCGACTATTTCGACCAGCTCTACGCCTACGCCGTCGCCCTCATCAAGAAGGGCCGGGCCTATGTCTGCGATCTCAGCGCGGAGGACATGGAACGCTACCGCGGGGCGCCCGACCAACCCGGCAAGGACAGCCCGTTCCGCGGCCGCCCGGCCGCGGAGAGCCTCGCCCTGTTCGAGCGCATGAAGGCCGGCGAGTTTCCCGACGGCGCCCGCACGCTCCGCGCCCGGATCGACATGGCGTCGCCGAACATCTGGCTGCGCGATCCCGTGCTCTACCGCATCCGCCACGCGGAACACCACCACACCGGCGACCGCTGGTGCGTCTATCCGCTGTACGATTATGCGCACTGCCTGAGCGATTACCTCGAGGGCGTCACCCACAGCATCTGCACGCTCGAGTTCGAGGTGCACCGCCCGCTCTACGACTGGATCCTGGAGAGCCTCGACCTGCCGCGCCCCCTGCCCCACCAGTACGAATTCGCCAAGCTGATCCCCAGTTACATGATCGTCTCCAAGCGCAAGCTGATCCAGCTCGTGAACGAGCACGTGGTCACCGGCTGGGACGATCCGCGCATGCCCACGATCAGCGGGATCCGCCGGCGCGGCGTGCCGGCGGCCGCGCTGCGCCGCTTCGCGATCGGCGTGGGTGTCACCAAGTTCAAGAGCCAGACCGACATCGCGCTGTTCGAGCACGCAATCCGCGACGAGCTGAACGCGTCGGCGCTGCGCCGCCTCGCCGTGCTCCGGCCGGTAAAGGTCGTGCTGACCAACCTCGCCGCCGACCAGGTGGTGCCGTGCGACGCGGTCAACAATCCGGAGGACCCGGCCGCCGGCACCCGGGCGCTCGCGCTCACGCGGGAGCTGTTCATCGAGGGCGACGATTTCATGGAAACGCCGCCGCCGAAATATTTCCGGCTGCGGCCCGGCGGCGAGGTGCGCCTCAAGTACGCCTGCATCATCCGCTGCGACGAGGTGGTCCGGGATGCCGCCGGCCGCGTCGCCGAGCTGCGCTGCACGGCCGACCTCGATTCGCGCACCGGCGGCCCGACCGCCGGCCGCAAGGTCAAGGGCACCATCCACTGGGTCAGCGCCCCGCGCAGCATCGCCGCCGAGGTCCGCCTCTACGACCGCCTCTTCACGGTGCCGGAACCCGATGCGGACGGGGACTTCAAACGGCACGTCAATCCGCACTCGCTCGAGTCCGTGACGGCCCGGCTGGAACCGGCGCTGGCGGAGGCCGCGCCCGGACAGACGTTCCAGTTCGAACGCCTCGGCTACTTCGCGGCCGATGCCGTCGACTCGCAGCCCGGGCGCCCGGTCTTCAACCGCACGATCACGCTGCGGGATCTTTGGACAAAGGCGCCGGGACCGAAATAGGCCGGCCGGATCGCGCCGAATCCCCGGCCCGCGGCAGGCTCCGTCTATTGTTAGACACCGGCATCGGTTTACAGGCGCGGCGCCGGATGCCACCGCAGGACACTCCCCCCGCCGCGCGCGCATGAACCCAAATGCCTTCAACCGGCTGGCCCTGGATTCGGCCCAGCGCCAGGCGATGCCGATCGCAACCTACCCGGGCATGGCCCTGACCGGCGCGACCGTGCGCGACGTGGTGACGAATCCGCACGCCCAGTTCGACATCCAGGCGGCGCTCCATCAGCGCTACCGGACGCCGGCCGTGCTTTCGGCGATGGACCTGAGCGTCGAGGCCGACGCCTTCGGCTGCGCCGTCCATCTGTCCGACCACGAGGTGCCGTCGATTCCCGGGCGGCTGGTCACGACCCAGGCCGAGGCCGGCCGGCTGGCGGTGCCGCACCCGGGGGACGGGCGCACCGCGGTCTATCTCGAGGCGGTTCGCCTCCTCCGCCGGCTGCCGGACCATCCGCTCGTGCTTGGGGGCTGCATCGGGCCGTTTTCGCTCGCCGCCCGGATCGTCGGCGTCAAGGAGGCGATGGAGCTGACCGTCCTCGAGCCGGCGCTCATGCACGCCGTGGTGGAGAGGAGCGCGCGTTTCCTCGCCGCCTATGTCAAGGCGTTCAGCGACGCCGGCGCCGACGGTCTGATCATGGCGGAGCCGGCGGCAGGCCTGCTCTCGCCGCGCAGCATGACCGCGTACTCCTCGAATTACATCGTCCAGATCGCGGCCGCCGTCGACTCCGCCCGCTTCGCGCTCATCCTGCATAACTGCGCCGCCAAGGTCGTGCATCTGCCGTCGGTGCTCGCCACCGGGCTGACCGCCTTTCATTTCGGCGCCCCGATGGATCTGCCGGCCGCGCTGGGCCGGGTCCCGCCGACGGTCGTGCTTTGCGGCAATCTCGAGCCTGCAGGGGTCTTTTGCCAGCTGGCGCCGGAGGAGGTCGCCGCGCGCACCACCGAGCTTCTGGCGGCGACGGCGGCGCACCGCAACTTCGTCATCTCGTCCGGCTGCGACCTGCCGCCCGATTCCTCGCTCGCCAGCCTCGATGCGTTCTATCGCGCCGTGGGCGACGCCGGCCCGATGGGGCGCGAGCACCCCGTCCGCTGAGGCCGCCCCGCGCCGGCCCGTACCGAAAACGGGGTTTTACAGGCGGAAGGCGGGCCGCTACGAATACGCCGGAGCCATGAATCGACACCGAATCGGCATCATCGGAGGCACGGGCCTCTATCAGATAGAGGGTTTCGCGGGTCAGCGCTGGATCAGCGTGCGGACCCCCTTCGGGCCACCCTCCGACGCCCTGTTGACGGGGACGCTGGCCGGACGCGACGTGGTCTTCCTTCCCCGGCACGGCCGCGGCCACCGCATCCTGCCCAGCGAACTCAACCACCGGGCCAATCTCTGGGCGATGAAGAAGCTCGGCGTCGCCTGGGTCATCAGCGTCAGCGCCGTCGGCTCGCTGCAGGCCCGCTACCGTCCGGGCGACGTCGTGATGATCGACCAGTTTCTCGACCGGACGAAGCGGGCGGCCGAGCACACATTCTTCGGGGGCGGCATCGTGGCGCATGTCGCGTTTGCCGACCCCATCTGCGAGGAGCTGCGCCGGCTGCTCCTGGCGTCCGCCCGCGCCGTCGGGGCCCGCGCGCACGACGGCGGCACCTACGTGTGCATGGAGGGGCCCGCCTTCAGCACCCGGTCCGAGTCACTCGCGAACCACCAGGCGGGCTATGACGTGGTGGGCATGACCAACCTCGGCGAGGCCAAGTGCGCCCGCGAGGCCGAGATCGCCTACGCCGCGCTGGCCATGATCACGGATTACGACAGCTGGAAGGCGGACGGCGATCCGGTGACGACCGAGATGGTCGTCGACTGCCTCCGCCGCAACGCGGCCACGGCGCAGAAGATCATCGCGCGGGCCGTTCCCCGGATTCCCGCCGTGCCGGACTGGCCCTGCCATGCGGCGCTGGCGCACGCCATCATGACCGACCGAAAGCTCTGGCCCCCCCGGACGCGCGCCCGGCTGGCCCCGTTGCTGAAGAAATACCTGTGAGGCGGACTGCTCGCTCCCCGGCCGGGCACGCCTAGGGCCGGACCGCGCCCAAGGGAAGAACCACTGCGCCGAACTGCTCGTTCAGCACCTGGGCCAAACCGGCGTACATCGCGGAGAGGCCGCAGACGATGCCTTCGTATCCGGCCAGACGGGTCAGGCCGGCCATTTCGGTCAGCTCGCCGACCGCGAGCAGACCGAACAGGATGGTCAGCGAAGCGAAGACGAACTGGATGGCCCGGTTGAGCCGCAGCGTGCCGAAGAACATGACGCCCGTGAAGACGCCCCACACGATCAGATAGGCGCCCAGTCCGCCGGCACTGGTCGGCGTCACCGCCGGAATCGCCTTCGGCAGCAGCACCAGCACCACCAGCGACAACCAGAACAGGCCGTAGGAGGTGAAGGCCGTCGTGCCGAAGGTGTTGTTCTTTTTCCACTCCATAATGCCGGCGATCACCTGGGCGATGCCGCCGTAGCAGATTCCCATCGCGAGGATCATGCTGTTCAGCTCGTAGTAGCCGGCGTTGTGGAGATTGAGCAGGACGGTAGTCATGCCAAAGGCCAGCAGGCCGAGCGGAGCGGGATTGGCCGTGTTGTCCTTGATCTGGGTCAGGGTGAGGGTGGCGACGTCCATGGCAGGGTTTTGGGGTTGGCAGGCGTTCGTGCCCCATCGCGCGTCCCCGATCCTCGCCGGGCCTCCGCGCCAAGGGATAAGTAATTTCGCGGTGTTTTCCCGATAGTCAAATGACGGCCCCTCGAGGGCCGGTTCGAACGCGGGCGCCTGTTTGTCCCCGGCCAGCACCATCGCGGCTTGCCAGCAGGTGAAAACTTCTGGTTCACTCCGCCCCCAGTGAAACAAAGCATCGTCACCCTCGACATGGAGGGCGTCCTGACCCCGGAGATCTGGATCGCCGTCGCCGAGCGCACGGGCCTGCCCGAATTGCGCCGCACCACCCGCGACGAACCGGACTACGACAAGCTGATGCGCGGCCGCCTCGCGATCCTCGACCGCCACGGCATCACCCTCTCGCGGATCCAGGGCGTAATCGCCGGGCTCGCGCCGCTCCCGGGAGCCGTCGAGTTCCTCGACACGCTGCGGGCCCAAGTCCAGGTCATCATCCTGTCCGACACCTTCGAGCAGTTCGCCCAGCCACTGCTGCGCCAGCTCGGGCAGCCCGTGCTGCTCTGCCACCGCCTGGTGGTGGAGAACGATCGCATCACCGGTTACCAGCTGCGCATCCCCGACCAGAAGCGAGAGGCCGTGCGGGCGCTCCAGTCCATCCACTACCGGGTCATCGCCGCGGGCGATTCCTTCAACGACACGTCGATGCTGATGGAGGCGGACCACGGCCTTCTTTTTCGCGCCCCCCCGGGCGTGGTAAGCCAGTTCCCGCAATTCCCGGCCGTCGAGGACCACGCCGCCCTGCTGAAGTCGATTCAGGCGGTGCTGTAGGGCGGGCCGCACTTTCCCCGAACTGGAGGGCGAGGCTCCCGCCGAGCCGGTCTCCCGGATTGTGGATGCGGTTCGCCGGGAGGCTCACCCTCCATTTCCGGAGATCTTCAGACACGGGCAACGCGTCTCCGGATGATGCCGGCTACCCCGCCAGAAACTTCTCGATGCGGCCGAGAACGCGCTTGGGGCCTAGCACAAGCAGCATCCCAGTCAGGTTCGGTCCGACATTGGAGCCCGAATTGGCAAGGCGCGCCGGCGCCTGGTAGTCGCTGAAGCCGAGCCCGTTCTTCGCCGCGACGTCCTTGATCGCCGCCTCGATCGCCGCATCCGATGAGAACTCGGTCGCTGCCAGAGCGTCGGCCAGTTCCCGCAGACGCGCCTTTGGGTCGCCCTTGGCCATGACCTTCTCCCGCACCTTCGGGTCGATCGCGAAATCGTCGCTGAAGAAATAGCCGGTGTAGGCTGGGAGTTCCTCGATGGACCTGATCTTCGGCTGCGCGAGCAGCATGACTTCGCGGAAATAGGCGGCGTCGGCCAGAGGCGCCGTGAGGTTCTGCCGCTGGAAATACTCCCCGGCGAGCGCCACGAACCGGTCGGCCGGCAGCTCGAGGAGGTAGGCCATGTTCATGTGCGCAAGCTTCTTCTCGTCGAAGCGCGCGTTGCTCTGGTTCACGCCCGGCAGGTCGAACCGCCGGATGACCTCGTCGATCGGCATCTTCTCCTGGTTGTCCTTGGGATTCCAGCCGAGCAGGCAGAGGAAATTGACCACCGCTTCGGGCAGGAAGCCGCGCCGCTGGTACTCCTCGATGAGCGCGCCCTGGTCGCGCTTCGACATCTTGCCCGGGCCGCTCTGCTTCAGGATGAGCGGAATGTGCGCGTAGACCGGCAGCGGCACGCCAAACGCCTGGAAGAGCTCGGTGTGCTTGCTCGTGTTGGAAAGGTGGTCCTCGCCGCGGATGACATGCGTGATGCGCATGGTGATGTCGTCGACGACGTTCACGAAGTGGAAGACGGGATTGCCGTCGGAGCGCACGATGACGAAGTCCTTCTCCTCGGTGCGCTCGACGCGGCCGCGGATCGCGTCCTCGATGACCTGCGGCTGGCCGGAGATCCGGAAATAGACGGCCCCGTCCTTCTCGTAGGTGCGACCCGCGGCCTTCAGCCGCTCCAGGTGGTCGCGGTAGACGGCGGCGCGCTCGCTCTGCCGGTACGGCCCGAAGCTCCCGCCCGCGCGCGGTCCCTCGTCCCAGTTCAGGCCGAGCCAGGCCAGGCTGTCATAGATGACGTTGAGGAACGCCTCCGAATTGCGCGCCTGGTCCGTGTCCTCGATGCGCAGGACGAACACCCCGCCCGTGTGGCGGGCGTAGAGCCAGTTGAAGAGCGCGGTGCGGGCGCTGCCGATGTGGAAGAACCCGGTCGGGCTGGGGGCGAAACGGACGCGTACTTGCGGCATGGAATCGGGGATGGCAGATTGGACCGGGCCCGGAGGCCCGAACCAGGCTGACAATCCAGTGAATCCCCCCGACGCTGTCAAAGATTCCTCTCCGGCCGCGGTGGCGGCCCTGGTCGCCCGACTGGTCGCGGCCGGCCGCGCCGCGGGCTGCCGCGCCGAGACCTTTGGTGACGTCGCCGGGGTGCCTTTGCTGGCCCTCACCCGGCCGGCGGCGCACGGCCGGCCGCGCGTCTACCTGTCCGCCGGGATCCACGGCGACGAGCCGGCGCCGCCGCAGGCCCTCCTGGAGCTGCTCGGGGCGGGGTTCTTCGACGACGCCTGCAGCTGGTTCCTCTGTCCCGTCCTCAACCCGGGAGGGCTGGCCCGCGGTACGCGGGAGAACCCGGAGGGCCTGGACCTGAATCGCGACTATCGCTCGCGGGCGAGCGGCGAGGTGCGGTCCCATGTCGCCTGGCTGGAGCGGCAGCCGCCGTTCGACCTGACGCTCTGTCTGCATGAGGATTGGGAGGCCCGCGGGTTCTACCTCTACGAGCTCAATCCCGATCGGCGCCCCGGCTTGGCGGAGCCGACGGTGGCGGCGGTGCGCCCGATCTGCCCGATCGATGAGGCCGGCGTGATCGACGGCCGCCCCGCGCGCGGCGGCATCATCCGCCCCGACGGCGACCCGGCGCGGCGCGACCGGTGGCCCGAGGCCATCTATCTGCACGCCCACCACACCCGCCTCAGCTACACCCTGGAAACTCCCTCCGGCCGGCCGCTGGCCGAGCGCGTGGCCGCACTCCGGGCGGCGGTTGGCGCCGCCCGGGACGCCCTGCTGCAGGACGCGCCGCCGCCGCGGGTTTGAGGCGGCTGCGGCCTGATCCCGGCGCGGAAGAACCCGGCCCGGCCGGAGGCGGCCAGGCTGCCCGGCCGACGCCGCGACGGGGTGCGCGCAGCGTGTGCCAACGGCTTACGGGCGCTGTCCAGCCAATTTCCCGCTTGCGCCATCGGTGAAAACCGGAAGAAACTTACCCCTTCCCTTTGCGCACGGGTGCGCCCGGGAACCCCGTCCGTGAGTCCTACCGAACCTGCCCGCATGCACAGCTTCTCCGAGCAATGTCTCGACATGGCCCGCTCCATGCTGGGTCAGAACCTCGACTCGATCAATCCTGACGGCACCGTCACCCCCGTTACTGGCGAACAGCCCCGCTCGGACGAACCCGGTCACGTCGCCTTCGCGCTGGGCGAGTTCTATCGCGCGACCGGCGAGACCGTTCTCAAGGATCACGATCTCATCGACCTGGTGGCGCGCTGCGTGACGGCGCAGGTGTTCACCGAACCGCCGTCGGAGAACGGCCTCGCCTACGCCGCCCTCGGCCTGCTCTGCTTCGGGCCGTCCAAGGAGCGCAACCCGGTCTGGGAGCGGCTGGTCGACGAGACCCGGCTGCGCCTCGACAAGATGCTGCTCCATCGCAGCGACTACGACAACCACTGGCAGGCGTTCAACATCGCCAAGGCCGTGTGCCGGTTCAGCTTCGGGCTCTCCAAGAAGGACGAGACCAGCCGGCTGATCGAACGGATGGTGGACCGCATCAACCAGACGAGCTCGACCGGGTTCTTCGACGACGCCGCGAAGGGCTTCGGCGGCAATTTCAACCTCTACGGCGTGATGACCTTCGTTTTCATCCGCTCGGCGCTGCAGCTCCACTCGAATCCCGGCGTGCGCGAGCGCAAGCTCCCCACCCTGCGCACCTACGCCGAAAAATACATCCGGATGCTGCCCGACCTCGTGCGCGCCGACGGGCTCGGCTGGGCCTACGGCCGGGCCGCGGGCGCCTACGGCCAGATGCACTGCATCAGCATCCTGCTGCAGGGACTGCGCGACGGGTGGATCGGCGACGAACAGAAGAGCCGCTATTTCGACATCCTGCGCCGCCTCTTCTATTTCTTCTACCAGACCTATCTCGACCAGGAGCACGGGTATCTGGTCGTCCGCGACGAGGAACGCACGGCCTACAGCCACCACACGACGCGCATGGCGAACTTCGACGGCGCGCGCTACCTGTGCCAGTGGGCGCGCCTCGCCAAGACCGTGCAGATGCCCGAGGGGCAGCCGCGGGTGGAGGCGCCGCGCACGAGCGGGCGCTTCGTCATCTACGACAAGGGCAACCGCAAGGAGCAGGGCCTGTTCCTCTACCGCGATGCGGAGACCGGGCTGCAGGTGCAGCTCCCGCTGCTCAGTTCCGGCAGTTCGCTGGTGTCGGACTCGCTGCCGTTCCCCCATTGCCCCGGCATCTTCGACTGGCCGAACAACCACTACCTCCCCGTGATGCTGCCCGAGCTCACGTTCGGCGAGCAGGTCACGATCCCGGCCTTCTACGGGCTGCGCAGCGTGACGGGCCTCGGCCTGCGCAACAGCTTCTATTTCCGCTACGAGCAGCCCGAGCTGATCAACACCAACGAGGAAATCGTGCGCGGCCTCGGCAGCGCGAAGGTGCAGTGGGCGTTCACCGGCTCCAAGGTGAGCTGCGAGTTCGCCTACACGGTCAAGCAGCAGGTGACCCTCGACCGGTTCCGCTACGTGCTCTGCATCGGCGCGCCGCACTCGCGCTACCGTCTCGGCAATTCGCCCGTGCTGGGCCCCCTGGGCCATCGCTGCACGGTGCACAAGAACGACTTTCAGGCC
>CAZKDK010000036.1:0-18154 GCA_964551145.1 uncultured Opitutaceae bacterium | reverse complement strand
GTTCTGGATCTTCACCTGGGCCTCGGCCTGGAGCAGCTGCGCCTGGGCCTGATCGAGGTCGGCCTGGGTCATGAGGCTTTTTTGGAAAAGCTCCCGCGTGCGGTCGGTGTTGACCTGGGTCAGGCGGAGGTTGGCGTCGGCGTTGGCGAGCTGGCCCTCGGCCTGTTGGACGTTGGCTTGGTACGTGGCGGGGTCGATCTGGGCCATGAGCTGGCCTTCCTTGACCGGCGAGTTCCAGTCGACGTAGAGCTTGGAGATCGTGCCGGAGATCTGGCTGCTGACGTTCACGCTCAGGACCGGCTCGATGTCGCCTGTGGCCGTGACGGCCTGCACGACATCGCCCCGCCCGACCACGACGGTGGCGTACTGGAGGACGCGGGAAGCGCGGCTCTTCCAATAGAAACCGGCGGCGGCGACGATGAGGACGGCGGCGATGACGGCTGCGAGCGGTTTCCAGAGGCGCGCGCGGGATGGGGTGGCCATGGTGGTGAGCTGGACGAATTGAAGGTGGATGCTGGGGCGGGCCGGTGGAAAGCCCGTATCAACCGTGATTAAGACGTGCGGCAGGCCTCAAGGTAACGGATCCGGCCGGTCGGTCCGGGGCGAATGCAGTCGCGGCTCAAGGCAATTTGTACGCCGTGCGCAGGGCTGCCACGACGTTGGCCGGGACGAACTTCGAGACGTCGCCGCCGTATTTGCTGACCTGTTTGACCAGGTGGGAGCTGGTGTAGCTGTAGTCCTCGTTGGGCATCACATAGATCGTCTCGATGTCCGGCCGCAGGTGGCGGTTCATGAGCGCCATGTTGAACTCGGACTCGAAATCGGACAGGGCTCGCAGGCCGCGGATGATCGCGACGGCGTGCTGGTCCCGGGCGAAATCGACCAGCAGCCCGCCGAAGGTCGTGGCGGACACGTTGGTGAAGCGCGCGAGATTGGGCCGGATCAGCGCGAGGCGCTGCTCCGACGTGAACAGCGGGCTTTTCTCGGGATTGTGGGCGACGGACACGAGCACCTGGTCGAACAGGCGCGCCGCGCGCTCAAGCACGTCGAGGTGGCCGTAGGTGATGGGATCGAAGGTGCCCGGGTAGATGCAGAGTCTCATGGCGTGAGCGGCGCCGGCCGCGTCCGCGCTGCCTCTCGGTCGCGGGCATTCCGGCGGGGCTGTCAGTTAGGCCGAAGGACCGTCGGGGGGCAAGCGGGGAACGGGCGCCGGCCGGCCGGAGGAACCCGGGCGCCACCGCGACCCGCCGCCGCGGCGCGAGTGATCTCCGTCCTTGCCTGCGGCGCCGGGACCAGTCCATACCTTGCGCCGTGACCCGACCCGGCCTGAACCTGCCGAACGTGCTGACGCTGATCCGCCTGCCGCTGACTTTCGCGATCGTGGCGCTGATGTACGGCCGGTGGCCGGGGGCGGCGACGCTCGCGTTCTGGCTGTTCATCGCCGCGGCGATCACCGACTGGCTGGACGGCAAGCTGGCCCGGGAGCGCAACATCGTGTCCGATTTCGGCAAGTTCATGGACGCGCTGGCCGACAAGGTGCTCGTGCTGGGCGTGATGGCGGCGGTGCTCGACCTCGGTTGCCTGCGGCTGCCCGGCGTGCTGGTGATGCTGATGTTCCTGATCATGCTCACGCGCGAGTTCATGATCTCGGGATTGCGGATGATGGCGGCGGCGCGCGGCGTGGTGATGGCGGCCGAGCGCGGCGGCAAGGTGAAGACAATCATCCAGATGACGGCGCTCGGGTTCCTGCTGGGCGAACCGATGTTTGCGCGCGATCTGGCGCGGCTCTGGTCCGGCCCGACGGCGGACCTTTCGGAGGTGATCCACTGGATCGGCTTCACGCTCCTCGTCGCGTCGCTCTGGTTCGTGCTTTCCTCGATGGTCGGCTACCTCCGGAAATACCGGCACGTGCTGTTCGACCCGCCGGCGGCATGAGACTGGCCCAACCGATCTGGCCCCGCCTGCTGCCTTCCGGCCTTGTCCTGGGGTTCGCCACGCTCGGGCCGCTCGGCCGGAAGCTGCAGGCGCCCGGAACCTGGGGCTCCGCGGCCGGGCTGCTCTATTTCACGGTGTTCTTCTGGCCGCTCGGCTTCTGGTCGGGCTCGGCCGTGTGGACGGCGGTCTTCAGCCTGCCCGGGCTCTACCTCGCGGTGGCGATGTGCGGCGAGGCCGAATTCCGCCTGGGGCGCCACGATCCGGGCGAGGTGATCCTGGACGAGTTTGCGGCGATGCCGCTGTGCTTCCTGGACTGGCCGGACCTGGCGGCCCGGTGGCCCCCGTGGGTGGTGTTCATTGCGGGATTTCTCCTGTTCCGGCTCTTCGACATCACCAAGCCGCTGGGCATTCGCCGACTTCAGGATCTCCCCGGGGGATGGGGCATCGTGGCCGACGACGTGGCCGCGGCCCTGGCGGCGTGCGTGACCCTGCATGCCGCGGTGTGGGCCTGGCGGGTGTGGTGAAGCCGCGGCGGGCCGCTGCGCCCGGAACCGGGCGTCGCGGCTCAGTCGCCGGGCTGCGGGGCCGCGCTCTTGGAAGAGCGGAACGGATTGCTCAGGATGATCTCACCCCGGAACCGGCCGCCGGTGCTCAGCGTGTTGCCATCCGGACCGAAGGTGGCGGTGAGCGTGACGCCGACGAGCCAGCGGCCGCGCGCGTGGAATTTGAGGTAACTGGGCAGGTCCCAGACGACGCCCGGCCGGATCGTCACGAAGTACTGGTGGTCGCTGCCGACCAGGCTCGTGGTGGTGCCGTCCACCTCCAGGGTGTAGTGAAACGGCCAGCGATCGTAGACGAGGCCCGGGCTCAGGGTGACCGAGTTGCTGTGCGGCTCGTTCCGGGCGAACTGGCCGGGGGTCGCCGATTTCCAGATGAGATCCACGTCCGTGTGGACAAACCCCATCAGGCCCGGCACCCCGGGGATCCGGTGGCCGAATACGATGTACGGCGCGAAGTGGTTGTAGCCGTCGGTGAGATCGAGCGGCGGGCGGCTGACCGGGAACGTGGTGTTCACGCCGACGCTGGTGTCCCACGTGGGCCTGAGCAGCTTGTGCCAGGCGTATTTCGCGCCGAAATGCAGCTCGCTGAAGCCGTAGCTGCTCTCGCCGCTCCGGAGACCGGTGTGGATGTAGGTGTCGATGTCGCTGTTCAGCTCGAAGTGATCGTTTACACCCCAGCGCAGGCCCAACGGGAGTCGCAGGTAGCTCCGGTCGATCAGATCCTGGAGTCGCGGGAGAAAGCTCAGCTGCACGCTGCCTGCGCGCTCGGTCATCGGCAGATCGATCTCGAAAATGCCGGGGATGCGGAAGAGCGAGGGCTGGTGGCTTTGAATCGGCGCCAGTTCGGACTCGCCGGTGGTGGCCTGCGCGAAAACTCCGGCGGCAAGCAGCAGGCCGACGGCCAGGCCGAGACAGATCCTCCGGGGCGGGCGGGTCATGGGGCAGGCGGGTGAAGGTGGAATGGCGTCTGGAGAGACAGCGATCAGGCGTTTGAGTTGCCCGAATCGGCGGAATTGGGGTGTTTGCCGGTGGGGCCTGGGGGCGGCGGCCTACGGCAGGATCTCCAGGTTCTCCATCGGGAGGCGCACGAGCAGGCCCTGCTGCAGGACGTCGACGGCGATGACGACGCCGCGGGGGCTTGCCGGGTCGTCCACGATGCCTTCCAGGCCGTGGAGGGGCCCGCCCGCGACCTTCACGCGCGTCCCCTTCTTGAGGAGCGGGTGCAGGCTCAGCTCGAGACCGGAGGCGACCACGGTCCGCACGTTCTCGATCTGCCGGAGAAACCCGGGCTGGTCCGTGACCCAGAGGGCGCGCACGAGCAGGTCGTGCTGGTAGACCCGGTTCTTGGTTTCCGGCGGGATCTCGGCGAAGACGTAGCCCGGAAACAGCGGCTTGGTGAAATGCTTGGTCTGGTCGCGGTAGCGGCGCACGCTCGGCACGAGCGGGAGGTAGTGGGCGAAGCGCTCGGCGACGAGCAGCGCGGCGAATTTCTTCTCGCACCGCGGCTTGGTGTGGCAGGCGAACCAGCGCGGCTCGGAAAAATCGGGGAGGGTTTCGGCCATGGGCGGGGGACGGGCGGCGTCGGGCCGCCGCCGGCTCGCGCGGAAGTCCGCGCGTCAGGTGGCGGCCAGCCGGCGCAGCGCCACGACATAGCCGGGCAGGCCCTGCCCGGAAATCATGGCCGTGCACGCGCCGGCCGTGAGCGAGCGGCGGCGGAAGCTCTCGCGGCGGCGGATGTCGGAGATGTGGACCTCGATCGCCGGGACGGCTGTGGCGGCGATGGCGTCGCGCAGGACGACGCTCGTGTGCGCGAGGCCGCCCGGGTTGATGACGATGCCGGCGATCCGCCGGTCGGCCAGCTCCCCCAGCTTGTCGATGAGCGCGCCCTCGTGATTCGACTGGAAGAAGATCAGCGCCACGCCGAGTTTCCGCGCCTCGGCGCGGAGCATCTTCTCGAGATCCCGCAGCGTCGCGCGCCCGTAGATGGCCGGCTCGCGCCGGCCCAGCCGGTCGAGGTTCGGGCCGTTGATGATGGCGATCTTCTTCATGACAATCGGGGGGAGTCTCACAGGAGGTAGCAGAGGAAGCGGAGGGAAGGGAAGGACCGATTTGCCGCGCCGCCCTGCGGCAGCCTCTGTCGGGCATCGGGCTTCGGTAGGGCGCGACCGCTGGGCGCGCCGAATTCGCTGGCCCGGCCTTGTGCCGGGAAGCAGGACCGTCCTCGGGATTGCGGACGGCATGATTCCAGCGTCAGAGCGGGTTGCCCGTCGCGATGAACTCCCACGGCAGGCGGAAGCGCCGCGCGAGATCGGCCGCGAGGGCGCGCACGCCGTGGACTTCGGTGGCGTAGTGGCCGCAGAGATAGAGATTGAGCCGGTGGTCCTGCGCGTAGCTGAACCATTCCTCGTGCAATTCTCCGGTGACAAGCGTGTCCACGCCGGCGGCCGCGAGCTCGCGCACGGCGCTGTTGCCGCTGCCGCTGCAGAAGGCGACGGCCCGCGGCGCGGCCGAGCCGCATTCGATCGCGGTGACGCGGGGATAGCGCGCGATCAGCTTCCGCCGCAGTTCGGCCCGCCGCAGGCGGCTGGGGGCGATCCAGCCGATGTTCGCGCCCTCGCGCGGCAGGAACGGGCGGGTGGGCCGGAGGCCGAGTTCGCGCGCGAGCAGGACGTTGTTGCCGATCTGCGGGTGCGCGTCGAGGGGCAGATGGGAGGAATAGAGCGCGCAGCCCCCGAGCAGGAGGGTGCTGAGCTTTCGGTAGGCCGGCCCGGTGATCGGGCGCGGCGGCTCCCAGAACAGCCCGTGATGCACGATCAGGAAATCGACGCCGGCGGCGACTGCCTTGGCGAACGGGACGGCCCCGGCATCGACCGCGGCGCCGATGCGGGTGACGCGCCCGGCGTTGGCGACCTGGAGCCCGTTGAGGGCCCCGGGATAGTCGACAAACGCGGCGCGGCGCGTCCTCCGGTCGCACCAGGCGACGATCTCGTCCAGCGTGGGCATGCCCCTTTCTACCGGATTGGGCGCCGCGTTGAAGACGAAAAGACGCGGCCCGCCGGACAGGGCGGCGCGGGGACCGCTGGAGTCCGCGCCCGCGGCATGGGGGAATCCCCTGCGGGGTCCTGCGATCATTCCCCTATCTTCCCGGGCGGCGGCGCCGAATACAAAGGAGGCGGACAGGCCGGGTGACCCGGCCGTCCCTCCGCGCCTTTCGCGGAGCAAGGACTGTCCGCCTCACCGCCGTGCCTCGAACCCCAGCCATTCCCGCCCGTGTCTATTCCTCGCCCGAATACCGTCGGGGCTACGCGGCCGATCTGACTGCCGGGCGGGCCGACGAGGCGCCGGAGAATCCCTACCTGCCGCAGGATCCCCGACATCCCGGCTGGGCCGACGCCTGCTATGACCTGTGGTCGGCCCGCCGGATCGGACGCGGCGGCGGGTCGCGCGGCCGCGAGGAATCCCGTCACCCGGCGACTGCCGGCGCGTTCACCGTCTGATTCCAGGCCGATCCGGGATTGCCGGCGCGCCGGCACCACGCGATCGGCCTCACTCCCGGGGCGAAGAACGCCCGATCGCCCCGCCGCTCATTGGCCCGCGGGCAGCGTGAGCGTGAAGGCGGTGCCGGCGGGGCCGGTGGCGTCGAGCGCCAGCGAGCCGCCGATCTGGCGGGCGAGCAGCCGGCTGATGGCCAGGCCCAGGCCCGAGCCGCCGGGGCGGCCGGAGCGGCCCGGCTCGAACAGATGGTCGCGCAGGTCGGCCGGGATGCCGTGGCCCTCGTCGGCGACGGTAACGCGCACGGCGCCGCCGGTGTGCCGAAACGTGACCAGGACCTGCCGGCCGGGCTCGGTGGCGTCGATCGCGTTCTGCACCAGGTTGCCGAGGATCAGGCAGAGCAGGCTGCCGCGATGGCCGTCGAGGCGCTGGTCGAATCCGCCGACGACGACCAGCGCGACGCCCTTCCTGGCGGCGGCGGCCGCTTCGCGCCCGCGCACGATGCCCGCCAGTTCATGCCCGCTGAGCTCGTAGAGCGCCGGCGCGGTCTGCTCGCCGAGCAGGGTGACCGTCTCCTGGATCATCGCCTGCATCCGCTCCGTGTAGCCGGCGGCCGATTCCCAGTCGGGCGCGGCCGCGCCATCGGCGCCGCGGCCGGCCACGGCCGCGCGCAGGCCGGCGACCGAGCCCTGCAGGCCGTGGATCAGGTGCGAGGTGATCTGGCCGAGGGCGGAGGCCTTGGCGGCGAGATCCAGGTCGACGTTGGCGCGGATGAGGCGCTCGTTGCGCTCCGCGATCGTGCGCTGGGCGCGGCGCAATCCGAGATAGGCGGCACCGACGACGGCCGCGATGAGCAGCCCGCCGATGCCGAGCGTGGCGGCGGTCTGCCGGTCGATGCGCCGGTCGATGGCCGCGAGCTCCCCGGCGAGCGGACGGGCATCGATGTAGTACTGGGCAAAGCCGAGGAGCGTGTGGGGATCGCGGTCGTGCAGCGGCAGGAGCACCTCGAGCACGGGCGTCGTCCGCTGCGCCGGCGGTCCCCCCACGCCCGCGAAATAGCGGTCGAGCGGGAACGCCGGATTATAGCGGCTGATCGACTCGAGCTTGAGCAGCCGGAGGAAGTCGCTGAACGGCAGCTCGGCGATGAGCAGCGAATCCGGGGCATAGCGGAGGGTGCGGCCGTTCGCGTCGTAGATGACGACGCCCAGCATGCCCTCCTGCCTGGCGCTTTCGAGCACGGCGGCGAGCAGGTCGGTGGTGCCGACGGGTTGTCCGGCCGGTGCGGACTCGCGCCGGGCCAGTTGCTGCTGGGCCACGGGGCGGAGCACCGCCGCATCCCGGCCGATGATCGTCTGGTGGATCTCGGCGCGCAGCCCGGCGGTGTTGCGCACCACCATCACGACGAAGATGGCGACCAGCAGCGCGCCCGCGGCCACCGTCGCCCGGACCAGACGCGAGGGGCCGGGGTTCATGCCGGAGCGGCGGGCGGCGGCGCGCAGGGACGGCTCGGCCGCATCACCGCGACGCGCCCCCCGCCTGCGGCTCCAAGGTCTGGACATCGGCGGCGTATTCCTTGAGCAGGGCGTTCAGCGGCCCGGTGGCGGCCGGATCGCTGTTCGTGGAGGCCAGCTTGGAGAGTTGGTCGCGAATGGACTCGCGGGTCCGGGCCAGGGCCGCGATGCGGCCGGCATATTCCTGGTTGAACGCATCGATGGTCGCACGGGAATCCGGGCCGGGCTGTTCGGCTTTGATCCGGGCGGCGAGGGCATCCTGCAAGGCGAGCTTCTCCTGGCGGTAGCTGGCGATTTTTCCGGTCAGAGCGGACGGGATCGGGTCACGGGTGGCTGCGGCCGTGCCGGCCGGCCCGCCGCCCGGCATTTCCGCCGCAGGATCGGCGACATCCTCCCCGGAGAACAGGCCGTGCTCCTGCTTCACGAGTTTGTCGACAAACCCGGCGTCAGGCTGGCTGGCGGTCGCGGCCGGCGGCGGAGGCATCGGCGCCGGCGCATTGGCAGCGGCGCCCCCGGCAACCGGATTCAGCGGGACCTTGAGATATTCCGCCTCGGCGAGATTGCGTCCGCAGAGTGACGCGCCCCCGTTGATGAGCGCGGGCAGCACTTCGTTCATGCCGCCGCTCACGCTGCGCGCGCTCAGCTTGAGCCGCCAGAGCAAAGCCGGTTCGCGCCGGGTGATCGCCGCGTAGTCGTAGGCTGACACCACCACGAAGTAACGATCGTCGTTTGCCAGGCCCAGGATATCCGGCAGGTGGCCGGTCAGGAATCCGGGCACCGGAGCCCAATCGTTGGCGATCGGGGCGGATTTTCGGGCCAACAGGAAGTTCTCGAGCATGGCCGCGTCCCGGGTCGAACCGACGAGGTAAATGCGCGCCCGCAGGCCCGGTTTGATCTTGTTGACCCTCGGAATCTCGATCGTGTCCTTGTTGATGCTGCCCCAGTGATAGATGAGCAGAAGCGAGGGGCCGACCCCGCCCGGAGCCGGCTGGTAACCCTGGGTCGCGAGGGCCTGGCGAAGGGCCTGGCCGACGACCGCTGCCGTCGGCGGATGCTCACCGGCAATCGGATCGCCCGCCTCGATGTACCCGCCGTCGTACGCAACATAGAAGGCCGGGTTGTCGACAATCGGCGGCTGAACCTGGGCGCCCTTGTTGGTCTGCTCAGCGACCGCGATCATGTCGATCGATCGGGCTCGGACGGCCGGCGCCAGCTGGAGGGACGCGGCGAAAATCAACGGTAGAAGATAGTAGGATGTTCTCATGGATGTAAGTGACGTGGAATTCTGTCCGCCAGTTCCTGCGTAACGCGTGCCAGCATGGCTCCGTGGCTTGGGGGATGTTGATGATTAACTAATTGCAGCGCAAGTCCCGCCAGGGCTGCGATTCGACGCGCACCTGGCTGGCTGCGTGCGGCCAATTGGGAGAAATGGGATTAATCCATTTGGCCGCCCACAGCCGCCTTGAGGGAGCCGCCGCCGGCGCCCGGGCGCATCCCCAATCTAGCTGGGAGCCGCTGTGAGGCATCAGGAATCTGCCGCCCGGTGGTCGCCGCGGCGGGATCAGGGATCGACTTTCTTGTGCGCGAGCCGGTAGCGAAGGAACTGGCGCGTGACGCCGAGGCGCCGGGCGGCGGCGGAGACATTGTGGTTCGTTTCTCCCAGGGCTTCGGCGATGAACTCGTCCGTCGCCGCATCGAGCGAGAATCCGGACTCGGGCAGCCGCCACGCGGGATTGCGCCAGCTCCGCGGCGGCGCCGCCGCCGCCGCGCGCCCCAGGTGCGCGAAATCAAGCGGGCGTCCCGCGCCGAAGACCACGGCGCGTTCGATCTCGTGCCCGAGTTCGCGCACGTTGCCGCGCCAGGGCTGCGCGAGCAGACGGGCCTCGCCCTCGGCTGTGATCGTCAACCCCTTCAGCCGGTAGCGTTCCGCAATCTGCGCGAGCAGGTGGCGCGCCAGGGCCCCAAGGTCGGCGCGGCGTTCCCGCAGCGGCGGCAACGCGAGCCGCAGCAGGTCGAGGCGATGGTAGAGATCCTCGCGGAAGGCGCCCGCGCGCACGAGATCCTCCAGGGGCCGGTTGCTGGCGGCGATGAGCCGGACGTCCACGGCGATCTCCTTCGTGCCGCCGAGGCGCCGGATGCGTCCGTCGTCGACGGCGGTGAGCACCTTGGCCTGGGTGGCGGGAGCGAGCAGGGCGATCTCGTCGAGGAACAACGTGGCGCCGTCGGCCGCCTCGAACAGGCCGAGGCGGGCCTGTTTCGCGTCGGTGAACGCGCCGCGCTCGTGGCCGAACAGCTCGGCGTCGGCGAGCGTCTCGGGCAGCGCCGCGCAGTTGACGGCGATGAACGGCCGGTCGGCGCGCGGCCCCTGCCGGTGCAGCCAGCGAGCGAGCAGGCCCTTGCCCGTGCCGGTCTCCCCCTCGATGAGCACGGGCGGCAGGCGGCGCCCGAGGCGGCGGTCGGCCGCGATGATCGTGTCGAGCTGCGCGCGGACGGCCGCCAGGCTCGGGCCGAAGAAGATCCGCTCGGCCTCCCCGGCCGCCTCCGCCGCGCGGTGCTCCTCGCGGCGCAGGTCGATGCGCGTGCGCCGGCAGCGGAGGAAGGCGAGGGGAACCTCCTCCGGCTCGAACGGCTTCGCGAGATAGTCGCCCGCGCCGAGGCGCATCGCCTCGACCGCCAGCTTCACGCCGCCGAACGCGGTCATCACGACGACGCCCGTGTTCTCCGAGAACAGGCCTTCGCGCAGCAGGGCGAGGGCGTCGCCGTCGGGCAGGTGGAGATCGACGAGCGCGAAGTCGATCCGCGCCTCGCGCAGCAGGCGGCGCGCCTCGTCGACGCGGCCGGCCTCGGTCACCACGGCGCCCAGCTCCCGCAAATGCGCGGCCAGGCGCTTGCGCAGGAGGGCGTCATCCTCGAGCACGAGCACCTCGCTGCCAGGAGCCAGCGCGGTTTCCTCGGACATCGCTGCCGGTAATGCGCGCCAAGCCGCGGGTTTTTTCAATCTCAATCCCGGACGCCAGATCCGCCCAGTGGGGTCAACGCTTCTCCCAGTCCCGCACCGGGCCCGGCACCACCCGGAACAACGGGTGCGGCCGCGGCCGGGTGATGCGACGGATCCGGCGCTCCAGCGCGGGCGCCCGTTTGCGCAGCTTCGCCCGCAGATGGCGCCATTCGTGGAGCAGCTGCCCGCGGGTCTCGGGGATCCGTCCGCGGAACCGCCGCGGCGCGATCCGGGTCTCGTCAAAATGATAGCCGCGGCGCCGGGCCTCCGCGGCAAGGCCGGCGAGAAACGCGGCGATCGCGGCGGGCGGATCGGCCTGGGCCCGGAACCGCGCCAGCTGCGGGTGGTGGCGGTATCCGCGGGTCCGGCCGGCAAGCACCTTCTGCGCGAGCAGCGCCTCGCGCCAGGCGGCGACCAGCCCTTTCGGATCCAGGTAGCGCGGATGCAGGGTCCAGAGGCGCATGGGTGGTGGCGTGCGGGGCTTTGGGTTGGGACGGGGCTGCGGCTGGCGCCGCGACAGGTTCGGCCCTTTACGGTCGTCCGTGCTTTCCGGCTCCGACTTCGTTTATGCGGGCCATGACATCGCACCAACCGTCGCACCAACCATAGACCTCATCGAATACCGAGAATATGTAGTCCAGCTTCTCTGCATTCAGGTCGGAAAGATAGCTGCCGTGGAAAATCGGGTTTCGGAACTGCTTGTAGAACGTTCGAATCAAACCCCACAACTCCGGATTCGCTTTTGCCAGTGCATGCCTCGCCTCGATCAACGCAGGGGCACGATTGTAGTAGCATTCGGCGGTGCTTCGGCCACCAAGAGCATACGGGTCCTTGAGCTGCTCAAGAATGTCGACCGTAAGCTTGTTGCGACAAGAGAGCTCCAGAGCCACCGCGTTCGGTATTCTTGCTTCGATTCCCAAGAGAATGCGCTGAACGAGGACAGTAGCGCCCTCTTGGATCCCAGCCCAGACGAACTTTCCGCATTCAAAATCACGATGATCATCGCCGGCAAACTGTGCGCGAAACTTGTCGTCCCTGATTAGACGGCGATAGTAGTTGTATTCCAGACGCTGATTGATCAGCGGCAGTCGCGATACACGCAGGGAGATCATGGGGCCAACGTTAAGAGACAATTTGCAGTCGATCTTGGTGTCCGAGGCTGCGCCGCGCCCGAAATGCCGGCGCGAACCGTCGAGCCCAGCGATTGGTCAGCCTGCTTTGGCTGGGAGCGCATTTCTGACTGAGGTAAGAGCGATCCGTAGAGCAGGAAGAGTGCTTTTGCTGCGAGTCTCTTGGAGCTGGCGCAATAGTGTCTGAAACTGAGCCCATGCTGCTCGTTCTGAGCATACGTGTGTGGCTAATTGCAGCTCGCGTTCGTAAACGTTGACTCCAGCGATGAGCATCGTGAACAGATCATCGCGAAGAAGTGACTTCAAGGGAACGCCCACGGCGGCAAAGCCCAGCCAGCGGTTCAGATAGTTGTCGAGCTGATCCATCAGCCATCTGCGGCGGGAATCAGAGTCCAGCGTCTCGCGCTCCGTCGCTGCCCGCAGCTCTCGCTCGAGTGAGCTGCGAAGATCTTCAGCTTTGCTTGTCTGCATACTACCGGAATGACGCTCTCACGACGTCTTGTACGGACTGAGGCGCCGGCAGTTGGTTGCCGTAGAATGTCTTCGAGTTGATCGCCACGACCTGGCGCCCGAACTTCCGAATTGTGCCAACCCACGCGCCATCCGGCAGCTCACCGAGCATCCGCCGTACAAACTCCGCATGGGACAGCGCAACATCAAATGTCTGCGCGATCACTTTGCCGTTCTGGACGCTGACCAACAAGGCGTCGCCGTCGCGTAAGCGAATGGCCCCCGGAGTATCAGTGGAACGCCGGCCAAAGAACCGGGAAAATGCGTCGTGTAGATTCATGAAGCGAACGAGTTCTAGGCAGGTCAAAAGTGTGGATTTGGCAATTGGAGTAGGGTGACAGGCGGAAGTCCCAGCGGCGAGCCGGCCGAACCCCTCGGTGGGCTGTCTCCTGTAGAAAAACGATCCGGATCTTTGTGCTCTTTGTGTTCTTTTGTGGCAAAAGAGAAGCCTGATATGCACTCGTCGGCACTCGCGGCCGCACCGACGGAAGATCGGCGCGCACCCAGCCTTCGCCGGAGGCTACGGCTCGGCAAGCAAGGTGCGGCCCTGCAGGATCCCCTGCGGCCTTCCGAGAGAAAGCGGATTTGGCGTCTCTTCGCGGCCAAAGGCCACCTGGAGTCCGCTCGCTGGCGCGCGCCGCCACCAGGGATTCCGCTGCTACCTCCGCGGCCTCCTGTGAGGACATGCCGGACTGGCCCGTCCCGTTTCGGCACTCGACCTTGCGCGGCAAGGCTCCGAAAATCCGGCCATGGTGAAACTGCTGTTCATCGGCGACGTGGTCGGCCGGCCGGGGCGGGAGATCGTGACCGCCCGCCTGCCGCGGCTGCGCGACGAGCTCGGGCTCGATTTCGTGATCGCCAACGGCGAGAACGCGGCGGGCGGCGCGGGCCTCACCGAGGCCGTCGCGCGCACGCTGCTCGAGTCGGGGATCGACGCGGTCACGCTCGGCGACCACGTCTGGGACCAGAAGGGATTCGAGACCGAGATCGCGCACCTCGAGCGGGTCTGCCGGCCGGCCAACCTGCCGGCGGCGTGCCCCGGGCGCGATCATCTCGTGCTGGAGAAGAACGGCTTCCGCCTGGCCGTGTTCACGGTGCTCGGGCGCCAGTACCTCGCGCTCAAGTCCGAGTGCCCGTTCCTGACCAGCGACCGCCTGCTGGCACAGCTGGCCGGAAAGGCGGACGCGACGTTCGTCGAGATTCACGCCGAGGCCACCTCGGAGAAGCAGGCGCTGGGCTGGTATCTGGACGGCCGCGCGCTGGCGGTGGTGGGCACGCACACCCATGTGCCGACGGCGGACGCGAGCGTGCTGCCCAAGGGCACGGCATTCCTCTGCGACGCCGGCATGACGGGTCCGTACGCGAGCGTGCTCGGGCGGGTGATCGAGCCGGTCGTGGCCAAGTTTCTCGACGGCATGCCGCGCCGGTTCCCGGTGGCGTTGGGCGACGTGCGGATGTCGGCCGTGCTCGTGGAATACGACCCCGCCGCCAAGCGCGCGACCCGCTGCGAGCTGGTCACCGTCCGGGCGTGAGCCGCCGGCGCCGGGGGTGGGGTGGAGCAGGAGAAAGAGTAAGAGAAAGTCACAAGAGGCGCCGTCCCATCTTGTGATTTTCTCTTACTCTTTCTCTTTTCTCGCCCTAGCTCTTCGTGACGCCGGCCTCCTGGTAGACACCCAGATGCCGGTAGCGCTCATAGCGCCGGTTGAGCAGATCCTCGGTCGCGAGGGCCCGCAATTCGGCGAGGTGCCGGCGCACGGCGGCCCCGACCGAGGCGATGGTCTGCTCGGGATCGTTGTGGGCGCCGCCGAGCGGTTCGGGAATCATCTCCTCGATGATCTTGAACTCGGCGAGGTTGCGGGCATTGAGGCGCAGGGCCTCGGCGGCCCGGGGGGCCGCCCCGCCGTCCTTCCAGAGGATCGCGGCGCAACCCTCCGGGGTGATCACCGAGTAGTAGCTGTTCTCGAGCGCGAGGACCCGGTCCGCCACGCCGATGCCGAGCGCGCCGCCGGAACCGCCCTCGCCGATCACCACTGCCAGCGTGGGAACGCCGAGCAGGGCCATCTCGCGCAAGTTGACCGCAATCGCCTCCGCCACATGGCGCTCCTCCGCGCCCACGCCGGGGTAGGCTCCGGGCGTGTCGACGAGGCAGATGACGGGCAGGCCGAATTTCTCCGCCATCTTCATCAGGCGAAGCGCCTTCCGGTAACCTTCCGGATGGGGCATGCCGAAGTTGCGCCGGATCTTCTCCGCCGTCTCCCTTCCCTTCTGCTGGGCCAGGATCATCACGGCCTGGCCGTCGAGAAACGCCGGACCGCCGATGAGCGCCTGGTCGTCGTGAAACTGGCGGTCGCCGTGGAGTTCCTGGAAGCCGGTGAAGATGGCGTTGACATAGTCGAGGGCGTAGGGGCGCTGGGGATGACGGGCGATCTGCACCCGCTGCCAGGTGGTCAGATTCGAGTAGATCTCCTGTTTGGCCGCCTCGATCATCTTCTCGATGGCCGCCACCTCCCCGGACAGGTCGACATGACTTTCCAGCGACTTCTGGTGGAGCTGGTCAAGCTGGCGCTCAAGTTCGCGCAGCGGTCTTTCGAATTCCAGCGTGTAGGCGACAGGCTTGGCCATGACCAGAGGCTACGGCGCGGCCGGAACCGGTGTCAATCGGCTCGGGCGGGGCCGCAAAGCACTGCCATCGAGGCAGGGACGGACCGTGAGGGCTGCCGCAATTCACGCCGCCGAGTCCGTTTCAGATTCCGGCGCGCCCAGCGGTCGCGCCCTACCAACGCCAGAAGCGGGATCGCGGAATCAGGCGGAACCTCGTTGCCGAAGGCGCAGATGCATCGGCCGGGAGGCCCATGCCATCGCGCGCCGCCGGCCGCCGCTGCGCCACGGAGCCCGCTATTTCTGCAGGTCGGCCTCGACGTTGATCGTGATGGGGACGTCGTCGCCGAGGAGCTTCGGATACCGCGTGATCCCGAAATCATTCCGGTTGATCGTCGTGGTGGCCTCCCACCCGGAGATCATCGCGCCTTGCATGCCGGGCCCGAAGCCCAGCGACTTCGTCTTCAGGACCACTTCCTTGGTGACGCCGCGGATGGTCAGGTCGCCGGTGATGTCGAGGGTGCCTTCGCCGGTCTTCTTCCAAGCCTTGCTCTTGAAGATGATGGTCGGAAACGCCGTCACGTCGAAGAAATGATCGCTCCGGAGATCGGCGTCGCGTTTCTCGACGCGGGTGTTGACGCTGGGCGTCTCGATGGTGGCCTGGACGGTGCTGTTCTCGAGATTGTCGCGGTCGACCACGATCGTCCCGGAGAACTTCGTGAACGCGCCCGGCACGCTGGTGAAGAAGTGCCGGATGGTGAACCCCACCGTGGAGTGCACGGGGTCGATCTTGTAGGTTTCGACCGCGGCCCGGGCGGGCGCGAGGAGGCTGAGGGCGAGGGCGGTAGCGGCAAGGACTGGAGTTGGAAGTTTCATGGTGGCGAGAGGTTGCGTGGGAAATCTCAGGACACAGGAAGCAGGATCGCAGAAATCGCAAATCCAGCCGGGCGCGGGGATCGTGGGCCGCCCGCTGCGGCCGGCGCCGGGCTTGGACGCCCTGACTGTACGACCCGGCGCCGCTTGCCGGCCGGACCCGGAGGCCGTTCAACGCACGCCAGCGACCCGCAGCGGGGGACCGATGAACATCCGCGAACGCATTGACGCCTTTTGGTCCGGCGAACGACCCGACCAGATTCCGTATACCATCTACTGGAACGAGTGGCGGCACACGGCCGACGATCCGGCGTGGGCGCCCCTGTATGCCGCGGGGCTGGGCGTGACGTGGTACCTGCGCTCGTTCGCCACCGGGGTGAGTGGCGTGGAAACCGTGGACCAGTCGTACGAAGAGGCCGGTCGGGCGATGCGCCGGCTGGTCCACCGCACGCCGGTCGGCGAGATCCACGCCCTCTGGGAAAGCGGCTGGAACCGGAAGTACTTCCTGGAAACGCCGGCCGACTATCGCGTGATGACCTACATCGCGCGGCACACGACCTTCACGCCGTGCTACGAGGCCTACCGGGCGAAGGCGGAGGCGCTGCCGCCGTGGGGCATCGCGATCCCGGAGCTCTGGCGCACGCCGCTGCAGCAGATCCTCGTCGATTTCGCCGGGCTGGAGAATTTCTGCCGGCATCTCGTCGAACTCGAGGGGGAGGTGCGGGAGCTGTACGCGGCATTGCTCGACAACTTCCGGCGAGTCGTCGAGATCGTCGCCCGCGGGCCCGGCCGGTATCTCTCCAACCTGGAGAACTTCACCGCCGACACGCTCGGGCCGCGCCGCTACGCCGAGTTCCTGCTGCCGGTGTACGAGGAGTGCTTCCCCATGCTGCACGCGGCGGGCAAGCTCATCGGGTGCCACTACGACGGCCGGCTGGCGAGCTGCCGGAAACAGATTGCCGGCGCCCCGATCGACCTGATCGAGTCGCTGACCCCTCCGCCGGAAGGCGATCTCACCCTCGCCGAGGCGCGGGCCGCCTGGCCCGGCAAGCTCTTCTGGTCGAACCTCAACGTCGGCTGCTACGATCTTCCGCCGGCGGAGCTGAAGGCGCTGGTCCTGCGGCGGGCGGCCGAGGCGGCCCCCGACGGACGCCGGCTGGCGTTTGAGGTCTCCGAGCAATACCCCGCCAACTGGCGGCAATCGATGCCCGTGGTGCTCGCGGCCCTGAATGAAACCCGGCGCTGAGCGCCGCCGGGCGGCTCAGAGAATCAGCATCGCGTCGCCGTAGCTGAAGAAGCGGTACTCGCGCGCGATGGCCTCGGCGTAGATCTCGCGGATCCAGCCGATGCCGTCGGTCGTGCCCGGGGCGAGAAAGGCGGCCACCAGGCAGAGCAGGGTGGAGCGCGGCTGATGGAAGTTCGTAATGAGCGCATCGACGCCCCGGAACGCGCGAGGCGGATGGATGAACAGGTCGGCCTCGGCCACGTGGACCGAGGGCAGCGGCCGGTCGCAGTGCGCCAGGAAATCCTCCACCGCGCGCACGGCCGTCGTTCCCACGGCGATGCGGCGGGCGCCCCCGGGCGCGAGCAGCAGGCGCTGGGTCTCCGGCGGCACCGCGTAGACCTCGCGGTGAATGGCGTGCCCTTCGATCGTCTCCGCCGCGATCGGCCGGAACGTGCCGAGGCCGACGTGCAGCGTGAGATCGGCGAATCGGGTGCCGGCGCCCGCGAGGCGCGCCAGGAGTTCCGGCGTGAAATGCAGCCCGGCGGTCGGTGCGGCCACCGCCACCGGCTGAGCGCGGTCGGCATAGACGGTCTGGTAGCGATCGAGGTCGAGGCGGCGCTCGGCGGCGGTGTGCCGGGGGTGGATGTAGGGCGGCAGGGGCATCTCGCCGCGCCGGTTCGCGACTTCGGCGATCGGCTCGCCGCCCGGCGTGCGGAAGGCGACGCGCGCGAGTCCCTCGCCCTCCCGGGAGACCACGGTGGCCGCAAAGGCGCCGGCGGCGGCGAAGGTCGCGCCCGCTGGAAGCCTGCGAGCCGGACGGAGGAGGCACCACCACTCCTCGGGCGCGTCCGGGCCCGCGCCGGCCGCGGCGGGACGGAGCAGCAGGCATTCGACCCGGCCGCCGGTCGGCCGCTGCGCCCGGAGGCGGGCCGGCAGCACGGCGGCCACGTTGCGGAACAGAACGTCGCCGGGGCGCAGGAATTCCGGCAGGTCGGCGAAGACACGGTGGGAGATCGCGTGCGCGCGGCGGTCGACCACGAGCAGGCGCGACTGGTCGCGGCGGGCCGCCGGGGTCTGCGCAATGAGCCGCTCGGGCAGCGCGTAGTCGAAGAGTTCGGTGCGGAGGGGCATGAGGCCGGCGGAACCAGCGAGCGACTCCAGTTCTCGGAGAAAGACCCCGGTCGCGACGGGGACTCCTGGCCGATCAGGGTGGATTGTCCGCCTTCGCCAAGGCTTCGGCGCGACAGTTTTCGCCGGAGGCGAAAACTGGAGCCGAGCACTGGATTCGAACCAGCGACCTGCTGTTTACGAAACAGCCGCTC
>CAZKDK010000035.1:0-18301 GCA_964551145.1 uncultured Opitutaceae bacterium | reverse complement strand
TCCAGTAGAGTCCACCATTTTTTCGCCCCGGGCGAAAAAATGCCCTCCGTAGGCCGGGCGGAGGAGGGCATTACCCGAGGCGACGGGACGTGACTACGGCAGGCAGACCGTTTTTTCGGCTCCGCCGAAAGATGGGCGCCGCTCAATCAAACGAGAGATTCTCGGGATCCTTCGGTAGGCCGCGGCTCCGGTCCGATGTCATGTCGGTCGTTGGAACGTCCGAGCCAACCGCTTCGATTTTGACATTGCTGACCCACGCTTGCCCGGTCCCGGAGACGAAGAAGCCATAGGCGAGCGCTTTCGCGTTCGGTGGAACGTCCAAAGTGATCGAATACTGATGCCAATCCGTGGTCCCTGTCACCGGGCGATTGTCCATGTTGTCAAACTGCAAAATCTCTCCTCGCTCCTGCCCGTCCACGCGGAACCACAGGTGAGTCCCGCCATCCTTTGCGTTTTCCGTCTTCATCCATGCGCTGAACCGGAGCCGCTTTCCCCGGTAATTGTCGGCGGAGCACATCTGCATCATGCCGCCAAACCCGTCGATCGCGGGCTCGATCGATTTCACATACGCACTGGGCAGACCACCGCGGGCTTGGGCCCGGTCCACGCCGACCTCGTACGCTGCAGGTTTGTTGCCGTTCTTCCACCATCCCTTCGGGGCGCCGGCTGTCGCGCGAGCGGCGCCCGGCGATGACGATTCTTGGGCCGACGTCTGGCGTGTCATGCTGAGCGCCGCGACCAAGGCGAGGATGGCCGAACTGACAAGAGTCCGGGCCAGGGTTGTCGGTCTGTATGCGAGTATCATTTGAATTCTCCGTTTCATCAGTTTCTTCGACTCCATGATGGCGAGGGCGCTGGGGAGGCGCTCGGGCGTGCGCATCATCCCAAGAACGCTCAAGAGGGCGGTGCCGTACACACTGTGATCGGCCATTCCGAGGCGAGCGACAACGTATTCGTCGCATGCGATCTCGCAGTCGTGCTTTGCGGCAGAAACCGCGAGCCAGACGAGCGGATTGAACCAATGCAGGACTCGGGCCGTCTGGATCAATCCCTGCGACGCAAGATCCCGGTGGCGGCAATGGCCCAGCTCGTGAGCGATGACCAATCGCAGCTCTTGCGGCGCCAGTTGTTCTGCGAGGTGCGGCGGGAACAGGAGTTTTGGTCGAAACAGTCCATGGACGGCGGGAGACGCCACGAGTTCGGTCACGATCACTTCGCAGTCGCCGGCAGAAAGCTCCGCACGAATGCTGCCGACCAATGCGTTCAGCGGAGGATCGGGCCGGGTTGAAGTCCGGCGGAGCCTCCGCTCGAAGCGGCGCGCGGCCAGGACCCGGGTGCCCGCCAGGACGATGATGCCTGCCAGCCAGATCATGGGCAGCCATCGCGAGACCGAGAAGGGGACCGGAAGCAGCGTGGCAGCTCCCGCTCCCGTCGCCGGCGGCGCCACGCCAGGCCCGACCGACGCTCCGGAAAGCGGTCTGGAGTTTGCGATTGCGGCCGCGACCCCGTCGGGGTTCGCCGTGACCGTCTGCGGAAAGACGACCCGGGGCGGCGGGAATGGGCTCCACGAGGTCGGAGCACTGAACGGAATCACGAGGCGGATCGCCACGGCGATCCAGGCCCAAAAGACGATGCGTGCTGCCACGCGTCCTCGAAGGAGCGGCCTTAAGGCGAGAAACAAGATGACGAGAAAGCTCGCCCGCCACGAGGCGTCGCAGACCGCTTCAAAGACCTCAGCGAGCAGGGTCATCGTTTCCCTTTCTTAGCCTTCAAGAGCTGCTCGAGTTCGCGTATTTCGTCGGGTGACAGGTCTGCCCCCTCGCAAAAATGAAGCACGAGATCGCCCACCGCCCCTTGAAACACGCGGTGCAGAAAGGACTCGCCCTCAATCCTGACACACTCATCGCGGGTGTTTCGGGCCGAGTAGACGAAAGCCTTTCCCTCTTTTGAGGCGGCCAGGACGCCCTTGGCGGCAAGCCGCGTCAGAAACGTATTAACGGTCTTCTGTTTCCAGCCATGCCGGGGCGGGAGCGCATCGAAAACCTGCGTCGCCGTGAGAGGCTGTTTGGCCCAGACGACATTCATGACCTCCCATTCCGCAGCACTGATCTTGGGGCGCATTTGTCTTACAAGTGTAGGAGGAAGCTCCTACACTTGTAGGATGTCAAGGCGGATTTGGTCCTTCTGCTCCATTTCGAAACGGCACTCGTCGGTGCCAAACGACGAGGGCGGCGGAAGGAATTGAGCTTTTGCCTGTTGCACTGGCGCAAGGGAGGCGGCGACGATCGTTCAAGCCTGCGAAGTGCGAAGCGCTGGCATATCGGCTCCCGCGCGAGCTCCCGGTTCTTCCGACCGCAGCGGCGATTCCCGCCGCGGCGTAGCGCTAGACCAACTCCCCGCGATCGGCGGTGCGCCCGAATTCGATCAAGGCGTTTGTCCACTGGTGCTCAGTCATGGACCGCTGGCGGACGAGCAGGCGCCCGGACGGCTGGTGGAGGTAGCGGCGCCCCACGCCGGGCGTCCGGTCCCGCACGATCTGGCGCGCCGCCAGCCATTCCTCGGTCCCCGGTTGCTCGCGGGCGATGGCGTTCCGCGCGGTCTCGAGGATGGAGGCGATGAGCGCCTGGCCGATCGGATTCATCGAGTGGATGAAGTAGTCGGGAATCGCGACGTTCGCGGCCACGCACCGCTCGGCCAGCCAGAGCGCACAATCGGCCCCGGTCCTGCCGGCGATGAAGGGCGGCGCGGTTTCCCCCGCCAGGTCGTGATCGAACGACACGAACTTCGGAATGCCCCGCTCCTCCACGGTGCCCACGAATTCCGCGTACGAACGCGCTACGACCCAGGTGTGTCGCGGGAGACTGACCCAGGTGACCATCTCGGGGGTCCGCACATCATCGAGAAAGAGGTTGTAGGGCGCCGGGTTCACCGCAGGTGACCCCGGAACGGAAAGGACGGCGGCCGGCCCGCACCCCCTCCGATCCGGGGGTAGTCGCAAGGTAGGATCTCACGCCGGCGATATCGACACATTTGTCCCCCCAGAGAAGGCGGTAGCTCACCTCAGCCGGACCCGCTGCGTTGGAATCACGATTTGCGGATCACGGTTGGCAAGGGGGGCGACCGCATCGGCAGGCGTCCGCCAGGAGGACGCCGGGGCGAACCGTGAGTCTCGACTCGTGAATCGTACCCGATCCGGGGCTGGGCGGATCGCCGCCGTCCGCGCCCGGTGCGGAATCCGGCTGCGGGGGCCACTGGCCTCTTGAATCCGCGTCCATTCCCGTCCATGGCTGATGGCGAAGCTCCCGCCATGCTCCAATCGCTCCGCATCCGCAATCTCGCGCTGCTCGAGGAGGTCGCGCTCGACTTCGAGCCGGGGTACACGGCGGTGACGGGCGAGACGGGCGCGGGGAAGAGCATCCTGCTCGGCGCGCTCAGCCTGCTGGCCGGATCGCGCGCGGAGAAGACCGTGATCCGCCAGGGCGCTGCGGCCTGCGAGGTCGAGGCGGCCCTTTTCTTCGCCGACCCGCGCCGGATCAACGCGGTCCTCGCCCCGCTCGACCTGCCGCCCTGCGAGGACGGTCTGCTCATCCTCAAGCGCAGCCTGCCGCGCGACAAGGCGCCGAAAATCACGGTCAACGGCTCGCTCGCCACGCTCGCGGCGCTCCAGGCGCTCGGCGAACACTGGATCGATTTCCACGGGCCGGCCGAGCCGCGGCGGCTGCTCAAGGAGGCGGCGCAGCTCGAACTGCTCGACCTCTACGCCCGGGCCGGGCCGGCGCTCGCGGCCTACCAGGATGCGTACCGCGCCTGGCGCGGCCTGGTCGCCGGGCGGGAGAAGCTTGCGGGCGAGGCGCGCCTGCCGCCCGACCAGGTCGACTTTCTCCGAGGGCAGCTCGCGAAGATGGACCGCCTCGAGCTGACCCCGGAGGCGATCGAGGCGCTGGAGCGCGATTTCCAGCGCCTGAGCCGGGCGCAGGAGCTGATCGGGCTGGCGCAGACGCTCGCGGCCGGGATCACCGGCGAGGACGGCGTGCTCGGGCGGGTCGCGCCGCTCGTGCGCGAGGCACGCCAGCTCGAGGCGCTCGATTCCGCGAGCAAGGTCCTGGCCGACCGGCTGGCGTCGGTGTCGGTGGAGCTGGCCGATCTCGGCACGGAGTTCGCGAGTCTGAGCCAGAACCTCGTCTTTGAACCCGAGAAGGCGGAGGACCTGCAGGAGCGGATGGACGCGTGGCTCGACCTGAAGCGGCGCCACGGCGGCGATGCCGGCGCGGTGCGGGCGGCCGGCGACGAGATCCGGCGGCGGCTGGAGGCGCAGGGCGACCTCGCGGGGGCCCTGGCCCGCCTCGACCGCCAGGTCGCCGAGGCGGAGAAGGCGGCGCGCCGGCAGGCCGAGGCGCTGCGGCTGGTGCGCGAGAAGGCGGCGCGGGAGCTGGCGCGGGCGGGCGCCCGGGCGATCGCCCAGCTTGGATTCAAGAAGACCGATTTCCTGGTGCGGCTGGCGACGCTCCCGGCGCTGGGGCCGGCGGGCGACTGCGCCTGCGAGTTCCTGTTCTCGCCCAACGTCGGCGAGGCTCCGCTGCCGCTCGGGCGCATCGCCTCGAGCGGCGAGCTCGCGCGGGTCATGCTCGCACTAAAGACCATCCTGGCCGACGTCGACGACATCCCCCTGCTCGTGTTCGACGAGGTCGATTCGAACGTGGGCGGCGAGGTCGGCGGCATCGTCGGCGAGAAGCTGGCCGGCATCGCGCGGAAGCACCAGGTGCTGTGCGTCACGCACCTGCCGCAGGTCGCGGCCCACGCCGACCGCCATCTGGTCGTGACCAAGGACCAGACGAAGGACCGCGCGGTCGTGGGGATCGAGGCGATCCATGGCGACCGCAAGGCGCGCATCAGCGAGCTGGCCCGCATGCTCGGCGACCGGAACGCAAAGTCCGCCCTGGCGCACGCGGAGGAACTGCTGAAATCCAACCGGTAACAGGCGAGGTGGCGAGGCTGAATCCAGCCTCCTGGCGTCGGCTGCTGCGATCCGGCCGGGTCCTCAGCGCACGGCGACGCCGCGCTTCGCGACGCCCGCGGCCGTCTCCCGGCGGAAGCTCCGCCAGCGCTCGAGCGGCAGCGCGCCCAGCGCGACGATCAGCAGAAAGAAGGCGACGAATCCGATCAGCCAGTTGACCCCGGCCTGGGTGAAGCCGTAGGAGTGCAGGCCGACGCCGAGCAGATTCACACCGAACCAGCTCCAGCTCGTGACGATGTTGCCGCCCACCGCGAGCAGCATCAGGCCGCGCTGGCGCACGAGCCCGCCCCAGCGGCAGTGCAGGATGATCGCATTCCAGAGCACGATGATGAGCGCGCCGTTCTCCTTGGGGTCCCAGCCCCAGAAGCGGCCCCAGGACTGGTCCGCCCAGATCCCGCCGAGGACGGTGCCGACCAGGCTGAAGAGCGTGGCGAAGCACACGATGCCGTAGACCATGCGCTCGAGCATCTTGGCGTTGGTCTCGCCCGGCGGCTGGCCGGCGCCGGCTGCAACCCCCGCGCCCGCACCGACGCCCCCGGCCCCGGGAACCTTCCGCAGCCATGGTGTGAACACGCCGAGCACGATGTAGAGGATGCCGAGGATGCCGGCGAGATACGTGGCGCCGTAGCCCACCGTGATGGTGACGACGTGAGTCCCGAGCCAGAAGTTGTTGTCGAGCACGGCGCGCATCATCTCCATGGTGTCGCCGCCCGTCGCGAGATTGAGGGCGATGATGAGCGTGCCAAAACCAATGAGGGCGCCGGCCGCCGCCGCGACCGCGTTCCGGAAAAAATGCTCCAGCACCATGCAGAGGAGCGCGGCCACCCAGCCGACAAACAGCGCCGAGGAGTACAGGTTGGTCACCGGCGGCCGGCCCTCGAGCCACATGCGCGTGCCGATGCCGACCGTGGCGGCGACAAACGCCAGCGCCAGCAACCAGAAGGCCGAGCGCTCCAGCAGGTCCGGCCAGCACAGCCACGAGACGACGGCGAGCAGAAAGGCCGCGACGTAGAGCTCGATGCCGGAATAGAACGGCTGGATCCGGTTGAACGCGGCCTCGAGGCGGCATTTCCGGAGTTGCGGCTGGAACCCCTTGGCGAGTTGCTCGGAGTAGAGGCCCAGCACCTCGTTGAAATCCTGCGGTTGTCTCAGCCGCCAGGCGTGGCCAAGCCCGGCATAAGCCATGATGTCCGGATTGATCCGGCCGGTCCGGAAGTTGTCGAGGAGTTCGGTTCCGAGCTTGCCCCAGGCATTGGGATCGGGGTTGGCCGGGCCGGGCGGGATGGCGAGCAGGTAACCCGTGTCGCTCAGGTACTGGAACCGGGAGGTCGCATCGCCGAGGGCCTGGTAGTCCTTCTCGCTGTAGGGCTGCCCGGCGTCCTTGGCCCGGGCGGCGGCGGCCACGGCGGGGAGCTGCTGCTGCAGGTGCAGGATGTCGGCGAGGAAGTCGGGGCTGCTCTCGAGGTTCAGGCTGGCCTTCAGGCCTTGATACATGACCAGCCGCTGGTAGAGCTCGACGACCCCCCGCTGGAACGGCGTGCGCACCGCGTCGTCGACCGGCTCCGCCAGGCGCATCTGGCGCTCGAGCTCGGGCAGCCCGGGGCGGAGTTCGTTGAACGAAAAGCGTTTTTGATCGCCCGTCTCCTTGTTGAAGATCGCGAGCACCTCGGAGTTCTGGATGAGGAAGTGCTGGTAGTCGTCGGCGAGGGCGGGATTGAACACCACGTCGAGCAGCCACTCGACCGGCGACAGCGTCTGGCCGTCGGGGGCGACGAAGCGCTGGCGGTCCTGCATCACGAGGAGGGCGTTGCGCGCGACCGAGTCCATCGGCTGGATGCGGCCGTTGACGAGCACCGGCAGCCGGCCGAACCCGGGCAGGTTGAATTCGCTGCGGTTGCGCGCCGGCACCAGCGTCGAGGCGAGATAGACGACGCCGAGCAGGAGGATGAGAAGGGGAAGATGGCGCTTCACGGGTGCGACAGGACGGGAGCCGGCGCGGCGGCGGCGCGCCGGCGGATGAACCCGAAGAGGTGAATGCCGAACTGGATCACGAGGCCGATGAACATCATCACGCAGGACACGTAGGGCAGCTGCCAGCTCGGATTGCGCACGACCTGGAGGACCGTCGTGCGGTCGTTGTTCTCGAAACCCGCCTGGTAGAAGGTGAGGCCGGCGTAGCGCAGCGGGCTGTTCATATAGATCAGGACCTCGCGGTCGACCCGGCCGTCCGGCGTCTGCAGCCGCACCCGGCTTGAGAAGTTCTTGGGGATGTCCGTGCCCGGATAGCGGTCGTGCGAGAATTTCTGCAGGGTGAGCGAGAACGGATAGTAGTAGCGCCTGGACCGCAGCATGAGCTGCCAGGTCCGGCCCTGGTAGGGGAACTCCTGGGGCGAAGTGAAGAGCGAGGACACGAGCCAGGTGCCCAGCCGGCCCTCGGGGCCCGACAGTTCGACGAACGCCGACGGCAGGTTGTCCTCGTCCGGACGGTAGGTGACCGGCTGGGCCCCGGCCACGAATTCCGGACCGAAGCCCTGGTCAGCGGGCGAGGGCGGCGAGCCCGGCGCCCGGTTCCGCGTCTGCAGCGTGGAGTTCGGGTAATAGGCGAGGGTGTGCAGCGTGAAGGGCAGCCGGGGATACTGGATCGTGCCGCCCCGCGCGAGAAGCTCGGCGGGGATCGCGATCACGTGGTCGGAGGCCGGGTCGGTCGTGTCGATCACCGCGAGTTCGTACTTCAGGCGGCTTTCAGAGTAGCTCTTGGTCTGTCCCTGATCGATGCGCATCAGGCTCTCGCGCTGCCAGATTCCGGTGAAAAGCTCGCCGAGCAGAAGGAGAATGAGCCCGAGGTGCGTCAGCCAGATCCCGATTTTTCGCCACTCGAAGCGGAAGCGGTACAGGTGGGCGGCCACCAGGTTGACCAGCAGCAGGCCGCCGAGCAGGAAGCCGCCGGGATACACGGGGACCATCAGGCTCGTGCCGGGCAGGCGGATCATCACGAAGAGCGACCAGAAGTACCTCTGCTGGACCGCCCAGATGCCGAGATTGGTCTGCGCCAGGGTCGCGGCGAAGATCAGCACCAGGGAAAACGCCAGCAGCCACACCGTCAGGGTGAGCGAGGTGAAGAAGGCGACGAAAGATCGGAGGAGCGCGCGCATGGCGGATCAGGGTGCCTTGACGGTCTGGAGAAACTCGAGGAACGCGGGCTTGGTGCGGGCCACGAGCGCGTCGGGCCCGGTGAGCTTGAAGAACCACGTCTCGTTGGCGCGCGGGACGATCGCCCCGATCATCCGGGTGCCCTGGTTGGCGCCGTCGAACACCAGCATCTGCAGGCCGTTGGCCGCGAGCGGCTCCAGGGCGCCGTCGAGGCTCTCGACGGGCGGAAGTCCGAGCTGCCCGCGCCAGCGGTTCACGTTCGCGAGATTGCCCCCGACGTCGCCCGGAAACGCGGTGATCGCCAGATCGGCGGCTCCCTCGGGTCCGGTGATGGCATAGCTGCCCTTGCGCATGGCGGAACCTGCGCTCGGCGTCCATTGCGGGGGGGCCGACCACACGAGACCCTCGCTCGGGGCGACGGCGACGGGCGTCGAGACCATGGCGGACCCGGCAACGGCGCCAGGGGCCGCCTCGCCGGCGGCGCCGATCGGGGGGTGACCGGGGGGCAGCGGGCCGCGGGCATCCGGCGGCAGGTCGTTCGTGTTGGCGGGCCGCTGCGGGCCGGCCACTTGCGGGGGTCCCGCCGACCCCGCCTCGATCGACTGCAGGAACGCCAGGAACGCGGGCTTCTGCGCCTCCACCAGACCGGCATCGCCGGCCAGCTTGAAGAACCAGGTCTGGTCCGCCTGCTTGAGGATGGCGCCGAGGATGCGCGAGGGGTGGGCGCCCCCGGCTGCCGCCGATTCGCCCAGCAGGTCCGTCACCAGAAACTCCCCGGCGGGACCATCCACGCGGGTGAAGGCGGCGGCCAGATCGGCCGGGCCGACCGGCGGGAGCTGGACCTGTCCGCGCCAGCGGTTCAGATTGGCCAGGTCGCCGCCGACGTCGCCGGGGAAGCTGATCACGGACATGTCGGCCTTAGCGCCATCAGTGCCGGCGACGACGTAGCTTCCCTGGCGCATGCCATCGGCGGACTGCGCCTGCCAGCCCGCCGGAGCGGTCCAGTGCAGGCCCGGCGCGGTGGCCGCGGCCGGGGCGGCGCCCGAGTCCTTCGGGGCGCGGTATTCGGTGATCACCGGATCTTCGCAGCCGGCGAGAACCAACGCCGCAGCCAGCAGGGGCCAGAGGCGGGCAGAGCGGGAGGGGACCATGTGCGTGGGATCAATCTACGCATAAGGGGGAAATTTCAAACCAATCCGGACGGATATGAAGCGGGGGCCATGCAACTTATAAGACTCGGGCCGCCGGGGCTTGCACCTCGCGCCGGCCTGTGCGCACATTGGCCTCATGTCGTCGCCGATGGGACTCAAGCTGGTGGCCGGCCTCGAAGCCGCGAAGGGAGCGATCGTGCTGGCCGCCGGCGTGGGCCTTTTCCGGCTGGTGCACCACGACGTGCAGGCGGCGGCGGAGCATTTCGTGCGGCACATGCATCTGAATCCGGCCAGCCACTACCCGCGGGTGTTCATCGATGCGGTCACGGCGCTCGACGACTCGCGCCTGAGGATGCTGGCGCTCGGGGCGCTGGCCTACGCGGCGGTCCGCGTCGCCGAGGCGTACGGGTTGTGGACGGACCGGCGCTGGGCCGAGTGGTTTGGCGTCCTGTCCGGCAGCATCTACGTGCCGATCGAGGTCTATAAGCTCTTCGAGAGGGTCACCTGGACGCGGTTCGGCTTTCTCGCCTTCAACTGCGTGATCGTCGGCTACCTGGCGTTCGTGCTGGTGCGAAAACGGGCGGAAGCACGGGCGCGGACGACAACCCGCGGCGGCCGGGGCGTGGCGGCGGAGCCTGGGACGGGCTAGGCGGAGCCGGCGGGAGACCGGCCCCGAACGTCAGTCCGTGATCTTGCTCCACCACGTCTTGCGCAGGATCAGCGAGGTGATGACGAGCACGATGAGGGCCTCGAAGGCGGGCGCCTTCTCCCGGATGACGATATAGAGCGGCAGCACCACCAGCGAGGTCTGCCAGGCGATGCCGATCACGATGTTGAACATGTCGCGCTTGAAGTTCGCGTCGGAGACGAATGCGGGGTCCGCCGCCACGACCTTGGCGTGCACCGGCTTCCAGAAGCCCCAGGGGCGGACCTGCCGGTAGAACTTCATCAGGGTCTCGTCGTCCTCCGGCCGGGTGAGGAGGGTCCCAAGCACGCATCCGGCCGTGGAGAGCACGAGGATGACCGGGAACGAATACAGGGGGTACAGGTTGGCCGCGATGTCGGGATACAACCAGAGGTAGAGCCAGGGGAACTTGGACAACACCAGCGTGCAGGCGATGCCGGTGATCATGCCGCAGAAGTAGCCGTAGCCGTTGAACCGCCACCAATACCACTTGAGGATGTTGGCCGCGGTGTAGCCGCCCCAGAGCGCCGAGACGATCCACTGGGTGACCTGGTTGATGTCCCGCGCGCGCATGCCAAAATAGATGCCGACCAGCACGAAGGCGAGCGACACGATGTAGCTCATGACGATCAGCGTCCGGTGGCTGGCCTTCGGGTTGATGTAGCGGCGGTAGATGTCGTTGACCACGTAGGCGGGCGCCGCGTTGACCGTGGCCGCGAAGTTCGACATGTACGCCGCGAGCAGGCCGGCGAGCACCAGGCCGAGGATCCCGGCCGGCATGAAGTTGCTCAGCGTATCCGGCAGGATCTGCTCGAAGTCGATATGGGTGCCCATCGCGCGGATCTGGGGGCTGAAGAACACCAGGGCCATCACCGTGAAGCCGGAGATCATCAGGTAGCGCGGGAAGAACAGGCAGCAGCAGACGAACCAGTTCATCTTCGACGCGTCCTTCGGGCTGCGCGTCGCCAGGATGCGCTGCATGTCGTAGTTCGGTGCCGGCCCGGCGAGACTGACCAGCACGCCCTTGAACAGCATCATCATGAAGAAAATCGTGAAGAGCGAGTAGCCGTCCTCCGCGATCTTGGCGTTGACCGACTGGATCAGGTGCGACCAGTCGAGATTGAGATTCCAGCCGAAGAAGAGCTTGTCCCAGCCCGCGGGCACGGCTGCGCGGATCATCTCGGGAGAAATCTTGGTCATGGCCACGATCGCGACGGTCACGGAGGAGACGGTCAGCACGGTGAACTGCAGCAGCTCCGTCAGCACGACGCTGTACATGCCGCCCGCCACCACGTAGACCGAGGTCACCCCCATCAGGACCATCGCGTAGGTGTTCGGCGAGAAATCCCAGGGCAGGAAGGGCGCGACGAATTTGCCGATGCCCGCGAAACCGTAAGCGAGGAATCCGACGATGCTCACGAGCGCGAAGGCCACCACGCTGAGGTGCGCCAGCACGCCCCCCCGGCCGTAGCCGAACCGGGTGGGAATCCACTCCGCCCCGGTCATCACGTTCGACCGGCGCATCCATTTCGACATGTAGACCATCAAGAAGACCTGGTTGAACACGGGCCACAGCCACGGGAGCCACGCCGATTTGAGCCCGTACACGAACACGATGTAGACCAGCCACATCGTGCCGGTGATGTCGAACATGCCGCCGGCGTCGGACACGCCGAGGATCCAGAAGGGCAGTCCCTTGTCCGCCAGGAAATACGAGTTCAATCCCCGGGCCGCCCGTTTGGTCAGGATGAACCCGATGATGACCGTGACGATCAGGTAGCCGACGATGATGCTGATATCGATCGATCCGAGCTTCATGAATGGGGGACCCGGCGGACGAGCCAGGCGGGTTTCGGAGGGGCGGCGGGCAAGTCGTGTAGCGGTGGCCCGAGGGGCGCGCAAGACATAACCCCCGATCTCCCCGGCGGTCACCCGGCTGAACCGAGGGACGGGGTTTATCTCCGCCAACTCCCGATCCCGGCAGTCGGAGGCTCCGCGCCGGTCAAGCCGGCGGAGTCCCGAAACCGGCGGCCGGCGGGGTCCGCGCGACGATCATGCGCGACGAGGCCGGCGGCTCGGGGCCGAGGTGGAAACCGAAGACGCGGTCGCGGATCGCGCGGTCGGCGACGGTGAAGCGCTCGATCCGGCGGAGGTTCTCGATCCAGGACTCGACGATGAACGATTCGACGAAGCGCGCCGGGTCGTAGGGGTCCTGGAACAACCCCCAGCGGATCGCCCCGTCGCGGCGGCGCACCACTCCGAGGGCCCGGGCGGTGCGGATGAACTCGGCGGACCGCGCGGGATCGATCCGGAACTCGACGGTCACCATCACCGGCCCGTCCTCGGGGTGCGGCTCGATGACGATCTGCGGCGCGGCGCGGCGCAGGGAATTGGCGAGCCCGCCGGGCGAGAGGTCGAGGGCGGCGCCCCCGGCCAGGGAGAAGCGGCGGGCGAAGGGCAGGCTCAGCAGCAGCCCGGCCGCCGCGCCGGTGAGCGCGAGCGGCGTGCCCGCGTGTTCGGCCACGGCGCCCCAGGCGGCGCTGCCCAGCGCGAGCCCGCCGTTGAACACCATCTGGTAGATGCCGAGCGAGCGCGCCTGGACCCAGGCGGGCACCGACAACTGGACCGCGATGTTGAACGACGCCGCGGTGCAGGTCCACGCCATGCCGCCCAGGACCAGCAGGAGGACCAGCGGCGGCCAGTGGTGGGCCCAGGCCATCACCAGCAGCGTGGCCGTGAAGACGAGCGCGGCGACGTTGACGAGGGCGTCCGGCGACAGGCGCCGGCGCAGCCACGGCAGCGACATCGCGCCGAGCACCGCGCCCAGTCCGATGCAGCCGTTGAGAATTCCATAGCCCATGGCCCCCTGCCGGAGGTCCTGTTGCGCGACCACGGCCAGCAGCGCCCACATGCCGCTGACGCAGAACGTCTGGATGAAGGCGCGGACGAGGATGGCGCGCATCGCCGGGGCGTACCGCACGTAGCGCACTCCCGCCCGCATCGAACCCACCAGCCGCTCCGCGGGGAGGGCGCTCGTGAACAGCGGAGTGCGCTTCCAGCGGTAGATGACGACCAGCACGGCGATGAAGGATGCCGCGTTGACGAGGAAGACGGCACCGGCGCCCGTGACGGCGGTGGCGAACGCGGCCACCATGAGGCCGCCGGCGGCGGGGCCGACCGCGCGGGCGAGATTGAACGCGGCGCTGTTGAGCGCGATGGCGTTCGGCAGCTCCGCGCGCGGCACGAGTTCCGGCACGATGGCCTGCCAGGTCGGACCATTCATGGCCGAGCCGACACTGAGCAGGAAAGTCAGCCCGAGCAGCCAGTACGGCCCGATGCCGCCGCCGAACGTCAGCGCGCTGAGGGCCGCCGCCGCCAGCAGCATCCAGCCGGCCCAGAACAGCAGCAGGCGCCGCCGGTCGAGGATGTCCGCGGTCGCGCCGGCGGGCAGCCCGAGCAGCAGCGTGGGCAGCGTCGCCGCCGTCTGCATCAGCGCGATGAGCAGCGGCGACGAGGTCAGCGCCGTCATCAGCCACGTGCCGGCCGTGTCCTGCATCCAGCTGCCGGTGTTGGAAATGACGGAGGCGAGCAGCCGGTTGCGGAACAGCGGCCGGCGCAGCGGCGCCCAGGCCGCGGTCGCCCCGGGCGGACCGGGAGCGGGATTCAGCGACGCAGGCGGGGCTCCGGGCATGGGGGCGAACATTCAAAGGGACGCGAGGGCGCCGCAACCAGATTTGACGACCGGCGCCGGGCCGTGCACGGTGCGGGTCCTCAGATGATACCGCCGGGGTTCACCGCCACGCTGCCGACTGCGGAAGGATTGCAGGCGGCCGCGACGTTGAACAACGGCGTGCGCCTGCCCTGGCTGGGTCTGGGCGTTTTCCAGATCGCCAGTGACGCCGAGACCGAGACGGCGGTCCGGACGGCGATCGACCAGGGCTATCGCAGCATCGACACGGCGTCGCTCTACGGCAACGAGCGCGGGGTCGGGCGCGCGATCCGGGGCTGCGGGGTGCCGCGCGACCGGCTGTTCGTCACGACGAAGGTCTGGAACGACGACATGCGACGCGACCGGGTCGAGGCGGCGTTCGAGGAGAGCCTGCGGCGCCTGGGCCTGGACTACGTCGACTGCTACCTGCTGCACTGGCCGATCGCGGGCAAGATCACGCGTTCCTGGCAGGCGCTGGAGCGCCTGCACCGCGCGGGCCGGATCAAGGCGATCGGGGTGAGCAACCACCTGGTTTCGCACCTCGAGGAGTTGCTCGCGGCGGCGGACGTGGTGCCGGCGGTCAACCAGATCGAGTTCCACCCGTACCTGCAGAGCCGGCCGCTGTTGGATTATTGCCGGGCGAAGGGCATTCAGGTGGAGGCCTGGAGTCCGCTGATGCAGGCGGGGCCGGTCCTGGAGGACGGGACGCTGGCTGCAATCGCCCGGCGGCATGACCGGACCGTCGCCCAGGTCATCCTGCGCTGGGACATCCAAGGAGGCGTGGTGACGATTCCGAAGTCGGTGCACGCCCGCCGCATTGCCGAGAACGCGGCGGTGTTCGACTTCGCCCTGACCGGCGAGGAGATGCAGGCGATCACGGCGCTCGACCGCGGCCAGCGCCACGGGGCCGATCCGGCCAATTTCCGGTTCTAGTCGCCCGGCGTCCGGTGTGCCAGAAACCTGCTCAAGGTTGAGCGCCAATCGGGCCGCCCAAACGATGGTCAAGGTTGAGCACTGATCGGGCAACCCAAACGATGCTCAAGGTTGAGCACTGATCGGGCAGCCCGAACGATGCTCAAGGTTGAGCAGGGTTTGGGCCGGCGGCCGGTCCCGACGCGCCCTAGCGGAACAGCGACGGGAGCCAGGTCGTGAGCCAGGGCACGTAGGTGATCAGGAGCACGCCGACGATCATGACGGCGAGCATCGGCAGCGCGGCGCGGGTGACGGTGCCGACCGGCTGGCGGAAACGGTACGACGACAGCAGCAGGTTCAGGCCGACCGGCGGCATGAGGAAACCGAGCTCCATGTTGGCGAGGAAGATGATGCCGAGATGGACCGGGTCGATGCCGAAGGCCACGCCGAGCGGCACCAGCAGCGGGACCACCACCACGATCGCCGCATAGATCTCCACCAGCCCGCCGACCACGAGCAGCGCCAGGTTCAATCCGAGCAGGAAGAGCCATTTCGAGTGGATGGTGCCCGTGGCCCAGGCCACGGCCTGGTCGGGAATCTGGGCATCGACCAGGCAGTAGGTGAAGCCGAGCGCGACTCCCAGGATGAGGAGGACGCCGCCGACGAGCAGGCCGCATTCGGTCACGACGCGGCGGACGTCGCCGAAGGATTTGAGGTCCCGATGGATCACGGCGGCCACGAGGAAGGTGTAGCAGGCGGTGACCGCTGCCGCCTCGACCGGCGTGGCGTGCCCCGAGAACAGCGTCGCGAGCGCCACCACCGGCACGAGCAGCTCCCATTTTGCCTCCCACAGCGCGGCGCGCGCCTCGCGGGCGTCGAACGACTGCCGTCCGGCGGCGCCCGCGACCGGCCCCTCGCGGTAACCCCACCAGGCGGTCAGCCCCACGAGCAGCAGGCCGGGCAGGAAGCCGCCCTGGAACATCTCCTGGATGCTGACGCTCACCTGCCCGCCGCTGCTCGCGATGATCGCGTAGAGGATCGGCGGAAGGCAGGGGGGAAACAGCATGCCGAGGGAGCCGGCGCCGGTGAGCAGGCCGAGCGCCGAGCGTTCCGAGTAGTGGGCCGCGCGCAGCACCGGCAGGAGGACGCCGCCGAGCGCGAGGATCGTCGCCCCCGAGGCGCCCGTGAACGTGGTGAAGAACGCGCAGACCAGCACCGTGACGATCGCAGGGCCGCCGCGCAGGCCGCCGAACAGCGCCTGAAACAGGCGCACGAGGCGCATCCCCGCCGCGCCTTCCGCCAGGAAATACCCGGCCAGCGTGAACAGCGGGATGCTCGGCAGGGTCGGGTTCACCGTGAGCTGGTACTGCTTGAGCGGCACCGGCGAGATCGGCTGGCCGCCCGTCCAGAGCAGGATCAGCGCGGCCCCTCCGAGGGCGGTGAAGATCGGCGCTCCCGCCGCCACGGCCAGGAGCAGGACGATCATCGCCGGCCAGCGCAGGCTGGCCGGGTCCACCGGAGCCCACAGCGCCGCGGCGGCAAAGGCGGCGGCCAGCGCGAGCGCGGCGACGCGCCCGCGCCAGTGGTCCGAGGCGTTCCAGACCAGGCGGAAGGTCACGAGGGCGAAACCCGCCACGAGCAGCAGCTGCACCACCCAGGCGGGCAGGCCGATGCCCCCGACATGGAGCAGGATCTTGCCGAGCGACCGCTGGGAAGCGACGAACTGGATGCTGGCGGCGCACAGGAATGCGCTTACCGCCGCGCCAAATCCCTGGCCGAACACGCGGAAGAGGGCGGCGGCGGCGCCATGGAACCACCGCGCCGCGGCCGAGAGCGCGAGCAGTCGTTTCTCGCGGGCGGCGAGCGCGCCCCCGAGCATGCCCACGGCCAGCACGAGGTGCTGCACGATCGTGGTGGAGGCCGGAATGCCGGTCGCAAAGAAGGTGCGCAGCCCGATCTCCGCGGCCGGGAGCACCGCCATCAGCGCCAGGGCGGCAACGACGAGAAGCTCCTCGCCGCTGCGCCGCGCCTGGCGCCAGCCGGACGCCGGGGCCGGCGGGGACGTCGGGAGCGCGGGGTCTGGGCTGGCGGGAAAATTCACGGATCGGCGGCCGGCGTCCTCACGGGTGGGGCGCGGCCCGGTATTCCGCGAGCGCCCGCTGAACCTCGTCGAAGATCTCCGCCGGCACGATCGGGCCGCGGATGTCGGGATAGACGGCCTGCGCGCGCGCCCGCCATTCGGCCTCGATCGGCGGCGTGATCCGGGTGACCTTGAGGCCGCGCTTCTCCATCGCCGCGACCGCCGCGTCCATCTCGCGACGGTTGGCGGCCTTGATCTCGCGCCCGGCGACCGCGGCGGCCGCGAGAAGCGCGGTCCGGGTCTCGCGGGGAATATGGTCCCAGGTGTCCTTCCGGACCACGAGCGCTCCGACCAGAGGGGCCCAGTTGAGGTCGAGCATGTAGGGGGCGCGCTGGTCGATCTGGCTTACCATGGCGTAGAACGGCGGCGCCGGCACCGCGTCGATCAGTCCCGTCTGCAGGCTGGGCACGATATCCACCGTCTCCAGGGGCACGGCGTTGAAGCCGGCGGACTTGTAGAGGGAGACCTCCTCGGGGCTGCCCGACCAGGTGAAGAGCTTGAGCTTGCGCATGTCGTCGGGATGAACGACCGGCCGGTTGGAGAACAGGCGGATCCAGCCGGCGTCCGTCCAGAACAGCACCACGAATCCCTTGGCGGCAAGGCGCTCCTCCAGCATGGGCCGCAACTTCTCGCCCACGTAGTCCACCTCGTCGAGATTGCGGAACCCCATCGGCAGGCTCTGCAGGGCGGCGACGCCGGATTCGATCTCGGAAAGGCCGACCGCGGTGAGCAGGGCGGCCTGGAGCGAGTTCACCTTCATCAGGCCGACCATCTCGGATTCGCCGCCCACGGTCCCGCCCGCGAAGATCGCGAGGCTCACGGCGCCGGACGAGTCCTTGCGCCACGCCTCGCCCATGGCCTGCAGGGAATGGTGGGCGGAGGTGCCGGCGGGCGCGATCGTGCCCAGCTTGATCCGGGGCGCCGCGAGCGCGTCGGGGGCGATTGCGGCCACCAGCAGGGCGGCGGCCGCCGCATGGCGGAGGGTTTTCGTGATTGCCGGATTCATTCAGTTGCCGATCGGTGGGGGTGGTTGCAGGAAAAGGTCGTCCAGGCGGGAAAGCAGCCAGCGCGCCCGGCGCTGCGCGACGAGATTGGCCAGACGGGCCGGCGGGTAGGCGTCAGGGTTGATGGCGAGGGCCTGCTCGAGCAGGCGCCGGAACTCCTCCGGTTGCTGGCCCTGAAGCGGCACCGCCTCGGCGTAGCTGACGTAGGGCGCCGCGAGCCGGCCCCCCGACAGCGCGACCGCCCGCTCGAATTCCCGGCGCGACCGTTCGGCGGCATCGCGTCCGCCGCGCACCAGCTCGTAGCTGATCAGAAAACCGTGCAGGGAACCGTTGTCCCACGCCTCGTCCAGCGCCACCGCCCGGTCGATCATCGCCTCGATCTTCGGCAGGTCGGCCACCAGGGAGGGATCGTCCTTGGCGACGGCGATGGCGGCGCCCCAGGCTGCGGCCGTCCAGTAGAGCAGGGGCACGTCGGCCCGGGCGGCACCGGCCGCGGCCTGGGCGGGCCGGGCGGCCCGCGCGGCCGCAAAGCCGGG
>CAZKDK010000034.1:10161-18403 GCA_964551145.1 uncultured Opitutaceae bacterium | reverse complement strand
GCGATCCAGGCGTGGCTCCGGGTTTACCTGGAAGTCCTCAACACCCGCATCGAAGCCGGCTACACGTGCAGCCTGCGGGAGCAGTTCTACGAGGCGCTGGTGAATGCGGACTGGCTGTTTTTCACCCGGCAGCGTTCGTCGGATATCGTCCAGACGCTGACGGACGAACTGCAGCGCGTCGGCACGGGCACCCAGCAGTTGCTGGCGTTGGCGGGTCTGGTCGCCACGGCCCTCGCGCAGGTGACGCTGGCGTTCTGGCTGTCGCCCACGTTGACGGCGCTCGCCACGCTCTGCGGCTGCGCCGTGGCCCTTGCCCTGCGCCCCCTCGGACGGCAGGCGCACGCGGTGGGGCGGATCATCCAGGAGAAACGGGCTGAGATGGCCGCCGCCGTGACCGAGCACCTCGGGGGCATGAAGGTCGCCAAGAGCCATGCCCGCGAGGCGCACCACCTGGAGCTGTGCCGCCGGGTGATCCGCGATATCGCCGACCATTGGATTCGCGCCATCCGCGTCTTCGCCCGGGCGCGCATCGGCCTGGAACTGGGCACCGCCCTGGCCCTGAGCTCATTTCTCTTCCTGGCCGTGGCCGTGGTGGGGATCAAGCCGGCCGACCTCATCTTTCTGGCCTTCATTTTCACCCGCCTGGTCCCGCGAATGGCGGGCATCCAGACCAGCTGGCAGCGCGTGATGCAGGCGCTTCCCTCCTACGAGGCGGCCGAACGCCTGCGCCAGAAGCTGATTGCTGCGCGGGAACCGTCCTGGCCGGACGCCCCGGATCGTATGATCCTGCAGCGGGAGATCCGCTTCGCGGAGGTCACCTTCCGCTACGATGCCGGGCGCCCGGTGGAAGCGCTCCGGGCGGTGGAGTTCGTCATCCCCGCCCGCGGGGTCACGGCCATTTGCGGACCGTCCGGCGCGGGCAAAAGCACGCTGGCGGATCTCCTCCTCGGGCTGCTGACGCCGGCCACCGGACGCATCCTGATTGACGGCGAGCCGCTGGCCGGCCCGCGCGTGCCCGCCTGGCGCCGCTCGATCGGCTATGTGCCCCAGGACACGTTCCTTTTTCACGACACCGTGCGGGCCAATCTCCTCTGGGCGCGCCCGGAGGCCACCGAGCAGGAAATGCGGGCGGCCCTGCGCACCGCGGCCGCGGAGGATTTTGTGGACCGGCTCGGGCAGGGATTGGACACGGTCGTCGGCGAACGCGGCGTGACGCTCTCGGGCGGCGAGCGCCAGCGGCTGGCGCTGGCGCGCGCCGTCCTGCGCCGCCCCACCCTGCTCGTGCTGGACGAGGCCACCAGCGCCGTCGACACGCGCAACGAACAGCTCATTCAACGGGCACTCGCGGACCTGCGGGGTTCGCTGACGATGGTCATCATCGCCCACCGGCTCTCGACCGTTCGCCTGGCGGACCAGATCATTGTTCTGGAGGACGGGCGTGTGGTGGAGATCGGCCGCTGGGCCGACCTGGTGCAAAAGAAAGACGGGGTTCTGCGCGAGCTGGCTGTCGCGGCGATGGCCGGACTGGCATGAAGACGGACTCCAGCGCGAACGGCCGGAACGCGACTCCGGCGCCACGGCTCCTGCCGGAGGAAACCAATGCCTGACTTGGGAAGCCGCGATATGCTGCCACCTCTGCCGGCGCGATTTCGACTTTCGCCTGAATTCCGCTTGCTTCTGGCATCCGCGTGGATCGCGCCCCCGGCCTGCCGGGGCGCGCAGGCGGAACGGATCGAGGCCGCGCACCGGGATGGCGTCGACTGGGGGGCTTTCTTCGCCCTGATCGATCGCCACCGCGTGGTGGTGCCCCTGGAAACGTTGCGGGAGGCGCTGGGCGCGCGACTCCCCGATCGGGTGTCCGAACAGCTGGCCGCGCGCAAGGCGGAGGCCTGCCGCGTCGCGCTGCGGCAACTGGCGGAGTTGGCCCGGCTCAGCCGCGTGTTCGCCGGCCGTGGGATCGATCTGCTTCCGCTCAAGGGGGTCATGCTGTCATGGCAGCTCTTTGGCGACCCGGCGATGAGATCGACCCGGGATCTCGACCTGCTCGTACGGTCGCAATGTCTGGACGCCGCCGGCGAAGTCCTGCGGGAAGAAGGTTATCGCTGCCTTTTCCCGGACTTCGATCTCACCCCGAGGCGGCGGCAATGGGTCCTGCGCCACAGCAGCCATTTCGTCTATCGGAGTGACGATCGAGGCCAGCTGATCGAGCTGCATTGGCGCCTGCCCCAATGGCAGGCGGACCATGTGGCCGAACTCTGGGACCACCGCCGGATGGTGACCCTCGCGGGAACGAGCCTCCCGGGGCTGAACGACGAGGCTCTCCTTTTGTTCCTGTGTGACCATGGGGCCAAGCATGAGTGGTGCCGTGCCAAATGGCTGGTCGATGTGGCCGCGCTGTTTGCGCAAGAGCGACGCCTCTCTTGGGAACAGGTTCTGGTCCTCGCCGACCGCTGCAACCTCACCCGGCCGCTGGCCCAGGCCGGTTTGCTCATGCATTGGTTATTCACTCTGCCGATTCCCCACCCATTGAGGAATTTGATCGTCCGCGAAGATTGTTCTCCGTCGGCCATGCGCGCCGTGCACGCCCTTCTCCAAAGTGACCAGGAGTCGCTGGCGCTGCCGGGACGCCTGCGGAGCGCCGTCAACATGGTACGGAGGAGGCCGGGATCGCCCCGCTTCGATTCGTTGCGCTCGTGCATGATTTCGACCGACGAGTTCAAGGAGTGCCCGCTGCCCGATTGGCTTTTCTGGCTCTATTTCCCACTGCGGCCGCTGCTCTGGTTCTATCACTACTACATCAAGGGCATGGCGTGAGACCGCGCCGGCCAAGTTCCGGTCGTTTTCAGGTTTGCCATTGGCGAGCGGCGGCGATGTTCATTTGGGCCGACAATGGCCATTACCCTGCAGAGCCAGATCGTGCGCTCAAGCGAGCCGATGTCGGCGGCATCGGGCGACGGATTGATGATGTTCAGCGCCGAGAAAGGGCGCTATTACGGGTTCGACGACGTCGCCACCGCCATCTGGCAGCGCATCGAATCGCCGACGCAGGTCGCGACATTGTGTGCGGACCTTCAACAGGCTTTCGACGTGGCGCCGGAGCGCTGCCAGGCCGATGTCCTCGGCTTCCTCCAGAAGCTGGAAGACAAGGGTCTGGTGCGCATCCTGGAGTGATCCGGATGTCGTATGGACTGCGCGGCGCCAGTCCGGCCCGGTCACTGGCTGCGCGGGCCCATGCGGATGAACGCCAGAAACGCGCTCGACTGCCGATGAAGATCACGATCGCCGTGATTCCAAGTCGCCTCCCGAAATGAGCGCCATCTTCGGCCTCGCCTGCCTCGACGGCAGACCGGTTCCGGCGGACCGGCTCGAGACCATGCGCGCACGCCTCGCGCATTGGGGACCCGACGGCGGCGGAACCTGGCTCGGCGAATCGGCCGGGCTGGGACTGGTGTTGCTCCAGTCAACGCCTGAAAGCCGCCATGAAACGATGCCGCTTTGGTCGGACGACCGCCAAACGGTGATCGTGGCGGCCGCCCGGCTCGACAACCGGGACGAGCTTTGCGAGCAGTTTGCCATCTCCCCAGCCGAGCGGTCGAACGTTCCCGACGGCCGCCTCGTGCAAAGGGCCTTTCAGCAATGGGGCGACGACTCGCCGCGGCATCTCTTGGGAGATTGGGCTTTCGCCGCGTGGCGGCCCAAGGAACGGCGGCTCTTTCTGGCCCGCGACCATATCGGGGTAACCGGGTTGTTCTATTTCTGGCAGCCGCCGTTCTTCGCATTCGCTACCGGGTGCGACGCGCTGCTGGTGCTGCCGGAAGTGCCCCGACGTCTCGATGAATTTCACTTCGCGCGGTACCTGGCGATTATTCCCGGCGACCACGACCATACCGTTTGGGAAAATGTGCGTCTGCTGCTGCCGGCCCATAATCTCGCGGTCACGACGGATGGTCTGCGAACTGAATGCTACTGGAGGGCCGAGGATGCGCCGGCCGTTCGTTTTGGCTCCGAGGCCGAGTACGTCGAACGGTTCCTTGAACTCTACCGCAGGGCGGTGCGCAGCCGGCTCCGCAGCCTGCGCCCGGTGGGCACAACCCTCAGCGCGGGCCTGGACTCGGGATCAGTGACGGCGCTGGCCGCCGAGGCGTTGCGAGAGCGCGGCGAGCGGCTGACGGCATTCACCTCAGTTCCCATCCACGAGGCCGCACAGCTAGTTCCCGGCGCGATCGCCGACGAATGGCCGCTTGCGCATCGGGTCGCCAAACGCTGGGACAATATCGAGCACGTTCCGATCCGCGCGGAAACGACATCACCGCTGGCCGCGGTGGCGCGCAGCCTCGCGTTTTATCCCCAGCCGGCGCACGCCGCCGGAAATCTATTCTGGGTCCGCGCGATCTACGCCGCGGCACAAACACGCGGTCTCGGTGTGATGCTGACCGGCCAGATGGGGAATGGCGGCATCTCATGGAGCGGCGGCCAGAATCGCGTCTTTTGTCTGTTCGCTCGTGGCGACTGGCGCGGCGGGCTTCGGGCGATGGCCGCGTGGCGAGCGCGCAATGGACGCTCCTGGCTGGGAACCGTGAAATCACAACTGATGCGTCCCGTGCTCGGTCCATTTTGGGAGCAGCGACATCGCCTGCTGCGGCCCGGCGCACCGTCGTGGGCGGATTTGGCCGCAGTCCGGCCGGCCTTTGCCCGGCGCATAATGCTGCGCGCAGCCGCGCGGGAGAGTCACATCCACAAGCTATTCATGCGACCCCTGGACCCCAGACGGGAGCGTGCGCTGATCGTCTCGATGAATGCGCCCATCACCGGTGTCATCCATAGCGCGTATGGGGCGGAGTGCGGATTAGAGGTGCGAGATCCGACCACCGACGTCCGGCTGCTCGAATATTGTTTCGGCGTCCCGGACGAGGTCCACTCGCACAATGGCGGCGAACGCATGCTCGTGCGCCAGGCCATGGAAGGCCTGCTGCCTCCGGAAATCCAATGGAACACGGTTCGCGGGCGCCAGGCCGCCGATGTCGCCCTGCGGCTGCTGGACCATCGCGATGAGATGGAAGCGACTCTCCACGGACTGGAATCCACGCCAGCCGTGGCCGAGTACCTCGATCTCGCGACCCTGCGCGCCGCCTGGCAGGCGCTGCAAGCCCAAGTGACCACGCAGACCGCGCAACAAGCGACGACGCTGCTGCTGCGCGGTGTTATGGCGGGCCTGTTTCTGCAGCAGCTTTGACGATGAGCCGGGCGCGATCCGGCGATGGGGACGTCGTCGCTCCAAGAGGCACTTGACCGACGATGGCGACGCGACTCCCTCGTCGTGTCACACCGGGAATCCCGATGAATGCCGGATCGTGACGATTCAGACCAAGGCGCGGAAGATAGAAAATCTTGGTTGACAACAACGCGGCAACAGGCCGAACTGCAAGTCGTTGCCTGACACCGCAAGGCCGGCGTAAACCGGTTTTTAACCATCAACGACTGTTCAATCATGAATAGGGAAACGGAGAACAACAACCGCCGCACTGAGCCCGTCGCCAATGCCGCGACCAAAAAGTCTTGGCATACCCCGGAGATCGAAGAAGTGGATTTCGCCGAGACGCAAAGCGGGGTTTTGGTTACTGCTGACGGCGGTGGGCATTCGTAAGTGGCGGCGGCTTTGTTCCGGCGTACGATGGCAGCTGTCGTCGCTGATGAACCGGGTTTGATCCTGCAATCATTGCGACAGTGCGGCGTTCCTTCGCGTGTCGCGGATGATGTAGACCGAAGAACTTCGCCGCGCGTCGGCGACGAAGTTGCCTCAAGGGTTGCCTTACCCTGAGTCTGGTGGGAGCAGAGGCTGAATTCCGAGGAAGGGGCTTGGCCGCTGGCCTCGATTCTTCGGGTGCACTGGTTTTGCGGTTCGCAATTCCGAGCGGCTGTTGATCGACTGGGGTTCTGATGCAGCCATGTCTCCCCATGTGACCTATAACATCTATGGATTGCGGGTGCGTAGTGATTTGCGGCTGCCGGTTGCGTCCGTTCCAGACGATGGACATGTCGACTTGATTGTGCGCCACCGCGGCACCATTCCCCGGCTGGTTGCCCCGCCGCCGCCGGTCATGATGAGCGACTGGCGACAGGTGGAGCAGGGATGGCTGCTACGCTACCACAACCGTACGGGCGAAATGCTGGAATTTGCCTTCAATCCGGAGGCCTCCCGACTCGAGATTCGGTGCACGATGCCGGAAATGACCGATGACATAACCGCATTGCTGGTTGGCGCCGGGCTGGCAACAGCGCTTCATCTGCGCGGAGTTCCTGTGCTACATGCCGCTGCCGTCGTCGTGGACGGAGAGGCGATTCTGATGGCCGGGGCGGCGGGAGCCGGCAAGTCCACGTTGACAGCAGCGTTGGTCGGCAGAGGAATGCCGCTTCTGGCCGAAGATCTGGCGGTGCTGGCTTTCGGGACGAATGCCATTGCCGTACAGGCTGGATATCCGCGTCTGCGCTTGTGCCCAGATGCCACGCTGGTTGCGGGCAAAGTCGCTCCAAATCTGCCACGGGTTTTTGGCGCTTTCATCCCGGACGACAAGCGTTGGCTGGATGCAACAGCGCTCCCCGGCGGATTCCGCGCCACTCCAGCTCCGCTGGGGGGCATCTATCTGCTGGCTCCGCGGCGTCAGGATAAAAGAACAATCACGATCGAGCCGCTGCCGTCGCATCGCGCCGGATTGGAGTTGCTCGCACATCTCTACGGCGCGCGGTGGCTGCAGCTTCCAAAGGCGAAGGGACTCGAGTGGTGCGCCCGGATTGCCGGCCAGACGGCGGTGCGTTGGGTACACGCCCCGCCCGGACTGGAGCGGATCAGTGAAACCGCGGACGCCGTCATCGCGGATGCGCGGAGGCTGGCCGCCACTGCAGAGCCGATCGAACACCGGCAAGACCGACGGTGAGATCAGCATGAACCGAATCGGCAGGCTCCTTCGCTGCACCAAGGCGGACAAGCTGCTCCTGATCGAAGCGCTCACCCTGCTTTGTTGGGCCAGGCTTCTGATTCGAGTCGTCCCCTTTCGCTGGATAGCCCCGCACTTGGGTCGTCCCATGGCGGAAAGCCCAGTTGACGTCGGAGCTGCGGAACGCTGTCTCGCTCTGCGCGTTGCCTGGGCCATGCAGGCAGTCGCCCGCCACGTGCCGCTGGGGTTCGTTTGCCTGCCGCAGGCCATCGCCGCCAAATGGATGCTCCGCCGCCGCCGGCTTCCGAGCACGCTTTACCTTGGCCTGCAACGGCAGGAGGAATCGAAGCTGACGGCGCACGCGTGGCTTCGGGTGGGGGACAAGATTCTTACCGGCCGTGACGAGAGCATCAATCACATGGTCATCGCCACGTTTGCCGAGGAGACGCCATCAGCCTAGGTGCATCCCGGTAATCGTCTTCCGGAGCTTCTGCGGCCGTGGGCGAGCGTTTCGCGGTTGATGCACGTCAAACATAAGATGCAACATATTCATTATATGATACTTATGACCATGTGAATGGCCAACGACGGGATCAGGGGCGTTATCAATGCTCTGCCGCAGTTTGTCTGCGACCCTTACGTTCTGACACAGCCATCATACATTATTGTGTATTAATATGTTATAAATGTCTTCCTAGGCATGACTTCAATAACGTCGGACATCTTTACAATCCAAGCATCCATTTTCAATGAACTGCCGATGCCCATGACATTTTAAGTCATTTATTATTAGCATACTAGGACACTAATGAGGCAAATTGATAGATTTGGCCCGAGTAGTGCTAACAAATGGGCTCAGATAGAGTAACATCACCAGGAAAGAGAAAGCAAAACGACTTATGAACTCACTTCTCAAGGTATTTGCGGTCGCGGCTCTAGCCACAGGGCTAACGGTCGGATTGGCTCACGCCGTTCCGACGCTTAACATCACTGCTGACGGCGGCGCCACTTGGACGACCATTACGGATAATGGCGTTGGCGACAGCAGCCCCCAAGTGGGATCGGTGCAATTTAGTGGCACAATTGGAACTTGGACGCTTGTCCTTGATTTGGGCCAGACGAAGCCTATTCTTGGCAGCGCCACGAGTCCTAGTTTGGATCTCGGTTTCGTTGCCACTGGCGTTGGCACCTTGGACGCCTTCTTCACTGATTCCGGGTTCACCGCGACCGGTGGTGTGTCGGACTTTATCGGCGGCACGATCGGGACTCCGACGGGTTCGGTGACCGACTACGTTCTTAAGAACTGGACC
>CAZKDK010000034.1:0-10151 GCA_964551145.1 uncultured Opitutaceae bacterium | reverse complement strand
CTCGTCGCAAAGCAGGGCTTCTCAGGAGGCGGGGCTTTTTCGGGCACTGTCAATGGCTCCGTGTCCCTGCTCCCGGCTGATACTCTGACGCTCGCGGTGATCATTGTGAATCCGACTTATGGCGTCACCAGCGGCGACAAGAATGTCACGGTTCCTGATGGTGGCACGACCGCCCTGCTGCTCGGCTTGGGCCTGTTGGGCATGGGCTTGGTTCTCCGGTCAAAGAGATCGTAAGGTCAATCGAACCAAGAATTGCCTTTCTCCAGAACTGCATCGGCATCTGCCGATGCAGTTTTTTGTTTTTGGCGGACAGGACAGCCTCACCCACCATGGGCGCAACGGATGCGACGTCCGGGCAAAGGTCTGTCAGGGAGTGGTCCATCACGTCTTGCGGGTTTGGTGAGGTTGGCAGGGACCGGAGAGGAAGTGCAGATTCGAGGAAAGGCCCCGAAGGGAAAGGCAAAGCCTCCCCTCCTCGTCGAACTGCGTATGTGCGAAATCCGCAATCTCGCCCGGCATTGACCGGCGACGGGCTGGCTGGCCGAATTCTTGAACCGGCTCATGCTCATCCAGCATTTGGCGCCGGATCGTTCACCGGCGAGGTGCCGCAGCCGGAAGGTCTCGGGACTCCCCTATTCCGTCGGGCAATGCAGTGCGCGTCCGGCTGAATGCGGCGGCCTCCGTTCGATGCGGCCGGCTCTGCGGTCCACCCTTTCGTCGCCCGGCATCGCAACCAGGCGCCGTCCGGAGGTCGGACAAGCGGCGGCAACCCGAGCGACGTTGGGCGTTCCGCCGGGTCGCCCGGCGCAGTCGCGCTTCTGCCCTCGGCGCGGCCTCGCCGTCACCCGGGCCACGTGCATCGCAAACGTGGATACGGGCCGGGGCGATTCGGCCTCATCGTCGCATCCCTCCGGCCTACCGCGGCCGCGTCCACGAATTCATCGCCGGCACCGGACGCGAAAACCCGGGGGCTGCATCCAGCTCCACGAGGACGCTGCGACCTACGGCTCCAATACCCTGGGCGACTTGGGAACCTGGTTGACGACCCTTTCGGCTGGCGGGACGTTCGACCTGTCCCCTTTCGCCGGAGAGTTCCGCTACTTCGGGATTACGGACGTCGGAACCGTGCCAGCCGCGGACGTCCTGATCACAGGGCTGCCGGCAACGACCGTTCCTGACGGCGGCACGACCGCACTGCTGCTCGGGATGGCTTTGCTTGGCATCAGCGACATCAACCGCCGGTTCAGGGCCTGACTTCGGCGGCTTAGTACTACTTCCAAAAAAGCTGCACCGGCCCTCCCAGGGCGGTGCGGCTTTTCTGTCAAGTCACCCAGATTTCGATAGGTCGCATCCCATCCGCAACCTCCTGCCGGCCACTCAACGAGTTCAGCGTGCAGCACGATGAGTCTTGCGACATGTCCCCCCGTGATTCGAAGCTTCATTTTCTCCAAGGACCGCGTCGGTTCATTTTACATCACCGGCTACCAGTCCGCATCATCCCGCTAATGAACGAGTTATATCTATGAAGTTTGTCGTGCGGCACGTGCGGTGTCGGATATCATTACGCCGAGGCACCTATCATAGATTTTGTGAATTTTTCTCATACACCCGCATGATACTTTACATCAATGTTATACGCTTTCTCTAATGATGGCCATAAGGCTTTGGCACGTGCTTAGCTTTAGCTGGCCTAACGTAGCGCATTAACCTTTCTAACCCAACACAAAGACAACACATGAAAATCAGCATGAGCAAGTTCCCGGCTATCGCAGCGGCGGCTGTCGCAGCCCTCATCTGCAGTCAGGCGCATGCCTCGACCATCACTTGGACTTTCCTCGAGAACGGCAACAATCTGGATCTCGGTCCGGTGAGCACGTTCGTCGAGGGGGGCTATTCGATCACCGCTTACGGGTTTGCCGATGGCGCGCCCGCGACGGCATCGGATCTCTTTTCGAAATTCACCTCCGGGGATCCGCATGAGACGGGACTCGGCTTGGTTCGCGATGCCGGCGCCGACCATGAAATCGACACGCATCACTTCGTTCAGCTCGATTCGATGATCTCGCCGCCTGCCGTCATCGGTGCGGTTGGCCTGGGCAGCATCCAGCTCCACGAGAATGCCGCCGTTTACGGCTCGAACACGCTGGGCGTTCTGGGTACGTGGCTCACGACTCTCTCGGCCGACGGGAGCTTTGACCTGAGTTCGTTCGCAGGGACTTACCGCTATTTCGGCGTGACCGACATCGGCACCACTCCGGATGCCAACACCCTGATCACCTCGCTGTCGGCGACCGTCAAGACACCTGATGGCGGGACGACCGCCCTGCTCTTGGGCTTCGGCCTTCTCGGTGTGGGCGCCTTGGCTCGCCGGTTCAGGATCGGCTGAGGCCGAAAGCCTGCACCCAATCACTCGTTTGCCAGAAACCGCATCAGCCGAAAGGCTGATGCGGTTTCTCTTTTTTGCGGCGACACAGCCGGCAATAGCCGCTGCACGGAAGAGTTGCGGCATCCCGTGCCTAGGCTGAAAGCCCGGCTCTGGGGCACGGGCCCGGGATAGGATGCCGAATCCGTCGGCTCGATCGCTTCGCGCCGGTTCCGCATCGTCTTGTTCTTCCCCTTCCGGGCGGTTGGCTGCGACCGCGCGGGGACTCCGGCCGCGCCGCAACACCGCTTGATGCCCCTGCCGGAGGGCGCAGCAGGGTCACTAGGGACGCGCCCGCGCCGGCCGCGAGACAAACGCGCCAGCGTCTGTCGCGATGCAATTCATGACTGTCGCCGCGCAAACGCTTGGCAAGCGGGCCTCGAGTCGGTAGTCTTCCACAATGGCACGCAATCAGCACGCGACGCGCGTCTCGCGCCTACAGCGGCACTCCCGCATCGCCCCTTGTTCTGGCAAATCATCGAACCTCTGAACCGCCGCGGCGCCGAGTTCTGCTGACCACCCGATGAGCACGCCCGAGATCCTGATCTACAGCAGCGCCGCTTTGGCCGCGCTCCTGGCGCTCGGCAGCGCTCTTCGCGCACGCCGCTCCATTCCGCGCTGGGCATTCGTTGCCGGCATGGCAACGCTCGCCGTCGAGCGGCTGTGCAACGGATTCGCGATCGGTGCGTTCCTGCCGGAGGAAATGCTTCTCTGGAGGCAATGGGGCCTCGTTGCCACTTCCTGTCTCCCGCTGTCCTGGCTGGTGTTCAGCCTGACCTATGCCCGGGGCAACGCCAGGATGTTTCTGAAACGGTGGCGCTACTTCCTTTTGGGTGCATTCCTATTCCCGGTCGTGGTCGGGATCTGGTTCTGGGCGCGTCTGATTGTCTCCATTGAGGTGAGCGGGCCCGACAGCCAGATCCTGTTTCGCCTCGGCCCGGCCGGCATCGCCCTGTATGTCTTCCTGCTCATCACCTCCGTTCTGGTGCTGACGAACTTGGAGCGGACCTACCGGGCCTCCGTCGGTACCATGCGATGGCGCATCAAGTTCATGCTCCTCGGCGTGGGGCTGCTCTTCGTGGTCCGGCTCTACACCAGCAGCCAGGCGCTTCTTTTCCGGGCTGTGAATCCGTCCCTCGAGATCCTGGTCTCCGGGGCGCTGGTCCTCGCAATTGGACTGATGCTGCGCTCGCTGTTCCGCGCGGGACATTTCGACCTCGATGTCTACCCGTCCCAGTCCGTCCTGCAGGGGTCGTTCACCGTGCTGCTGGCGGGAATCTACCTGCTGATCGTCGGCGCGTTTGCCAAGGTGGTCGCCTATCTGGGCGGCGATGCGGCCTTCGCGTTCAAGGCGTTCGGCGTGCTGGTGTCGGTGGTCCTGCTGGCGGTTCTGCTGCAATCCGACCGTGTGCGCCTGCGCCTGCGGCAGTTTGTCAACCGCAACTTCCAGCGCCCGCTCTATGACTACCGGACCATCTGGGCCCGGTTCACCGAGGCGACTTCCTCGCGCGTCGATCTGGCCGACCTCTGCCGGTCGCTGGTCAAACTGGTTGCCGATCTGTGCCAGGCCCTCTCCGTGACGATCTGGCTGGTCGACGAGAACCGCGGCACGCTCTCCCTGGCCGCCTCAACGTCCCTGTCCGACGCCCAGGCTGCCGAAATCCGCCCCCAAGGCGCCGACGCGGCCGGGATCATCCGGTACCTCAAGCAGCACCCCGAGCCGACCGATATCGAGCTCGTCAAGGAAGACTGGGCGGCCGCGCTCCGCCGGGCGCACCCGGACGAATTCCACAAGGGTGGCACGCGGGTGTGCGTGCCGATTATGGGCGCCGGCGGCCTTCTGGCGTTCATCACGGTCGGCGACCGGGTGTCCGGATCCGCATTCGCACTCCAGGACCTCGACCTGCTCAAATGCGTGGGCGACCAGGCTGCCGCCAGCCTCCTCAACATGCGCCTTTCGCAGACGCTGCTGCAGGCCCGCGAACTGGAGGCCTTCCAGACGATGGCGGCGTTCTTCGTCCACGATCTGAAGAATGCCGCCTCGACGCTCAATCTGATGCTGCAGAATCTGCCCGTGCATTTCGACGACCCCGCGTTCCGCGAGGACGCCCTGCGCGGGATCGCCAAAACGGTCGCTCATATCAACGATCTCATCAGCCGGCTGAGCCTTATTCGCCACGAACTCCGGATCCAACCGGCGTCCGCCAGCTTGAATGACGTGGTGACCGGAGCCTTGGGCAGCCTGCAGCTACCGGCCGGCGTCGTCGTCACTCAGGATCTGCAGACGCTCCCGGCGCTCGGCCTCGACCGCGAACAGGTCGTCAAAGTGGTGACCAATCTTGTCCTCAACGCCGCCGATGCGGTCGGCACCGCCGGCCAGGTGCGCGTGGCCACGGCCCAGATCAACGGCTGGGCCGTTCTGACCGTTGCCGACAACGGTTGCGGCATGAGCGCCGAGTTCATCGGCCGGTCGCTCTTTCGCCCGTTCCAGACCACGAAGAAAAGCGGTCTCGGGATCGGCATGTTCCAGAGCAAGATGATCGTTGAAGCCCACGGCGGCCGGATCGAGGTCGCCAGCGAGCCCGGGAAAGGCACGACCATGCAAGTATTCCTGCCGTTCGCGCCGGCGGGCGCCGCCTCGAAGGCAAGATCCGAAGGGACACGGGAATGATTCCTCTCCGACCGCCTCCTGACCTCCCCCCCGCACGAATGCGCTGGCAGCCGCGCCGTTCTCGGGTCTCTGTCGTCTAGCCTGTCTTCTCCCTCCGCCCGCCCCACCCCTTCGACCCAGGATGAAACCCAAGCTACTGATCGTTGACGACGACGAGGAAATTCGCACGCAGATGCGTTGGGCGCTCTCCGCGGACTACGAGATCCTGCCCGCCGGTGATCGGACGACCGCCGCGGAAGCGTTTCGTTCGGAGCGCCCGGCCGTGGTACTGCTGGACCTCGGTTTGCCCCCGCACCCGGCCACGCCGGAGGAAGGGCTCGCCACGCTGTCGGATCTTCTCTCGATCGACAGCCTGGTGAAGATCGTCGTGATCACCGGCCAGGGGGAGAAGGAGGTCGCGCTGCGCGCCGTCGGCGCCGGCGCCTACGATTTCATGGGGAAGCCGGTCGTCATGGACGAGCTGAAGCTTCTGCTGAAGCGCTGCTTTCATGTCGCCCTCCTGGAACGCGAGTACCGGGAGATGCGGCAGCGCCTCCAGGGGGACTCGTTCGAGGGCATGCTTGGCACCAGCCCGCGAATGCAGGCGGTATTCGATTCGATCCGCAAGGTGGCCACGACCGACGCCCCGGTGCTGATCCTGGGCGAAAGCGGTACCGGCAAGGAGATGGTCGCGCGGGCGATTCACCAGCGAAGCGCCCGGAAGGACGGCCCCTTTGTGGCCATCAACTGCAGCGCCATTCCCGAGACGCTGCTGGAGAGCGAGCTGTTCGGACACGAGAAAGGCGCTTACACCGGCGCCCACGTCCAGCGGAAGGGCCGCATCGAAAGCGCGACCGGCGGTACGTTGTTTCTCGATGAGATCGGAGAGATACCACTGCCCTTGCAGGTGAAGCTGCTGCGTTTCCTCCAGGAGCAGCGCATCGAACGCGTGGGAGGCAGGCAGGAGATCCAGGTCGATACGCGGGTGATCGCCGCCACCAACGCCGACCTCAAGAAGGGTCTGAGCGACGGGCGATTTCGCGAGGACCTGTACTATCGGCTGGCCGTCGTGCAAATCGTGCTGCCGCCGCTTCGCGATCGGGAGAACGACCTCCTGCTCCTGGCGCAGTCGTTTCTGCAGGAGTTCGCCGCCCAGAGCGGAAAGACCGGCCTGGCCTTTCGCCCGGAGGCGCTCCGGGCCATGCGTCTCTACGCGTGGCCGGGGAACGTCCGCGAGTTGCAGAATCGCGTGCGCCGGGGCGTGATCATGAGCGAGAGCAAGCGCCTGACCGCCCCGGACCTGGAGCTGAGCCAGGTGGCCACCGCCTCGCCCGGGGCCTCGCTCAAGGAGGCCCGCGAAGCGCTCGAGCGGGAAATGATCCAGCAGGCCCTGAAGAAGCACTCAGGCAAGATCACCGCGGCGGCGGCCGAGCTGGGAATCAGCCGGCCCACCCTCTACGAGCTGGTGGACAAACTCGGTATCCAGAAATCCGAGCCGGAACACCCCTAGCGCGGGTTCCGGGCGACGCCGACAAAAAAGGCAGGACACTGGGTCCTGCCTTTTCCCGCTGCGGGAAGAGAGAACTAGACGCCGGTGGCCCGGCGCCGGGCCAGGCACAGGCCGAGCAGGCCGAGGCCGACCAGCGCCACGGTCCAGCCACCATCCGGCACGCCGGGGATGACGTAGTCCTGCCCAAGCTTCCTGGGGGGACGGGCAACCGCGCCATCGGTCTCCATGCTGACGACCGCGGAAAGCCACGCCGCCGGGGCGCCGGAAATGTCGCCGCCCAGCCAGGCCTCCATCAGGCCCATCTTGGCGAGGATGGTGCCAGACGCCGAGGTCAGCTGAAACGTTCCATCCGCCACTGCCGCATCAGTGATCTTCCAAATCTCAATCTGAAGGGCAGCCGCCGTGTCGGCGTCGATTCCCGCCGAGTAGTAGTGGCTCCACAGCTTCTCAATCTCCGCCGCGGCTGCAGATCCCATGGGCCCGGGCCAGGCCGGCGCAAGAGCCAGAGTTCTCAGGTCGTAGTCAAGAACCCCAGGTGCGCTCAGATGCCAGGGATCGATGCAGAATCCCTGCATCGGAGTTCCATTGACATCGAGCTTGATCACCCCCGCGTAGACGTCGCCGCTGAAACTCCAGCCATCGGTCGTTGTGCTGTGGATACCTACAACTTGGTAGGCTCCAGCCTTCATCCCGAGCTCTTCGACCGTCACCGGGGAAGCTTTGACGGAAGCGATAGCCACGAAGGCTAGTCCGATCAGACCAGTCATTATGCGGTTCACGGGGGTAATCATATTGGGGCAGTTACTTAGCAGTTATCGGGCCACAATCGCAGCTGATTAACGCCTCCCGAGCACAATCCATTGAAAATCAACGTCAAGAAGATGCAATTTCGAAGCGTTTTAGTCCAACTGAGAACGCCGGGACGTCTTAGCAACGTAAGGTTTTTCGACACGGTGACTGCAAGGTTTCGGGCTGAAACCCGTAACAACCTAGATACAAGGATATTACACTTACTCCAAAAGGCGTAAACCATCCCGACCACCCGGACGCACTCATCTTGAACTGCTTCCGGGTCAGTCGGCTAACAGATCGCACTCCGTAGCGTCGGTGCGAACAGACCTACCGATGGCGTCCGGCCATTCGTGCGGGGAGCCGCGGAGCGTTCCACCACGGCGACTCTGTCAGCGTTTCCGCGTGGCCCAATGACAGGCGCGCAAAAGCAGCAATGCACCGATGAACCACCCGCTCGTGGCGCCGCCGCCCCCTCCGCCTGAAGTCGTCGCGGAAGCGGATCCCGCTGACGGAATGGGAGTGTCGCCGGAAGGAGGAGTTGGCGTGTTCGCGGGTTCAGGCGCCGACAATGACATGGTCGTGACGGTCCTGTCGGCGGCCACGCGTCGGATCGCCGCATTGCCCGTGTCGGCAACGTAGAGATTGCCCGATCCATCCACGACCAGACCGTGCGGCTGGTTGAACAGGGCGCCCTCGCCGGCGCCATCGGCCAGACCGGCGATGCCTGCCACTCCCGCCAATGTGGTGACCTGGCCCGACGGAGCGATCTTGCGGACGGTGGCATTGCCGGTATCCGCGACATAAACGTTGCCGGCGGCATCCACCGCCACACCGGCACACTGGCTGAACAAAGCATTTGTGCCCGTCAAATCCACCGCTCCGGTGATGCCGGCCGAGCCCGCCAGCGTCGTGACCGTGCCTGCTGGAGTGATCTTCCGGACGGTCGCATTGTAGGTGTCCGCTACGTAAAGGTTCCCGGCGGCATCCACCGCCACGCCACAGGGGTAATTGAACCGGGCGCCGGCGCCGGCGCCGTCCGTTTCGCCGCGGACTCCGGCCGAACCCGCCAGCGTGGTCACCGCTCCGGATGACGTGATCTTGCGGATCGTGGCGTTGAGCGCGTCGGCCACGTAGACATTTCCGACGGAGTCCACTGCGATGCCAGTGGGCTGGTTGAACAAGGCTGCGCTGCCGGTGCCGTCGTGGCTGCCGCGGCTCGCCGCCGATCCGGCCAGCGTAGTGACAACCCCGCCGGGCGTGATCACGCGGATCGTGGCATTGCCAGTGTCCGCCACGTAGACGTTGCCGGCGGCATCGACCGCCACCCCGCAGGGTTGGTTGAACCGGGCACTCGTCCCGGAGCCGTCCTGGCTGCCCACCGACCCTGTGCCACCCGCAAACGTGGTCACAACCCCGGCGGAGGTGATCTTGAGGATCGTGTCACTTGAGGCGTCCGCCACGTAGAGATTGCCAGAGGCGTCGCGCGCGATGCCAGCCGGGTATTGAAGCAATGAGGCGGCCGCAGCCACCGTCAGCGTGGTGACGTTGGTCGTCGAGGAAACGCTGCCATTCGTGGTGACGCAGCGGAATTGATCGCCGGACATCGCCGCGGTGGTCGAACTGATCGTGAGCGTGGCCGTCGTGGCGCCTCGGTAGCTGCCACCCTCACGCAAGTCCTCCCACGTCGTCGAGCCAGCCGGCAGGCGCTGCCATTGGTAGCTCGAAACCGTGCCTGAGGCCGCCACCGTGAACGTCGCGCCCTGGCTGGCCGACACGGACTGGCTGACCGGCTGGGTCGTAATGACCGGCGCGCTCGGCGCGGCCGACACCGTCAGCACCGCGCCGTTGCTCGTGGCCGTCCCCGCGGAGTTCGTGGCCACGACCGTGTAGGTGCCGGCATCGCCCGTCGTCGCGCTGGTAATACAGCAGGACGCACTGGTGGCACCGGCAATGGCGGCACCGTCCTTGCGCCATTGGAAAGTCGGCGCGGGCGTGCCGCTGGCCGCCGCCGTGAAGGTGGCCGAGCCGCCCGCCGTGACTGTCTGGCTTGCCGGCTGGGTCGTGAAAGCTGGGGCGATGGTCGCCGCCGCTACCGTCAAGACCGCGTCGTCGCTTCGGACGGCTCCGCCAGCGTTCGACACGTCCACACGATAAGTACCTGCATCTGTCGACACGACGTGACTGACCACGTAGGTCGCGTCGGTGGCTCCAGAAATGACGGCGCCATCCTTGTACCATTGGTAGGCAAAAGGAGCTGTTCCGTCAGAGGTGACTGAGAACGTCACCGCTTGACCAGTGGTTGCGTTTTCTGATGCTGGCTTAGCTACAACGGCGCCAAAAAGCGCAGCTGCAAAAGCCAACAACAGGCGGAAGGTACGTCGGTGGTGCACGGCGGGAAGACATCAAAAGCGTGCAGCCAGTCTGGATGTAGCCGCCGGACACGTATATAGGTGTATCTCCCCACTTCCGCCTCAAAGGCTAATAGAAAAACGTAAAAACGCATATCTATGGCCTGAAGGCCGCGCTCGACCCGTGACTTTTCAAGCTTCAGCGACGTCCTTGCGGCACCAAATGAACTAGCGCAAATGCGACTCACGCGGAGCCGCCGCAGTTCGTCGGAACTCCGAGGCCTGGAATGGCCTCGCATCGAAGACGACCAACCGGCTCCGCCCCAGACCAGCAAGATGCCGGCAGTGCGGGAGCAGCGTCCCTTTGCCGACAATCAGTCGCGAATCTCCGCCATGTGGCGGGCCCCGCAGCGGTGGCAGGCGCTCAAC
>CAZKDK010000033.1:0-18465 GCA_964551145.1 uncultured Opitutaceae bacterium | reverse complement strand
GTGCTCAAGCTTGAGCAGACTTCGGGCAGGGCCGCCTCGGCCCGAACCACGCTCAAGGTTGAGCAGGCTTCGGGCAGGCCGACCGTGATCGCGGCGCTCGACCTCGGGCCGGTCCGGGTCTAATCGGACTGTTCGGCAGAAAAGCCCTTTGGCAGCATCACCCTGCGTTCCAGTGTGGAATCGCCCCAGACGCCCGACTGATCCCCGGGATGCGGCGTCGGCCACGACCCAAACCCAACCAAGCCCGAGTTCCACGACGTGCCCTCCTCCAAACAGATCTCCGCCGCCTACCGCCTGGCCCGCGCCGCCTACGCCGACCTCGGCGTCAACACCGAAGCCGCGATCCGGCGGGCCCGCTCCATCCCGATCTCCCTGCATTGCTGGCAGGCCGACGACGTCCGCGGCCTCGAGACTCCGAAGGAGGGCCTCGATTCCGGCGGCATCCTCGCCACGGGAGGCTACCCCGGCCGGGCGCGCAACGGCGACGAGATGCGCGCGGACCTCGACGTCGTGCTCAAGCTCCTGCCCGGCAAACAGCGGCTCAATGTCCATGCCTTTTATGCCGAGACGGGCTCCAAGGTCGTCGACCGCGACGAACTCGAGCCGGCCCATTTCGCCCGCTGGGTCGCGTGGGCCCGGTCGCGCCGGGTCGGCCTCGATTTCAACCCGACCTATTTCGCCCATCCGAAGGCCGCTTCCGGTTTCACGCTTTCCCACGCGGATCCCGCGGTCCGCCGGTTCTGGATCGCCCATGCCCGCGCCTGCCGTCGCATCGCCCAGCACTTTGCCCGGGCGCTCGGCACGCCGTGCGTGAACAACCACTGGGTCCCCGACGGCGCCAAGGACTCCCCCGCCGATCGCTGGGCCCCGCGCCGGCGGCTGGCCGAGTCCTACGACGCGATCTTCGCAGACCGGTCGATCAACCGGAAGCTCTGCGTCGACGCGGTCGAGGGCAAGCTCTTCGGCATCGGCAGCGAGGACTACGTCGTCGGCTCGCAGGAGTTCTACTCGGGCTACGCCCAGAGCCGCGGCCTCGTGCTCACGCTCGACCTCGGACACTATCATCCGACCGAGTCCGTCGCCGACAAGGTGTCCGCGCTCATGCAGGTCCACCCGCGCCTCCTCCTCCACACGAGCCGGCCGGTCCGCTGGGACAGCGACCACGTCGTCATCCTCGACGACCCGGTGCGGAACGTCTTCCTCGAGGTCGCCCGCGGCGGCGCCTGGGACCGCGTGTTCATCGCGCTCGATTTCTTCGACGCCTCGATCAACCGCCTGGCGGCCTACATCATCGGCGCCCGCGCCACGCGCCAGGCCATCCTCCTCGGCCTGCTCGACCCGTCGAAGCGCCTGCGGGAGGCCGAGTCCGCCGGCCGCGGCCACGAACGCCTCGCGTTGATGGAGCTGGCCAAGGCGCTGCCCTGGGGCGCGGTCTGGGACGAGCTGTGCGCCCGCGACGGCGTGCCGGCCGGCGCCGACTGGCTCGGTGCGGTCGCCCGCTACGAGCGCGACGTGCTCGCCCGACGGTGATGCCCGCCGACCGCCAGCTTCCGGGCGCCGACCGGCGCGTGCAGCTCATGGCCACGTGCCTGTGCGACGCCTTTTTCGCCGACGCCGCCCGCGCCACGGTCGAGGTCCTCGAACACCTGGGGTGCGTCGTCGAATTCCCCGAGGGCCAGACCTGCTGCGGCCAGCCCGCCTTCAACGGCGGCGACTGGACCGCGTCGCGCCGGGTCGTCCGCCACGCCGTCCGGACCTTCGCCGGCGAGCTCCCGGTGATTGTGCCGTCCGCGTCGTGCGCCGCCATGCTGTTTCACGGCGCGCTGCTGGAATTCGAAAAGGAGCCCGATCTGCCGGCGGTGCGGCAGCTCGGCCGCCGCACCTGGGAGCTGGCCGACTTCATCGTCAACGCGCTGGGCATCAAGGCCTGGGCCGGTCGCCTCGACGCGCGGCTGGCGTTTCACCGCTCCTGCCACGCCCGCGGCACGGACACCGGCGCGGCGGCCGTCGCGCTGCTGTCGTCGATCGCCGGCGCCACGGTGGTGCCCGTCGGCGAAGCCGAACAATGCTGCGGCTTCGGCGGCATCTTCTCCGTGGCCTTCCCCCACCTCTCGACCAGCATGGGCGCGCTCAAGCTCGAGCATGTCCGCGCCGCCCGGCCCGATCTCCTCGTGGGCGTCGACATGAGCTGCCTGATGCACCTCGGCGGCCTCGCCGAGAAGGCGGGCCAACCCATCCCGGCACGGCACATCGCGCAGGTGCTGCGCGATGCGCTCAAGAACGGCGGTCTTCTGTAGCCATGGCCCGCCAACGCATCGACGCCTTCGCCGCCCGGATTCCCGCCGACACGCGGGCCGCCGTCTACCTCGGCACCAAGACGACGCACGAGAAGCGGACCCTCCTGCTGGCCGACCATTTCGCCGATGCCGACCGGCTCCGCCGGTGGGCCGGCGAGGTCAAACAGCACGTGCTCGAGAACCTCGACACCTACCTGCCGCAGGTCGAGGCGAGGCTGCAGGCCAACGGCGCCCAGGTGCACTGGGCCTCCACCGCCGAGGAGGCCTGCGCGGCCGTCCTGGGGATCATGCAGGCCCGCGGCGCGACCAAGCTGGTCAAGTCCAAGACCATGGTCAGCGAGGAGATCGGCCTGGCCCCCTACCTGGAGCAGCGCGGGATCGAGGCGCTCGAGACCGACCTCGGCGAATACATCGTCCAGATCGACAAGGACCACCCGAGCCACATCGTCCGCCCGATCATCCACAAGAACCGGCGCGAGATCGCCCGGAGCTTCGAGCGCGAGGGACTCGGCGCCTATAACGATGACCCGGAGACCATCACCCGCCGGGCCCGCCAGTTCATGCGGCACAAGTACCTCGCGGCCGACGTCGGGCTGACCGGCGCCAACTTCGTGTCCGCGGAGAGCGGCCGGCTCGTCGTCGTCACCAACGAGGGCAACTCCCGGTTCTCCCTCGCCGCGCCCCGGTGCCACATCGCCCTCGTCGGCATCGAGAAACTCGTGCCACGCGACCGCGACCTCGTGCTCTTCCTCAACCTCCTGGCCCGCTCCGCCACCGCGCAGCAGCTCACGGTGTACACGGAGTTCATTTCCGGCCCAAAGCTGGCGGCGCAGCCCGACGGGCCCGAGGAGATGCACGTCGTCTTCGTCGACAACGGCCGCACCGAGGTCCTCGCCGGCGACTGCCGCGAGATCCTGCGCTGCATCCGCTGCGGCGCGTGCCTCAACGTCTGCCCGGTCTACCGCCAGGCCAGCGGCCACGCCTACCGGAGCGTCTACCCCGGGCCCCTCGGGGCCGTGCTCTCTCCCCTGCTGGCCGGCGGGAATTTCGCCGAGAAGGCCGACCTTCCGAAGGCCTCGTCGCTCTGCGGCGCCTGCAATGAGGTCTGCCCCGTCAACATCCCGATCCCGGACCTGCTCCTCCGGCTGCGCGACCGGGGAAAGCGGGAGCATGCCGCGGCCGCCGCCGCCGGCACCCCCCCCATGGGCGCCTGGGCGAGGCTCGCCTCGAGCCCCGCCGCGTGGAAGGCGTCCCTGGCCGCCGGCCGGGTGCTCAACATCCTGCCGCTCGGCCTGATCCCCGTTCCCGCGCTGCGCGCCTGGGTGGCGAAGCGCTCGGTCCCGGCGTGGCGCGGGGGCGAATTCAGAAAATGGATGCGAAGGAGGACCCGGCCATGAGCGCCGCCCGCGAACAGATCCTCGCCCGCGTGCGCGCCGCCCTAGCGCCGCTGACCCGGCGCGCGCCGCCGCCCGAATGGGACGATGCGTCCGCCGTCCGGCGCGGGACCCGCGACGCCGCGGACCCGTGGGCGCTCTTCGCCGAACGCCTCCGGGCCGTCAACGGCACGCCGCTCACCGCGACCGCCGACCTCGTCGCCCTGCTGGACGCCGGCGGCTGGCGCCACGGCTACTGCGACCCCGCGCTCTGGCCGCGGCTGCGGGACGCGTTTCCGGCGCCCTTCACCGTCGAAACCGCCTTCGACCGCCGGCGCATCGACGACTACCAGTTCGGCATCACCGCCGCCACCGGCGCCATCGCGGAGTCCGGCTCGTTGATCCTGTCGGACCGCGACACCTCCAGCCGGCTCGCCGCGCTCGCGCCCTGGGTGCACGTCGCCACGTTGCGCCGCGACCAGATCTTCGTCGACATCCCGGCGGCCATCGCGGCCCTGCCGGCCGACCCCAACGTGATCTGGGTCACCGGCCCGTCCAAGACCGCCGACGTCGAGGGAATCCTGATCGAGGGCGTGCATGGGCCGGGCCGCCAGGTCGCTCTTCTCCTCGAGCCCTGACGGGACCGCTGACCGCGCGATCCCGCGCGGATTGGCCGACGTGACGCCGGCAGCAGACGTCTTCCCCGGACAAACGTTCAGCGGCCGGCGGGGTCCGCAGCCGCCCGCGCCGCCATGACCCGGACCATCAGGTGCGGGCCCCTTCCGTTCGGCCGCATGGCCGCGAGACCGACGATGCCGGCACTGTTGAACAGCGGCACCCGCGGCGCCGTGACCGCCAGCCGGCACTGCAGCGCCGGCTTGCCCTGGAGCTTCAGCCGGAGCCCGAGCGCGTAGACCCGCGCATCCGGCGGAAGTCCCCAGTCCGCCGCCGCCAGCTCGACGAAGGGCCCGAACAGCTCGAACTCGACATTCGTGATGCGCCCGCCGTGCGCCACCACCGACCACCACGGGATGTCGAGCGTTTCGAGGACAATCTCGCGGACGCCGGGCGTCTGGCCGGCGATCTGAAAGAAATTGACGAGCGCCGGGAATAGCCCGGCGAAGGCGCGATCCTCGGCTTCGGTCATGGCCAGCCGTCCGCTCCAGGCGTTGGTTTCAGCGATGACGCCGGCCGGGAACGGCCGGTTATTGACGTCGAGCGAAATCGGGCGCCCCTTCAGCACCGGATCGGCGCCGACGAGCTGCGAAACGCGCACCAGAAGTGCGGCGCAGCCATCGAGGCCCAGCGCGAGATACTGCGGATTGACCAGCGAACCGGACCAGACGTCCTTGGATGCCGTGGCGCCCCTGGCAGCGGAAAACGGCCCGATCACATGGATCAGTATGCCCTCGAAGGGGCTCGGGCCGAAATCGACTTTCCGGCCGGTGCTCAAATGCCACGTCATGGCGGGCGAACGCAACGCCTGCTCTTCGGGTTTGATGTCATTGACTGACAGAACCACGGCCCACTGGCGCAGGCCTTTGCGGTCCGCCGCCTGCACGAGAACCGTCAGCGTATCGCCTTTGCGCACGTCCGTTCCGACCGGCGCCATCGTGATCCTGTCGACGGCCACCCCCGCCTTCGCCAGGACCGGACCGGCCGCAGCAAGCCAGCTGACCGGCTCGAAATCCGGAAAGACCGGTCCGGTGTCCACCGCCCGCAGCATTACGGCGCCCCCGGTCACGAGCCCGAGCGCCGCGATCCGTCGAATCTGTCTCAAACTCATCGAAGGCACCGGCCCATTCTGCTGCGCTCGCTCGGATGCTTTCCAGAAAAATCCGTTTCGCTCCAACGAAGGGGACATCCGTTTGCCTGCAAGACCGCGCTGGAGCGCTGCCCCGGTGGGTGACCGGCGAGAATCTCTGCAACAAGTCGGATCGATCCCGGTCCAAGCCGGGTCACGCACTTTCGGAAACCGGCGATCAGAGAAACCAAAAAGAAATCACCCTGCAACGGCGGCCCACCGTGCGTCTACCTCCCTTTCGTCTATCGATGGCGCTTGCCGCCGCGTGCTTTCTCACCAACAAGGTCCGGCCGGCGGTTGCCTCGGGGACCGCCGGCCAGATGGTGGCGTTGTCGGTCACCGTGGACGGCAGTGCCCCGTTCACGTTCCAATGGTACAAGGACGGGGTCAGCCTGAGCGGTGCCACGGGCGAGACCTACGTGATCGTCAGCGCACAGGCCGCCGATGCCGGCAGCTATCATGTGGTGGTATCCAACGCCGCCGGCTCGGACGCGAGCGATGCTGCGGTTCTGGCGTTTGCCCCGGCTGGCGACGTCCCGGCGCTCACGACGCAACCGGGCGAACCGGTGGCGGCGACCGAAAGCGTGACCTTCGCGGTGGCCCCGTCGGGGTCGAGCTACCAATGGCAGCGCCAGCCGGCCGGATCGTCCGCCTGGGAGAACCTGAGCGAGGGGGGAACCTACACCGGGGTGACCACGGCCGTGCTCACGGTCAACGCGACCGACGCCACAATGTCGGGCGACCAGTTCCGCTGCGTCACCACCGGTTCCGCCGGAGCCACCACGAGCAAGTCCGTCACGCTCACCGTCGGCGCGACCTCCTTCCTGCTCCAGTATCCCGCCAGCGTCGCCCGGGACGGCTCCGGCAACCTCTATGTGGCGGATGCCTCCAGCAACACGCTTTTGAAAGTGACCGCGGCCGGCGTCGTGACCACGCTGGCCGGATCCAGCGGAGCGGTCGGCAGCCAGGACGGCGCCGGCACGGGCGCCCTGTTCAACCAGCCGACCGGCGTCGCGGTCGATGCCGCCGGCAACGTGTATGTGGCCGATGCGGGCAACGCCACGGTCCGCAAGATCACCCCGGACGGCGTCGTCACCACCCTGGCCGGTTCGCCGACAAGCCGGGGCAACTCCGATGGCGCCGGAAGTGGCGCCTTGTTCAGCCAGCCGGGCGGTCTCGCCGTGGATGGCGCCGGCACCGTCTATGTGACGGACGCCTTCAACGCCACTATCCGCAAGATCACTGCTGACGGGACGGTGAGCACCCTCGCCGGAGCGGCCGGGAGCCGGGGCGAGGCCGACGGCAACGGTCCCGCCGCACGGTTCAACTTTCCCAATGGCGCGGCGGTGGACGGCGCCGGCAGCGTCTACATCGCCGACACCTACAACGCGACCATTCGGAAGATCAGTCCGGACGGCACGGTGGCCACGCTGGCGGGCTCAGCCGGCATCACCGGATCCGTGGACGGGATCGGAGCGAACGCCTTGTTCAATCAGCCCTTTGGCGTGGCCGTGGATGCCGCCGGCAACGTGTATGTCGCGGACACCGGCAATTCGACGATCCGCAGGATTGCGCCGGGCGGGGCGGTTGCCACGCTTGCCGGAGTGGCGGGCATCGCCGGTCTGGCCGACGGCACCGGCAGTCGCGCCCTGTTCAACCAGCCGCGCGGGCTCGTGATCGACGGGGCCGGCAACCTCTTTGTGACGGACGCCGGCAACGCTGCCATCCGCCGGGTCGCCCCGGATACGACGGTGACGACGATGGCATTGACCCTCCCCGCGAGCGTCGTGCCTCCGCCGTCCGACAGTGTGCCCCCTCCTTCTTCCGCCAGCCCTCCGCCTTCCTCTTCCGGCGGCGCCAATCATACCTCCTCCGGCGGCGGCGCGATCGGCGGCTGGTTTGTCGCGGCGTTGCTTCTGCTGGGCGCAGCCCGCCGGGCAAGACGGAATCGATAGTTCGCTGGCGTTTTGCGGCTTGTGTCGTCGGCGGCGGGGGTGTTTCTGGGGTTTCCAATACCCAACACCTATGGGAATCCGAGATCGCGGATTGGGAAGCCGCCGGCGGCAATCGATGATACGGGGAGTCCTGGCCGGTTTTGTCGGTTTTTGGGCGGTCGCGCTGGAGAGTGTCGCACAATCGCCGCCGGAGGCGGATGTACACGCCGCCGCGTTGGCCAAGGTGCTGCCCGCCGTGGTCCGCATCGAGGCGATCCAGCTGCGCCCCGACCAAGGGCGCATGATCAAAGTGCGCGTGGGCGGGAGCGGCGTGATCATCTCGCCCCAGGGGCACGTCCTGACCAACTACCATGTCGCCCAGGACGCCGACTATTACCGCTGCTATCTCACCGATGGCACCAAGCTTGAAGCACGCCGCGTCGGACAGGATCCCCTGACGGACCTCGCGGTGCTTCAGCTCGACCTCACGGCGCGGCCCGCGGACGCCGGAACGCTCCCCGTGGCGAGCTACGGCGATTCGGACGGCGTGGCCACCGGTGATGTGGTCTTTGCCCTGGGCAGTCCGGCCACGCTTTCGCAGTCGGTGACCCGCGGCATCGTCTCGAACCCGTCGCTCGTGCTGCCGGAGGAAATCAAGATCGTCCTCGACGGCGAAAACGTGGGCGCGCTGGTTCGCTGGATTTTCCATGATGCCAGCATCTTTCCGGGCAACAGTGGCGGGCCGCTCGTAAACGCCCGCGGCGAGATCATTGGCGTCAATGAGATCGGCATCGCGAACCTTGGCGGCGCCATTCCCGGCAATCTGGCCCGCCAGGTGGCCGACCAGCTGATCGACCGGGGAAAGGTGATCCGGGGCTGGTCGGGCCTTACGGTACAGCCGCGGTTGGCAGGCGATAGCGACGCCGTCGGCGTCCTGGTGTCGGATGTTGCGCCCGGATCGCCGGCGTCCCAAGCGGGCCTGGTGGCGGGAGATGTGGTCGTCGCCTGCGACAACCATCCGATCGAGGGCGTCCGCGAGAAGGCGGTGGTGAGCTTCAACCGGCTGGAGTCGGGCCGCCTGCCCGGCGATGATTTTGCCGTCGAGGTCGAGCGGACAGGACCGCACCGAATCGTCCATCTCAAGCTCGCGGCCCGCCTGCCCGCCCAGGGCGACGACGTGGAGTTGCGCGGATGGGGCGCCGTCGTGCGCGACATCACCCCGCAGGTGGCGAGGGAGGAGCAGCTTCCCGACACCCGGGGGGTCTGGGTGGAGAACGTCCGGCCCGGCGGTCCCATCGGACAGGCCGAACCGGAACTGCGGCGGCGCGACGTGATTCTGGCCGTGGAAAGGCAGCCGGTGGCGGGCGTCGCCGAACTGCGGGCATTCACGGACAGGCTTTTTGCCGGCGCCGAGCGCGGTACGCATGCCGTGCTGGTCAGCCTGCGCCGTGCCGGCGCGCAGATGGATTCCGTGGTGGAACTTCGGTTCGCTCCCGAGCGGAATATGACTCCCCAGGCCCGCAAGGCGTGGCTCGGCGCCGAAACCCAGCCGCTCACCGCCAAGCTCCAGGACCACCTGGGCTTCAAGGCCGACGGGGGTGTCCGCATCATGCGGGTGTATCCCGGCACGCAGGCGGCCGCGGCGGACCTGCGCGTGGACGACCTGGTGCTTGCGCTGGATGGAATTCCGGTCAGCGCCAGGCGCCTGGAGGACACCGATGCCCTTGCCCGGCAGATTCGCCAATACCGGCCGGGCACGCGGGCGAACTTCACTGTCTGGCGCGCGGGCAAGACCCTGGAAGTCCCGGTGGTGCTGGAGTTGCAGCCCGTGCCGGCGGCCGAGATGCCGTGGTGGGAGGATGAGCGGCTGGAATTCTCCGTGCACGACCTGGCGTTCGAAGACCGCGTGAAACTGCAACTGGGCCCCGAGGCCACCGGCGTGCTGGTCGAGAACGCCACGCCCGCGGGGTGGGCCGCGCTGGCGGGAATCCGCCTGGATGACATTGTCTTGGCGGCCGATGGAAGGCCGATCGCCCGCGTTGACCAACTTCGCCAGGCGCGGGACGACGCCGTGCGCAGCGGGCGCAAGTGGTGGGTCCTGCTGATCCAGCGTGCCGGTCAGACCCAGTTTGTGGAGATCAACCTCAAGCAATTGAAGCCATGAAGCCACCTGCCCACACCCTCGGCGCCGCAGCGATCATCCTCTGCCTTGCGTGTTCCTCCTGCCAGACAACCTCCCTGGACACCCAAGCCGCCGCCGGCCGCGCCGTTCTCAACCAGTACGCGAACGCGGTCGTCGGTGTCGAACTGGTCGCCACCCTCAAGGTCACGATGGCCAATCGGCCCTCGACCCCGCGCGAACAGAAGATCGAGGCGAACGGCACCGTCATTTCACAAGGGGGGCTCACGGTCGTCTCCCTGGGCTCGATCGACCCGCGTGCGCGGATGGAGTCGCAGGTCGCACTCATGAGCGCCCTGCGGGGGCGGGTGGAATTCGGCGATACCGAGTTCAAGGAGGTCAGGCTGCGGCTGGCCGACGGCTCGGAGGTGCCGGCCCGGGTTGTCATGAAGGATCCGGATCTGGACCTGGCCTTCGTCGCGCCGGAGCCGGGTGCTGCGCCCGGTCGGAAATGGGGCTGGGTCAACCTGGCCGAACCAGCCGACGGCGTGATCCTGGGCACCTACTATGACGTCGCGCGGGCTCCCAAGGCCCAACAGCGCACGCCGGTGGTGCGCCTGGTCAACGTCGGCGGCATCATCGAGAAGCCGAGGCGTTTCTACATCGCCAGCGCGTATTCTCCGGGCTGCCCGGTATTCGACCCCAAAGGGCGGGTATTGGGGATCTGCACCCGGCACATCTCCGACGGTCGCGAAAGCGGCCCGGTGATTCTCCCGGCAGCCGATATCGCCGAAAGCGCCAAACAGGCCGAGGCCGCGCCCAACGCCGCGCCGACTCCGGCGTCGGGTTCCCAGCCAAGTCCGGCGCCCTGAGAGCAACTTCAGTCTCGCGGCGGGGAATACGGACGGCGCCAACGCCGGAGCATTCCCTGGCGTTCGGGAGGTGAGCCTGTCGAAACCGCGGCAGTCTGATGGTGGGCGGGGGTAAAGCGATTCGTCCGGCCCAACTCGTGACTGCTGGGCTGCCGGCGGCAATTCCCGCTCGGGCAAACCGGCACCGCCATCGGCCGGTTGTCCCGGGTTCATGTCCGTCCTGAATTGCGGGATGCCGGATTTGACCCCGGGATTCGCCGTGACCTCGAAAGGGCAATCCCCTATCACCGGACCGTAGCTACCCCCCTTCCCGCGAGTTTCCGGGAAAACAGAATGAGGCGATCACCATGTGCCAAAACAAACGATTCCCCTGGTTGCCGGTTCTCTGCCTGTTGTTCGTCACGATGGGTCCACCGTCGGCAGGAGCCCGCACACAACCGAAAACCATCACTAATCCCGAAGGCGGCATGATCGTCTATGGGGCGGTGGACGGAGCCACGAGCGCGGCGGCCGCCATGAGCCAGGTGCTGCGCGGCGTCCATCGCGACTGCGGCGAGAAGCCGCGGGTGGGAAGAGTCTTCCGGGTGCGCGACACAAATTCCGTGGCCGTCTTCTTCACGGTGAACAACCGCGCGCAGGGAGACGAGCCGTTCGCGGGCCTGCTGATTGCCGCTCCCTCCGGACCCAATGAGATCGAAGTCGCGCTGGTTTCCGACGATGCGGCTCGCTTTCGCTCGACAATGAACCCGATGCTGCGCCGGCTTTTCAGCGAGTGGCATCCGAATGGCCCGGCGGCAGGTTCCGGCGGCCCGGTGGCAGGCCCGGACCGCCCGACGGGCAGAAGTTCGGCCTCCGCCCGTGGCGCCGGCGGCGGAGGCGCGCTTCCCCCAATGCGTCAGGTCGTGCTCCACGACAATACCGCCAGCATCAGCCTTCCCGACGGGTGGAGCGTGGACCCCACGAGCGGCGGCGGATCCGCAACGATCAGCGGTCCAAACGGAGAGCGGGTTATCCTCAACATGTGGTTCATGGCGCAGGACCCGAGAGCTCCCCTGTTCCGGAGGCAGATGGCCAACGGCGGAAGACCCCTGCCGCATCAGATCATCTATCCGTGTGACGCGGATCTGGTGCAGGCCTTCCCCGATATCATCCAGCGGTTGCGGGCCTCGAACGGAAAGGGGCCGGCCCCGCTTCGGGTCAATCACGTCGAGTGGGTGCCCGCGGCCGAGGGTCAGCGCTGCGTCAATGCGAACGGCGAGTTCGATCCCGATGGACGCGGCATGGTGGAACTGAATATGCTCCTTAGCGTCACGGCGCCTGATCAATACGGCGGCTACCATTTCGTCTTCTCCCAGTTCCTGCTCCCGCTCGGGTCCACCGATCAGCAGCGCGCCACTGCGGCCGCCATCATGGCCAGCTACCGGGTGAACCAGGAGCTCGTCAGCGCGCGCGTTGACGCCGAGATGGCCCCCGTCCTCGCCTCCATGAGGCAGAGCTGGGAAGCCCAGCAGCAGGCATCGATCGCGCGCAGCCAGCAAATCAGCAACGGCATCCGCCAAATCGGCGCGAATGCCACCGCGCGGATGAACAGCGTCGAACAGGCGAACGACGCGCAGCATGCCGGTTACTATGCCCAACAGGACGTCAACGCCAGGAACGGCCAGGGCTTCAACAACTACATTCTCGACCAATCCGTCATCCAGGACAACGACATGGACGGCCACGGCACGGTCGGCCATGGCACGGTCTGGAACTCCGCCGCCGACGCCTTGGTGAAGGCCGATCCTAATCGCTTTGAAACCGTGGACAATCCGGATTTCTGGCAGGGCAGGGATTACTGACTCCCGGTCCGACGACGGGTGCCTACGGCTTGGCCGCCAGGCTCTCGCGCAGGAACGCCACCACTTTGATCCGGGAATCGTTGGCGGCCTCCGGGTTCCAGGTCATGTGGCCTCTCCTGCCGATGGCGGCGGGGTCGTAATAGCGAATGGCGGGCGCGTTGCGATCGAAGCCGTGCGTGGCCCCGGCGTATTCGACGGTGGCCAGCTGGAAATTGTACTTCGTCGCGAGCAGCCTCTTGAACTCGGGAACGGCCGTGCCGTCGCCGTAGGAGTCATCGGTCCCGTAAAAGACGATGATCGGCGCGCCGGTCAGCTTGCTTCCGCTTTTTTCCAGGTCTTTGATGAAGGGCTTGCACACGGGATAGAACGTCGCAAAGGCGATGAATCCCTTCGACGCCCCCAACCATCGTCTGCGGTTGTTTTCCATGGCGGTTCTCAAGGCGATCTGTCCGCCCATGGAAAAGCCCATGATGCCGATCCGGTCGGGATCGATGGAGGGAAGTTTTCGCAGTTCCTTCAGCGCGGCGAAGGCCATGGGCAGAAAGGTGTCCATCTTCGGCCGGGTCGACGGGCCTTCATAAATCCCCGTCTTGAAATCGACTTCAAAGATGGCAATCCCCGCGCCCAGGATCGATGCACGGTAAAACGCGCCGCGCATGTCGATCCCCGAAGTGCCGTGAACCAGGACGATCGCCGGAACCGGCTTCGGGGCGTTTTCCGGGAGGTAAAGCGTGCCCGACACGTTGCAGGGGTGCTCCGCATCGAGGGATGAAAAGCCGATCCTCGTCCCGGCCGAAAATGTCTCGGCCGGCAGGCCAGGAACAGCCAGCAGAACCGCGACCAGCATACCGACGGAGCTCGAGGATTTCATTGTGGGCTTCAGGTGACTCCCGATCAATCGTCCCCGGCCGGTTCGCCGCGTGTCAACGACTTTGAGGCCGTTGCGACGGTGCACCCGCGCGCCATCGCACCACCGGCTAGAGCTCGACGTGTTTCTGCGCGGCTGCCCATTCGATGTTCTCGATGAGAAGGGTCTCCTCGCAGCGTTCAACGAATGCGCAGACCGAGTCGGCGGTGTGAAGATGGGGTAATTCGGCGAGGCGCCGGCGCAACACGGTGACCATCTCGTCGTAACGGCTCGCCCGTCGGTCGTGGTCGAAATTCTCCACCAGCGCAGTCGCCGTCGCCGCCCCGAGGGGAAGGGCCGCCGGCAACACCGCGGTGAAGACCAGCACGCCGAGCGAACTCATCCAATCGGGGCTTGGACACAGGACCGTGATCCTGCCGGCAGCGCGGACGAGCAGGGCCAGGCCGACAGACCAGGGGGCGAGCATGAAGCAGTAATGAGCCACGATCGGAAGACGCCGGGTCCGCTGTTTCGAACGATCCCGCTGCTGCTCATAGTGGACAATCTGGGCCTCCAGCCGCCCGGCGTAACTGGTTTTGAATTTCCCAAGATCAGCGGGAAGCAACAGGTCCGGCGGAGCACCCAGCTGATGGCTGGCAAGTCCGACGGTCACCGCAAAACGCCGCCATTCGGGAAGAAGCCGGCCGGCGATCGGATGCATCTCTCCGGCAACCGGGCAGGTCGCGACGATACCGCGCCAGATCTCCGCTCCCAGGCGCGCCTGGATCCAATCATCGTTGATCTTGCTGCGCTTCAAACGGGACTTGATCACCTTGGTCCAGATCAGCAGCCCGGACTGGCCCACGGTGATCGCAAGGGGAATCGCCCAATGCACTCTTCCGGTGAGCAGGCAGTTGACCAATCCGAGCATCCCGGCGGCGGCGGTTGCCTGGAGCGCCCGGAGCGCCTGGCGGCGGAAATCGGATGAGTCCTGTTGGGCGATCGCCGACAACCGGGCCTTGAGATTCTGGAGCGGGGTTGCGGCCGCCGGGTCGCCGTTCGGCAGCTGCGCGACCGCCTCCCTGGCCTGAAGCCAATCCCATTTCGCGTCGGCGGAAGGCCACTCTCCGGGTGGGAACCCGAGGCGCTCGGCCTGGCCCGTCGCGGGATCGATCCGCAGGACCGGCTTGCCGAGAGCGCGGGCGAGCGGGACGGTTTGACCCGTGCCACCGAGCCCGGCGGCTTCCGTGCCGTTCCAGACCGCCAGGACAACGTCCGCGCCCTCGACGATCCGCGCATCGGCGTCGAAGTAACACCCGGGGCGCCGCCCGGTGGTCGGCGCCACGCGCACCGAGTCGCGCTGCGGATGGGCGCGGGCTCCCGCCAGGACGGCGCGAGCCTCGTCGCGCCATTCGGGAAACTCGGCGAAGTCCCTCAAGAACTCCTCTTCCTCAAGGGGGAGCAGGATATGGATGGGCAGGCCGAGCGCACGGGCCGCGCGAATGGCGAGCAAGTCGGTGCCGGCCGCCGCACTGGCGTAGACGCCAAGATTGCCGCCCCGGGCCGCCACTGCCGTCGCCAGACCCCGCAACTGCTCCTCGATTCGCGCCCCGATCGCGGCGGGATCTTCGATCCTGCGGTGACCCAGCACACCGACGATCCAGACCGGGCGGACAAGAGGCGGGTCGCAGCCGAGCGCGGTGGCCATGGGCGGAGTTGAAGGGAACTTCTCCCGTCTGGTTTCAATTCCCGCCGCCCGCAGGATTCCTCGATTTCGGTTCCTTCAGCATCCGCGCAAGCGTCGCACGCGCGACCCGGTAATGATCGGCGCAGTTGAGCTTCACCATCAGCTGCAGGAATCGCGGATCGTCGCGCCACGGATCCCACATCGGGTCCCAATAAAGGTCCGTCTTCATCGCTCCGTTGGTTCGTTCCAGGAACGGCAGCGCCTCATCGAATCGCCCGAGCGCACCGAGCACGAGGCCGCGCATGGGGCTGTCGGGAGGCCAGGCCGCGAAGAGGCGCGCGGCATAATCCTCGGCCTCCGACCGCAGTCCGGCCTGGATCAGGACCCGGATGGCAATGCTGTCGCTGTTCCAACGGGGCCGCTGTCCGGGGTTCCGCTCGACCACCCGGGCTGCCGCCACCGCCTCGTCGCGGCGGCCCAGCGCCATGAGCGCGTCGGCCCGGGCGCTCACATTGATGACGTACACGTCGGAGCGCAGCGCCGCCGCCCGGTCATTCATCGCGAGCGCCTCGTCCCACCGCCGGCTGCGCCGCAGCAGCCAGCTGATCATCTGCAGATTGATGTACCACAGCGGGTCTATCTCCGCGGCTCTCTCGTATTCGGCCAGCCCGGCATCCAGCCGGCCGCGGGACGCCTCCACCAGTCCGTGCCAGTCGCGGGTAAGCGCGGAATTGGGCGCGAGCGCCAGCGCCTTTTTGAACTGCTGTTCCGCTTCCTCCAGGCTTCCCGACATCAGGTGAAAATAGCCCAGGGTCGCATAGCCATCCGGCAGCGCGGGATCGAGCTGCGTGGCGCGGAGGGCTTCGCCCGAGGCGCGCGCCAGGTCCGCGGAGGTGTCGCCGCCCAGGCCGTCCATGAAGGTGTACTGCGCGCGAATCACGCAGACCCCCGCCAGACCGGCGTGGGCCTCGGCCATCGTGGGATCGACTTCGATGGCGCGGGCAAAAGCGGACTCCGCGCGCGCCAGGCCTTCCTCCGTGCGCAGGTTCCAGAAATAACGGCCCTCAAGCACGAGGCGATAGGCCTCGGGATTGACCATCTTGGCCGGGCCCGTCGCGACGCCCATCGACAGCGAGAGATTCTTGGCGATCAGCCCGGCGATCTCGTCCTGAACGGCGAAAATGTCCTTCACCTCGCGCGTGAGCGGCTCCGATGACCACACCGCGAATCCGCTGGCGGCGTCGATGAGCTGGGCCGTGATCCGAACGCGGTTGCCGGACTTTTGCACGCTGCCCGCGACCACGTAGGCCACCCCGAGTTGGCGGGCGATTTCGGACATCGGCACCTGCCGGCCCTTGAAATAGAAGGCCGAGGCCCGTCCGCACACGGTGAGGCCCGGAACCTTCGCCAGCACGTTTCCCAGCTCCTCGCTGATGCCGTCGGAAAAATACTCGTTGTCCTTGTCCCCGCTGAGGTTCGTGAACGCCAGCACCGCCAGGGATTTCTGATTGGCGATCCTGGGCGCGTTGACCACCGCGGGACCCGACGCCGGCATCGCGACCGGCGCCGTCCGTTGGTGGTACGATCGCCACGCCAGGGCCGCGATCGCGATTCCGAGCAGGGCACCGGCTGCGACTGCCGGCACGAGACGCCGGCGGCCCGGCTTTTTTCCCGGGACGGTCTTCGGACGGTCCGGCGGGCCCGCGGGCCCGCCGGTCGTCACCGGATCGTTCCGTAGCAGCTTCTGCACCCGTTCCCCGAAACCCGCGGTGCCTTCGCCGCCCGGCAGGCGCATCCACTGCACCGCGCGGAATTCCTCCGGCACGAGCGCCTCCGCATTGCGCGTCGCGTCGATGACCACCGGCAGCAGAAAGGGCGTGCCATCGGCGAACGCGTGCGTGCGCTGGGCGGCGAGCTTCCACTCGATGCGGAAATATCCCTCGCGGCGGGCCTGCGTGGCCGCGGAAACCACCGGCACGAACAACGCACAGGACTTGATCTGGCTGCGGATCTTGTAGTCCCAGGTGTCGCCGCCGACGAGTTCGCTCTTATCGAACCAGACTTCCACGCCGACCGCGCGCAGTCCGTCGCAGATCTTCTGCGCCGCTTCCGCGTCCTGCGAGGCGTAGCTGACAAAAACGGCGCGCGCCGGAGAGTCGCTCATCGGGCCGGACCGCGGGAGATCAATCCCCGCCCCGGCGTGATCCGCCTCGAATCACCGCGGACGGTCCGCTGGCGGCGAAGCCCGCGGCGCCTCGTCCCATGGGGCTGGTTACTGGGGTGGGTAAACAAGGGACTCCGCAATGATGGGTGACCCGGCTTGGGACTAGCAATTCGATTTATTGCGGAGTCGTGCCGCCAGCTCGTCCGATGCCCGGACCGGGCGGGAATCCGGATGCAGCGTGCTAAAACGGTTGCCCTGATCCGGAGCCCGGGGTACTTCCGGGCGGACCCATGACGCAGGCGCGACCAGCAGCATCGATGCCGGCCCGTTTCCGGCCTCCCGTTGTCATCCTGGCCGGGGGCGCCAAGGGGGAGGATCGCGCCTCGAGCGACGCGGCGACCGCCCTGTTTCTTTCGGCGCTGTCCCGGTTTGCCGGCACCCTGATCTCGGGCGGGACGACCTCGGGAATCGCGGGTGTGGCCGGAGCCTTGGCCGCCGCATGCCCGCGCGCGAAGGTGATCGGGTATCTGCCGCGACGGCCCGGGAGATCCAAGCTCGACCGCAGGTATGCCCGGCTGTGCGCCACTCCGGGACAGGAATTCAGCGAGGCCGAGTGCCTCCGTTGCTGGAGCGATTTGATCGCATCCGGGGTGGATCCGGGGACGGTCGCGCTCCTCGGATGGGGAGGGGGGCGCATCGCCGCGTTTGAATACCGGCTCGCGCTCCTGCTCGGCGCGCGGGTCGGCATCGTCGCCGGGACCGGACGTTCCGCCGACGGATTGCGGCGCGATCCCCATTGGGCGCACGCCCCGCGCCTGAAGTTCCTGCCCCCGGACCCCGCGGCGGTGCGCGCCTTCGTCAACGCCGGGGCACGACCGGCCCGGCGGCGGTCAATGCTTGACTCGAAGTCCCGCCAGACCAGGGATCGCGGCGTTTTCTGATGCCTGCATCGGACAGCGTCGGTTCCCCGGCCCTCGATCGGCCCAGACGCATTCTGGCCCTTGATGGCGGAGGCATCCGCGGGGTCTTTTCGCTGCAGGTGCTCGCGCGGATCGAGGCCCTGTACCGGCAGCAACGAAAGAACCCAAGCCTGTTGCTGAAGGACGAGTATGATCTGATCGCCGGAACCAGCACCGGCGCCATCATCGCCTCGATGCTGTCATGGGGGCTGTCGGTCAAGGAGATCGAACAACACTACGTCGACGATTCCGCGGGCATGTTCACCAAGGCTTCCTGGAGCGAGCGATGGAAGACCCGGTACACGCCGCAATTCATGACGGCGTCCTTCAAGCGCTTCTTCTCCGAGGACGGGGCAGGCCGCGAGCCGGCGCTGCTCGGCACCAAACGACTGCACACCCTCCTGCTGCTGATCATGCGCAACGCCACAACCGGTTCGGCGTGGCCGGTGACGAACAACCCGGCGGCGATGTACAACGACCGCGCGTTGGAGAACTGCAATCTCCTGATCCCGCTGTGGCAATTGGTGCGGGCCAGCACGGCTGCTCCCACATTCTTTCCGCCGGAGCA
>CAZKDK010000032.1:0-18537 GCA_964551145.1 uncultured Opitutaceae bacterium | reverse complement strand
GCGGGTCGTGCGTGACCATGATGATGGTCTTGCCGTGCTCGCGGTTGAGCGCCTGCAGCAGGTCCAGGATCTCGTCGCCGGCCTTGCGGTCGAGGTCGCCGGTCGGCTCGTCGCACAGCAGGAGCGTCGGGTCGGTGACGATCCCGCGGGCGATGCCCACGCGCTGCTGTTCGCCGCCCGAGAGCTGCCGCGGAAAATGCTTTGCGCGCTTCGCCAGGCCCACCACGGCCAGCGCCGCCTCGACGTGCTTCCGGCGCTCGGCCCGCGAGAGGTGCGTCAGCAGCAGCGGCAGCTCGACGTTGCGCTCGGCGGTGAGCACCGGCAGCAGGTTGTAGAGCTGGAACACGAAGCCGATGTGCCGGGCGCGCCAGGCCGCGAGCCGGTGGTCCGACAGCGTGTCGACGCGCTCGCCGGCCACGCGCACGGTGCCCCGCGTCGGCCGGTCCAGTCCGCCGATGAGGTTCAGCAGCGTGCTCTTGCCCGAGCCGGACGGACCCATCAGGGCGAGGAATTCCCCGGCCGGCACCCGGAGATGCAGGTCCCTCAGCACGTGAATGTCCTCGGAACCGCGGTGGAAGATCTTCTCGACTCCCTCCACTTCCACCACGGTTCCGTTGCCAGCGCTCTGCGTCGGTTCTTTCATGGATTGTTCTCCTTAACCGCGGCTCCGTCGGCGAGATCGGCCGGCGCCTCCACCACGACGCGTTCGTCCGGGGCGACGCCGGCGGTAAGCTCGGCGTCGGTCCCGTTCACGCTGCCCACGGTGACGGCGCGGCGGTGGGCGCGGCCGTCGCGGACGACCATCACCACGTCGCGCCCGGCGTCCTGCCGGACGGCCGCGCGCGGCACGAGGGCGGCCGGACCGGCGGCCGCGTTCGCGGCGCCCCCGGCCTCGCGGAAGGCCACCTTCACGCTCATCTCCGGCAGGATCCGGGGATCGAGCTGGTCGAAGCCCACCCGCACCCGCACGGTGGACTTGGCGCGGTCGGCGGTCGGGATGATCGCCACCACGTGGCAGGGAATCCTCCATTCGGGATAGGCGTCGAGCGTGGCCTCGACCGGCTGGCCGGCCTCGACGCGGTTGATGTAGCTCTCGCTGACGTCGATCTCGATCTCCAGCGAGGTCATGTCCACCACCGTGCACACGCCGGTGCGGGTGAAGCCGCCGCCGGCGGAAACCGGGGAGATCATCTCTCCGGGCTGGGCGTCCTTCGACGTGGCGATGCCTTCGAAGGGCGCGCGGATGACCGTGTCCTCCAGCTGCTGCTGCCAGACGGCGACGGTGCGCTCGGCGACGGACACGTCGGCCCGCTGCTGCTCGAGGCGGGCCTGGAGGGCCCGCGCCGCGGCCTGCGCGTGGTCGAGGTCCGCCCGGGCCGACACCTTTGCCGCGGCCAGGTCGGACTGGCGCTGGAGATCCTGGTCGGCCTCCGTGACGCGCACGCGGGTCTCGGCCAGGGCGGCCGTCGCGGACGCCAGCTGCGCCTGGGCCAGCTGCAGGCTGGCCCGGACATTGGTGTCGTCGAGGCGGGCGACGATCTGCCCCTCCTTGACCCGCATGCCCTCCTCGATGAGCACCTCGATGACCTTGCCGGTGACCTTGGAGGAGACGGTGGCCTGCCGCCGGGCCGTGACGTAGCCGGAGGCGTTGAGGACGGTGCGGTCGCCGCCGGCGCGCGCGGCGGCGCGCGCCACGACCGTGCGCACGGGGACCGCGGGGGACCGGGTCAGCCCCCAGCCGATGGCGAGGCCCCCGAGGACGATGAGGACCGCGAGCGCGATCAGCGTGGTGCGCGGCGCCCGCCGCGGGGCGTCCGGCCGGTTGATGCGCAGCTCGTCGAGCGCGGGGTGTTCGGGGGCCATGGGGGTCGGTGGAGATCCTGGCAAATTCGGGTGCGGCAGTCCCCCGAAGCGTTTAGGGATTCGCCGCCCGAGTAAAGCACAACGCGAAAGGCCGTCGCGTCGCCGGAACATCGCACGTCGGACCATTTTCATTCAGAAGCCAGGAATCCAGGAAGGGTGCCATGGCTTCCTGGCTTCAGAATGGAATACGTTCCAGGCCGATGCCGGCGCGGCCGACTCGGCGCGTCCGGGGTCTTCAGGCCAGGTCGATCTTGAACCGGCAGCCCTTGCCGCCGCGCTTGAGCGACTCGAGCAACTGGACCTGCACGGGATGCCCGGCCATGGTCTCGAACATGTCCTGGACGTAGCCGACCGAGCACAGGCAGAAGGTGCCGGACAGTCCCGCCGGGCCGGTCTCCACGAGGGGGCAGAGGCAGTAGCCGTCGGCGACCCGCAGGCCGCGGGGGTTCTGCGCATAGCTGAAATAGACCGTGTCGCCCTCGCGGCGGACGATGTCCTTGCCGCCCGGGTACGAATGGATCCGGGCGATGAAGGCGTCGAGGCTGGGCGGCAGCTCCTGTTTGAGGCGGCTCCCCGCGTGGCAGGCGCGGCCGTTGGCCCGCATGATCTTCTCGCGGGTGGGCTCGTCGAGATTGGCGTCGAGCACGTCGAAGAAGCGCTTGGCCCAGCGTTCGCCGAAGGCCACGCGCTGCTCGGCGGACGTCACCGGCGGTCCGGCTGGGGCGGGCGCCGGGGCGGGCGGGGCCGCGGCCGCCGCCGTGGCGCCGGAGGCGCGTTGCAGGAGGGTGAGCGCGGCGCAGCAGCCGCCGGCGACCAGGAATTCCTTGCGGTTCATCGAAGGGGAGGGATGGGGTCGACGGTCAGAACACCGCCGCCCGCGCGATCCCTTCCTCCGGGGCGGCGGGCCGCCCCGCGTCTCACGGCGCGGGGAGCAGGCGTTTCACGGCCCTGGCCAGCTCGCCGATGTCATAGGGTTTCGGCACGCAGGCCTGGAATCCATATTGCGCGAAGTCGGACAGGACCGAGGTGTTGGCGTAGCCGCTCGAGACGATGGCGGGCACGCGCGGGTCCAGCCTCCGGATCTGCTCGATCGTTTCCTTGCCGCCCATCCCCTTGGGAATGGTGAGGTCCAGGATGACCAGATCGAAGGGCCGCCCGGCATCGCGCGCCCGCGTGAACTCGCGGATCGCCTCGCTGCCATCGCTGACGGCGACCGCCTCCAGGCCGATCCGCTGCAGCAGCGTGGCTCCGAGCATGCGGATGCTCTCCTCATCGTCCATCAGCAGCACCCGGGCGGGCGCCAGGGGCGACAGGGTGGGCGCGGACGCCCCGACCGGGGCCGCCGCCGGGGCGACCGCCGCCTCGGCGGCGGGCAGCCAGAGGAAGAACGTGGCGCCCTGTCCCGGGGTCGATTCGACCTTGATGCGCCCTTCGTGCCGCTTGACGATCGAGTAGACGGTGGCGAGTCCCAGACCGTTGGCCTTTTCCCTGGTGGTGAAATACGGGTCGAAGATCCGCGGCAGGATTTCCGGCTTGATGCCCTCGCCGGTGTCGGCGACCGCGATCCGGACATAGCGCCCGGCCGGGAGCGCGGAGTCGGGGCCGGGCACGATCTCCTCGTTGCGGAGCGACACCCGGATGACGCCGCCGTTGGGCATCGCCTGCACGGCGTTGAGCAGGAGGCTCTGGATCGCCTGCGTGATCTGGGCCTGGTCCGCGTTCGCGTTCCAGAGGTCGGGCGGGAAATCGTGGGCGAGTTCGACCCCGGGGCCGGGGCGGACCTCCTGCTCGGCCGCCTCGAGGATCTCGGGCAGCGCGACCGCGGCGCGCATCGGGGCCCCGCCCTTGGCGAACGTGAGCAGCTGCAGGGTGAGGTCGCGCGCCCGCAGCGCGCCGCGTTCGATCTCGCGCAGGAGCGGCCCGGCGGCGCCGACGACCTTCTCGTCGAGCATGGCGAGGCCGAGGTTGCCCATCATGATCGTGAGCAGATTGTTGAAATCGTGGGCAATGCCGCCGGCGAGGATGCCGAGCGACTCGAGGCGCGCGGCGTGCTGGACCTCGGCTTCCAGATGCGCCTGTCGCTCCATCTGCTCGCGGAGCTGGCCGGTCTGCCGGCGCACGCGCCGGCGCAGCGCCGTGATCCAGGCCAGACCGAGCAGACTGCAGCTGCCGAGGATGGCGGCGATGATGAGGGCGCGGCCGGCGGTCAGGAAACGCGCCTTCTTGAAGATGGCGATGTCGGCCGGTGAACGGAGCTGCAATGCGAATCCCCGGGTCTGCCGGGTGTCGTCGAAGCTGACCCGGTAGACGCCGGTGAGGTCGAGGACGGCGCCGGGAAGAAGGCCGGCAGGCAGGGCGGCGGGGGGCTGATCGAGCAGGCCCTCGAACAGCGTGGCACCGGACTGGAGGGTGAGGCGCAGGCGGCCCGGCAGACTCAGCGCGTCGATCAGGGTGGCCCGCACCTGCACGAGGCGGGCGTCGAACGAGGGAAGCACGCGGGCGGGGTCGGCCAGCAGCAGGGGCACGGGAGGGGATCCGGCGCCGGTCTTGCGATAGACGGCTTCGCGCAGCACCGGGTGGACACCCTCCGAACCCAGGATCCCGACCGCCTCGACCTGGTCGCCCGGCGCGAGCGGCGTGGTGTCCCGGCTGAGCAGCACAACCCCGGCGTCCCGTTCCTGGACATACACGGCGCTGCCGGGGACCGCGTGCAGCACGGTTCCGGCGATCCGCACGCGCGTGAGATTCTGCGCGGTGTTGAGCTGGCGCAGGTCCTTGATCGCGCGGAGCGGCAGATCGTAGATGTCGGCCGGGGCATCCTCGTCGGTGGTGATGTCGTGAATGAAGGGCACCCGCAGGGTGACGCCGGCGATCCGGCCCTGCCGGTCCCCCGTGACCTCGCACACGCCCTGTACCCGGATGAGAGAACCCGGGTTGGCGACGAAGTTCACCGGCGACTGGAGATGGCCGACGAACTCGCCCGTCGGCGTGGTCACGTAGATCTGGCGCCAATCCTTGTCCGAATCCGTGCGCCGGAGGAAGCCGCGCATCTCCACCCACTGCCCGTCCTCCCGGCCGGTGATGGCCTGGTCAAAGGTGATCTGCTTGGGCGGCGGATGACTCTGCGACCCGAGGTCGACGTAGCCGCGCAGCTCCACGGCCGGGTCGAAGGTGCCGTTGTAGGTCACCCCTTCGACCCGAAGATACTTCAGCCACTGGGGTTCCGGCAGCTTGGTCCGGTCGAGGTGCACCCGGATGCCCCCGCTGAGGTCCTGCAGGAAGAAAAAGTCGGCATCGGCGTGCGCCCACGTCACCATGCCGGTGATCGTTACGGGGCGCCCGCGGGCGGCCTCCTCGGCGCTCAACCGCCGGATCTGGTCGACCGTGACCAGGGCCGCGGTCGACGACGCCGGGTGATCACCGGACGGCGCCGACTCGACCGCCGGGCGGTACAGGGCCTCGTCGACGATCCATTGGGCACCCGAGATCGCGACGCGACCCACGGCTTCCACCTCGCTGCCGATCGGCAGGCGCGATCGTTGCACGGAGCGGACCACGACCTGGCCGGTTTCGTCGCGCACGGCCAGGTAGGAGCCGGGTTCATGGGCTTCGAGCCGACCGCGGATATGGACCTCGCTCCCGTCGGGCGACTGAAAAAGCTGGTTGATTGGAGTCCGCGGGCGGGCAAACGCCGGGAAGGAGGCGATGTCCCCCAGCACCGTGAGGTCCCGCTGCCGGGCCACCCAGAGTTCGATGCTGATCTGCGTGGTGGTCGGATCAAACCGGCCGGAGTAGAGTCCCGTGACGCGGACAAAACTGCCCGTCCATCGCGGAATGACGTTCGGGTCATCCGGTTTCACCCAACAGATGACAGGGCGGCCGTCGACGATCAGGATCAGGCGGGCGTGGTCCGCGTCGATCAGCTGCTGGCTGTCCACATAGCCCTCGGTGGTCACAACCCGGGTGCTGAACGTGGCGATGTCCCCGATGCGATTCTTCGCGTCCAGCGGCACGATCGGCTCGTATTCCTGGAGAACCTTCACCGTCACCCGATTCGCGGACAGGCCCTCGTTCGGGACCAGCGTGCCCTCAATCAGGACATGCTGCCCGGACCGCATCGGCGGGGCCTGGGAGGCCAGCACGACGTAATTGCCGATGCCATTGGATTCCAGCCAGAAGAGCTTGTAGCCCGGGTCGAAGTAGCTGACGCGCCCCTCGACGCGGATCGGGTGCGCGACCGCCTTCAGTTCGCTCGACAGGGGCCAGACCTGGATGAGGTCGGTGATGGTCGGCGGGACGGCCTCGGCGGGCGCGGGCGCCGGCGGGTCGGCCCGGGCGCGCGGCGGAGTCAGCGCAAGGATCGCCGGCAGCAACAACCCGCACCGCCCAATGCAGCCGCGCCAAGGCCGGGGCGGAGCTGAATGCGAATGGATTAACGCGGGGTAGTTCAGCGCCGGGGTTTTCGGGAGTGCACCGCATGCGGCGGCGCGCGTCAAGTTCTACGGGCCGGGCCGGCCGTTTTGACGAATAGATTTTCCGGAATTAGGGTGTTGGCCCCAGATGTTTGCCAGGATGCGGACAGTGACCGGATCGGTTCCGTCGCGGCGGGCGGAGGGCATGCGGCTTCGCGCTGGCCAGCGGGAGGCGGCTGCGCCACGCTCGGCGGCGATGGGACACGCGCACGGATGGTTCCTGGGGCTTCTGGGGCCGGTGATCGCGGCGATCGCGGCGGGGGCCGGTGCGGCCGCGCCGGCCGCGGCCGGCGCCGGCGAGGCGGCGGCGCTCGCCGATCGCGCCGAGGCCGAGGTGCGCGGAGACATTCTCCCATTCTGGCTGAAGCATGCGCGGGACCAGGCCCGGGGCGGCTTCTTTGGCGAGATCACCCCCGACCTGGTCGTGCGCCGGAGCGCGCCGCGCGGGGCGCTGCTCTCGGCGCGGATCCTCTGGACCTTTTCCGCCGCCTACCGGCGCCACCAGGATCCGGAGTACCTCGCGATGGCCCGCTGGGCCTGGCAGGATCTCGAGACGCGGTTCTGGGATTCCGAATACGGCGGGTATTTCTGGCGGATCACCGCCGCCGGCCAGCCGCAGGACCCGAGCAAGCAGATCTACGGGCAGGCCTTCGGGATCTACGCCCTCGCGGAGTACTACCGCGCCTCCGGCGAGCCGGCGGCCCTGGAGCGCGCCATCGCGCTCTACCGGCTGGTCGAGCAGCACAGCCACGATCAGAAGTACGGTGGCTACCTGGAGGCCTTCACGCGCGACTGGCGGCGCCCGCCCGGCCGGCGCCTGAGCCAGCTGGGACCGGAGTTCCCGAAGTCGCAAAACACCCACCTGCACCTGATGGAGGCCTACACGAACCTCCTGCGCGTCTGGCCGGACCCGGACCTGCGGAAGAACCTGCATGCGTTCGTGGAGGTGATGCTCGACCGGGTGCTGAGCCCGGACCACCGCCACCTGCGCCTGTTCTTCGACGCGGACTGGACGCCGCGCTCGGACGTGATCTCCTTCGGCCACGACATCGAGGCGAGCTGGCTGCTGACCGAGTCGGCGGAGGTGGTGGGTGACCCGGCGCTGATCGCGCGGGTGAAGGCCGTGGCCCTGACGATCGCCCGGGGCACGCTGGCGGAGGGGGTCGACGCCGACGGCGGCGTGTTCAACGAAGCCGGGCCGCGCGGCCTCACCGACACCGGCAAGGATTGGTGGCCGCAGGCGGAGGCCACGGTCGGCTTCGTCAACGCCTACCAGCTCTCCGGCGACCCCCGGTTTCTCGTCGCGGCGCGGCAGGTCTGGGATTTCATCGACACGCGCCTGCTCGACCGCGAGCACGGCGAATGGCACTGGGGCGTGACGCGGGCCGGGGTCGTGCGGCCGGACCTGCCCCTGGCCGGCTTCTGGAAATGCCCCTATCACAACAGCCGCGCCTGTTTTGAGCTGAGCGATCGGCTGCGCGCGCTCGCATCGCCGGCGCCGGGCGCCGCGCCAGGCGCCGCGAGCGAAAAGCCGTAGAGACCATCCGGAGACTCTCGAAATCCGGAGGGCGGCGCGCTCCGCGGGCCGGCCGAACCGCCTGATGCCCCGTCGGCGCGGACGGCGCCGCGCCCTCCGACCGACGGCGCGGCAAAATCCCCGAACGACCTCCGGGCTGCCGGCGGCGGGGCGGCCCCGCGGTGACTCCGCCGTTTCGCCTAGCGGGTCCCGAAGTGATACTCGTAGACGCCGTCGACGAGCTTCCCGTTCTCGACCGCGGGTACGAACACCGCCCGCAGCAGCGCCCGCCCGATCGCCTGCGCCATCTCCGGCTTCAGGTCCTTCTCCCCGTTGACGAACCGGACCTGGAGCACCTTCGCACTGGCGGCCACCGTGATCTTCGCGTCAAAGTGCGCGACGCCGGCCTTCATCAACGCCTCCGGGTCCAACGGGTCGCCCACCAGCACCGGCACCGCCTTGTCGCTGCGATGCACCGCCACCTGTACGGCCGACAGGTAGTAGGCCCGGTCCTTCCACGACAGGGGCTCACCCGGTCGCATCAGGTCAATCAGGTGGCTGAGCTGCGCGAAAACCTTCTTGATGGCCGCCTCGTTTTCGGCGCCGGAATTGAACAGCGGCACCCCATCGCGCGAGACGACCGCCAGGGCGAATGGCCCCTCCGGGGCGAGGTCCGTGATCAAGGGCACCTGCAGGCTCTCGAAGGGATCGAGCACGAGCCACGGCATGTTCATGGAAACCGCCATCTTGTTCTGGTCAGCCGCGATGTTTCTTGGCGCCCAGAACACGGCCTCCACCATGCCCGGGTGGTTCTTCTGCAGGTCCCAGTATTGCGGGCCCGTGGATCCGCCCACCATATCCCAGGATTTCCCCTCGGACGAATCCCCGAAGAAGATGATGAAAAACTCCGGCTCGGGCCGGCCCTTCAGATCGGCCGCAACGACCCGTCCGTCCCGGACGCGCTGCACGCGGGTCAGCAGCTCCCTGCTCAGACTGCCGGTGGCCTGCGACCAGTCGGCCGCGCGCGGGGGCTTGTCGCGCACGGCTTCATAAAAGCGGACGCAATCCTCGGGCGACAGGAGGTGAAGCGGCACGCGGCTGCCCGAGTGCGGGCCCGTCCGGAACAACGCGAAGGGGCCCACGATCTCAATCGGCTCTCCGCGGAAACGGTTTCCGTCGAGATCCGTCCATTTTTCCATCTTTGCCGCCGCGGGCGGCGGCAACAAGGCGCCACCGGCAACGGCGGCCACGAGGACAAGCAGGAGTCGTCGAAACATTGGAGATTCGGGGTTGTTGGGTGCCAACGTAGATCGTCCCGGACCCGCCGCAAATCGAATCACGGCCTACCGCCGGTAGTCCGGACGCAGCGGTGAGAACACCTCGATGGCAACGGAGTCCTTGAGGATCCTCGCCCCGTGCTCCACGTCCCCCGGAATCGCCCAGGCGTCGCCGGGGCCGATGGCGTGGTCCACCCCGGCGATCGTGAGCACCATGCCCCCGGACAGCAGGCAGCCGGTCTGCTCCTGCGGATGCCGGTGCGGCGGGATGACCGCGCCCCTGGCCAGCCGGAACTCGACCAGCTGCATGCGGCCGCCGTCGACGAGCGTCTTGCGCCTGATTCCGGCGAGGGCGTCGAGATAGCCGCCCGTATCGGCGTGGGACACCTTCGGCGGGACGTTGGAGGATGGCGGAGGCATGGGAGGCTACTGTCCGGGCCGCCGACCGGACGGCAAGGATTTTGCATCCGCCAGCGCCCGCGCGCGACACCGGCGATCGGGACAGCGGCGACCGAATCCGCCCGGCACACTCAACTCGGGCGGAGGCCCGTGGCCGCCATGTAGTCCTGCTGCAGCTTCATCATCTGCCGGCGGAAGTCCGGGTAGTTCTTCCAGAGGTCCTTGTCGCACCTGGCGAGCCGGTCGCACTGCAGGCAGGAGTCGAACCCGCGGCCCGCGCTGCATTTAAGCACGGTGCAGCGGGCATGGGCGACGTTGACGGGTTTGCCCGGCGCCTTGCAGCCGTGGCAGAAGACCTGCCCGGGGTCGAACTCGATCCCGAACTTCTCCTTCCACTTCCATTTTTCGTAGACGGCGCGCTTGGCGGCGGGGTCGTCGGACCGGGTGGCGCGCCAGAGCTCGCACCAGTCGCCGCAGACGAGGCCGCAGTAGGCGCGGTCCTTCAAGTCCGGCAGTTTGCGGGCGGCTGGGGCGGGGGACGGGGCGTCCTCCGCCAACACGCGGGCGGCCACGGCGCAGCCGGCGCAGGCGATGCCGAGCTGACCTAGCCGCCGCAGGAATTCACGGCGAGGCAGGGGTGAAAGCATGGACGATATGACACCGCTCGTCCCGTGGGCCCTGCAATCAAAAACAAAGGCCGGCGGCGCAGCCGCCGCCGGCAGACCGTCGGAGCCTCAATGCCAGTAGCCGCGGATGTACACGTAACCGCCGCGGCGGTGCCGCCAATGGGGCGCCACGTAGACGCGACAGTTCGGCGGCGGCGCCTGCCAGCGGCCGCGCACCCAGGCATAGCCGTTGTTCGTGAAGATCCAGTAACCGCCGACCCACACGTAACCGGGCGCCGGTTGCACGGCAACCACCTCCGCCGGCGGGGCCGGCGGCGGCGGCGGATCGCTCACCACCACATTCGTCGTGGCGTCCGCCTCGGAGCGATAGATCGTGCCGTTCTGCTGGTCCACGCTGTTGCCGAGGGTGCCCCCGGCGATGCCACCGGCGATGGCGCCGATCAACGCGCCGCTGGCGCCATTGTGACTGCCGCTGTTGTTGCCGATGATGGCGCCGGCCAGTCCGCCCAAGGCGGCGCCGCCGACGGCCCCGCGCTGCGTGTTCGGCCCGGTGCCCACACACCCGCCGCCCAAGGCGGAAAGGGTCAGGGCCAGGAAGATGGTAGTTTTTCTATTCATCGGGATATTAGACGCCGGCGACCGCCCTCCGGTTCCAAGGCGGCTTCCCGGCGGACGGCGCTCCGTGCGGAAACCGGCGTCCTGCAAAGGGATTTGTCGCGGCGCGCCGGATCGTTCACCCTGATCGATTCCCATGCCCGAGACACCCACACCGGCCGCCCGGCGGCACCGCGGCCTGGCCGCGCTGCTCGCCGCCCTGTCGGCGGTGGGCCCGTTCTCCATCGACGCCTACCTCCCGTCGATGCCGGAGATCGGACGCGTGTTCGCGGCGTCCCCGCTGCTGGTCCAGCAGACGCTGACCGCCTATCTCGCGCCGTTCGCGCTCATGACGCTCTGGCACGGCGCGATCTCGGATTCGTTGGGCCGGCGGCGCGTGACGCTGGTGGCGCTCGCGCTCTTTCTGCTCGCCTCGGTGGGTTGCACGCTCGCCTGGAGCATCGAAAGCCTCCTGACCTTCCGGGTGCTGCAGGGCATGACGGCGGGAGCCGGCATGGTCGTCGGCCGGGCGATCGTGCGCGACGTGCTCGACGGGGCCGAGGCCCAGCGGCTCATGTCGCAGGTGACGCTGGTGTTCGCGGTGGCGCCGGCCGTCGCGCCCGTGCTCGGCGGTTGGCTGCACGTGTGGCTCGGTTGGCGGGCGGTGTTCGGCTTTCTCGTGCTGTTCACCGGGACCGTGTGGATCTTCTGCTGGCGATCGCTGCCGGAGACGCTGCCGGAGGTCCGGCGGCAGCCGCTGGATCCGGGTTACCTGGCGCGCGCCTACCGGCAGGTCCTGGGAACGCCGCCGTTCATGGCCCTGGCCTTCGCGGTCACCTTCAATTTCGCGGCGGTCTTCCTCTACATCGTGTCCGCGCCGCAATTCCTCATCGGCCAGCTGCACGTCGGGGAGACCGGTTTCCTCTGGCTGTTCGGTCCGGCCACGGCCGGCATCGTGACGGGCGCCTGGCTGTCGGGCCGGATGGCGGGCCGGATTTCCCGGCGGCGGACCGTGTGGTGGGGCTACGGCATCATGGGGGTCTCCGTCGCCGGCAACCTGCTGCTCAACCTGCTGCTGCCGCCGATGCTGCCCTGGAGCGTGCTGCCGGTGCTGGTCTACTTCGCGGGTTCGGCGCTGGCCATGCCCAGCCTGACGCTGATGGCGCTCGACCTGTTCCCCGCGCAGCGCGGGCTCGCATCCTCCTGCCAGAGCTTCGTGCAGACGACGGGCAACGCGCTGACTGCCGCCCTCATCGCCCCCCTCGTGTGGACCTCGACGCTCACGCTCGCGCTTGGCGAGGGAACCATGACGGTCGTCGGTTTCGCGGCATTCCTCGTCTTCCTGCGCCTGCCGCAGGCGTCGCCGGGCGTGGTGTCCGGCAAATTCGATTGATCCTGCGGGTGGCCCGGGCAAACCGGGTTTCGGACAAGCTACCCCATGAAAAACCTCCTGACTATCGGGGGGGGTCGGTTTGGTCGCCGGCGGCGTCATGCGGGGAGCGGGCCGGAAGACCGCCCGGGGACTTGCTCCCGCCGCGCCGTCCGCGCCGCCGCCCACCCGCTGACGCGGCCGATGGCGGCCTGACCTCGTTCCCCGCCGGACTCGCAGGGCCGGCGGGGGGCGCGTCCCGATCCGGGGCCCGGAATCCGGCATCGCCGGCGGCCGGTCATGCGCAGCCTCCAAAAGGCTTTCCAAACCGGAAGCACGCCGTTACGACTTTGACCGCTTTTTCCAAACCCCAGCCATGCAATCCCTGCACCCACTCCCCCTGTTTGCGTCCGCCGCCGCCGGCAGCCTCCATGAGGTGATCCTGAAACTGGCCGGCGTCGACTACCTCATCCTCGGACTCTATTTCACGTTCGTCATCGCCATCGGCTGGATCCTGCGGAAATACCTCAAGACGAGCGCGGATTTCTTCGAGTCGGGACGCTCGCTGCCGGCGTGGGTCTGCGCGCTCGGTTTCATCGGGGCGAACCTCGGAGCGCAGGAGGTCATCGGCATGGCGGCCTCGGGCGCGAAATACGGCATCGCCACAAGCCACTTCTACTGGATCGGCGCGATTCCGGCCATGGTGTTCGTCGGCGTCTTCATGATGCCGTTCTACTATGGGTCGAAGGCGCGGTCGGTGCCCGAATACCTCAAGCTCCGCTTCGACGAGAAGACGCGGACCTTCAACGCGCTGAGCTTTGCGGTCATGACCGTGTTCTCCTCGGGCATCTCGATGCACGCGCTGGCCCTCCTGCTGAGCTCGATCCTCCGTTGGGACTACAACGTGTGCATCGCGGTCTCGAGCGTCATCGTGCTCGTCTACATCGTCTCGGGCGGGCTGACCTCCGCGATCTACAACGAGGTGCTGCAGTTCTTCCTCATCGTCCTGGGCCTGTTGCCGCTCGTGCTTCTCGGACTGAAGGACATCGGCGGCTGGAGCGGGCTGATGGCGCAGCTCCAGGGCTATTCCGTCGCCCAGAAGATGCCCGGCGCCTGGTCGCATTCCTGGGCCAACATGGGCAGCGCGAGCGCGAATCCGATGGGCGTGGAGTGGTTCGGCCTGGCGATGGGTCTCGGCTTCGTGCTTTCGTTCGGCTACTGGTGCACCGACTTCCTCGTGATCCAGCGGGCGATGGCCGCGAAGGACATGGCCTCGGCCCGGCGCACCCCCGTCCTCGCCGCGATCCCGAAGATGCTGTTTCCGTTCCTCGTGATCCTGCCGGGCATGCTCGCCGTGGCGCTCCTGCAGAAGGGCTCCGGCTTCCAGCTGCCGCCGGCGGCCGACGGCACGCCCAACTACAACATGGTCGTTCCGGCCATGCTCGCCCAGTACTTCCCCAACGGCATGCTCGGCATCGGGCTCACGGCCCTGATGGCGTCGTTCATGTCCGGCATGGCGGGCAACGTGACCGCGTTCAACACGGTCTGGACCTACGATCTCTACCAGACCTTCCGGCGCTGGAAGGACCGGCCCTGGCCGCATCTCATCACCTACCCGGACGGCCGGACGGAGGAGGTGATCATCGCGCGCCAGGAGCCGGCCGACCCGCATTTTGTGTGGATGGGCCGCATCACGACGGTCGTCGGCCTGCTCATCAGCGTGGCCTGCGCGTATGCGGCGCGCCAATACAACAACATCATGGACATGCTCCAGCTGGTGTTCGGCTTCGTCAACGCGCCGCTCTTCGCGATCTTCCTGCTCGGGATGTTCTGGCGGCGTTCGACCGGGCACGGCGCGTTCTACGGGCTGCTCACCGGCACCGTCTCGGCCGTGATCTTTCACGGGCTGACGCTGCCGGTCGACACCGCGGTCGGCATCAAGGGCGGCTGGTTGGGCGCGCACTGGTTCTTCTCCAGCTCGATGGCCCAGAACTTCTGGATGGCGATCTTCGCCTTCTCCGGCTGCTTCCTCGGCACCATCGTCATTTCGCTGGCCACCGCGCCGAACAAGACCGACGACCAGTTGCGCGGCCTGGTCTACTCGCTGACCGAACGGATCAAGGACCAGGGCACGCCCTGGTATGCGCGCCCGGCCACGCTCGGGTGCGCCGTGCTCGCCGCAGCGGCCGTCCTCAACGTCATCTTCTGGTAACCCCCGACTTCCCCCGCCATGCACCTCGACGTCCGCGTCCCGCTCGGCCTGCTCTTTCTTCTCCTCGGCCTCATCCTCATCGTCTTCGGCCTCACCTCCGATCCGGCCATCTACGCGGCGCACTCGCTCGGCGAGAACGTGAACCTGTTCTGGGGCGGCATCTTCACCGCATTCGGCGCGGCCGTCCTGCTCCTCAGCCGCCGCGGCCGGAAGGACGGCTGATGCGGCTCCGCGCCCGGCCGCCGGGCTGACCCCGGGGCCGGCGGATCCGCGCCGGGGAATCGGGCGGGCCGCCGTCGGCGCCCCGCCGCGAAACCTTTCGGCCCGGCGCGCGTCTTGCCCGGTTGATCCTCGTTTCGGGCCATGAATCTCGCGCTCAGTCCATCGGAGGCCTGGCAGCCGCTGCCGGCGGCGGCCTGGACGGAGGACGCCGCCGCCCACCTGCTTCGCCGCACCGGCTGGTCCGCTCCGCCGCCCGAGATCGACCGCGCAGTCCGGGACGGGCTCGCGGCCACCCTCGACCGCCTGTTTCCCGCCACCCCTCCCGCGCTGCCGGTGCCGGCATCCGTGTCCGCGCTCGAGGAGGATGCGCCCGACTTGGCCCGGCGGCTGCAAGCCGTGCCCGCCGCCGCCCGCCCGGCGCTCGTCCGGGAGGCGCGCGAACGCGCCCGCGAGGCGCTGCTCGGCCTCACCCTGGCCTGGCTGCGGCACGCCCGGCGGCCCGATTGCGCCGCGGTCGAGAAATGGACGCTCTTCCTCGGCAATATCTACGTCGTGGCCGCGCAGAAGGTGCCGGATCCCGCCTCGCTCTGCCGGCACCAGGCGCTGCTCCGGGCCCGGGGGGCGGGTCCCGCGCCGGCGCTGGCCCGGGCGGTCCTGCGCTCGCCGGCCATGATCGACTACCTCGATCTCCGGCAAAGCCGGCGCGGCGCGCCCAATGAGAATTTCGCGCGCGAACTGATGGAGCTGTTCACGCTCGGCCTCGGCGCCTACACCGAGAACGACGTCAAGGAAGCGGCCCGCGCGTTCACCGGCTACACGCTGCGCGCCGGCGAATTCGCCTTCGTCCCCGCCCGGCACGACCCCGGGGCAAAGACGATATTCGGGCGCACCGGCCGGTTCGACGGCGATGACGTGATCGATCTCATTTATGAGCGGCCGGCGGCGGCCACGCATCTGCCGGCGCGGCTGGCGAGCTTCTACGTGGCCGACGAGCCGCTGCCCGCCGCCCACCTCGACGCGCTGGGGGCGTGGTGGCGCGGCACGGGCTACCACCTGGGCGCACTCGCCCGGCGCACCTTCGGCAGCCGGCTGTTCTTCGACCCGCAGCTGCGCGGCGCCTGCATCAAAAGTCCGGTCCAGTACTACCTCGGCCTGCTGCAGGACTTCTCGCTCGACGTTCCGCCGCTGCCGCGGCGCCTCGTGCCGGCCTTCCGCCTGATGGGCCAGACGCTGTACGATCCGCCCAACGTGCGCGGCTGGCCGGGCGGCCGCGCCTGGATCAGTTCCACGACGCTCGAGGCGCGCCGGATCGTGGCGCGCGCCCTGTTCCAGCCGATCGATGAGGCGCGCCTGAATGCCGATGAGCAGGCGGCGATCGAAGCCGCGCGGGCGGAGGGCGCGGCCGCGCGCGCGGAGGGCGCGGCCGCGTTCGCGATCGGCGACGCCTGGCTCGAACCCTGGGCGCGCTTGGCCCCCGGGGAGGCGGCGGCGCGCCTGCTGCGCCGCCTGCTGCCGCTGCCGGGCGATGCCTACCGCCGCGACCTGGCCGCAGCCCTCGCCGGCGCCGGCGGGCCGGCTGGGGCGCGCGCCCGCATCCGCAACGCCGTGCTCACGCTCCTGGAGACGCCCGAATACCACCTCTGCTGAACCGACCGACGCGATGACCCATCTCCCCCAGCGCCTGCCTGCGACCCGCCGCGAATTCCTGCGTTTGAGCGCCCAGGGGATCGGGCTGCTCGCCTTCACCCGCTATGCGCCGGCCTTCCTCGCCGCATCCGCACGGGCCGGCGTGCCGGACCCGCGGCGGGACCGGCCCATCCTCGTCGTCGTGCAGCTCGCCGGCGGCAACGACGGCCTCAACACCCTCGTGCCCTTCGAGAACGACCGCTACTACCGCCTGCGGCCCACGCTCGCGATTCCCAGAGACCAGGTCCTCCGCCTCGACGACCACGCCGGCTTCAACCCCGCGGGCGCCGGCCTCCACCAGCTCGCGCAGGAGGGCAGGCTGGCGATCATCCAGAACGTCGGCTATCCGAACCCAAACCGCAGCCACTTCCGGTCGACCGACATCTGGGAGACCGCCAGCGGCAGCGATGAGGTTCTCGCCACCGGCTTTGTCGGAAGATATTTCGACGCGTGCTGCAGTGGGACGCCGGCGGACGCCGATCCGCTCGGGGTCCACGTCACCGGCGAGGTGCCCGAGGTCTTTCTGGCCGATCGCGAACATCCGACCTTCGGCGTCTCCAACCTGACGGGACGCCTGCCGCGCCAGGAACACCTCGAACTGCTCGAGCGGCTGCTCAACCGGGACGCCGGCGACGGAAACGGCGACGCCTCCTTCCTGCGGCACACGCTGATGGACGCGCTCGTCACCGAGCGGAAGGTGGCGCGGCTGCTCGACGACTACCGCGCCGCCGCGGAGTACCCGTCGACCCCGTTCGGCGTCGAGCTGCGCCAGGTGGCCGCGCTCATCGCCGGGGGCCTGGCCACCCGCGTCTATTTCGTGTCGCTCGGCGGATTCGACACCCACGTCGACCAGCTCCCCCGGCAGGCCCGGCTGCTGCAGACGCTGGGCCAGGGTCTGGTCGCCTTCCAGCGCGACCTGGAGGCGCACCACCTGGACGACCAGGTGATCGTCATGACCTTCTCCGAGTTCGGCCGGCGGCCGATGGAGAACGACGGCAGGGGAACCGACCACGGCACGGCTGCCCCGCTCTTTGTCATGGGCTCGCGCGTGCGCGGTGGCCTGCACGGCCGGGCGCCCGACCTCGACGTCGGCCGCAACCAGGACCTCGCGTTCGGCATCGATTTCCGGCAGGTCTACGCGACGGTCATCGACCGCTGGCTGGGGGGCGATTCGACGGCCGTGCTCGGCCGGAAATTCGAGTCGCTGCCGTTCCTCTGAGCCAGGGTCCTGGGGTTTCCGCAGCAACCGATGGCGGGAAACACCCTATGGCGCCGCTCCGCGCCCGGGGCTAGCGTGGGTGCGAAATTCCAGAATCCTGAACCCGTGCCGTGAAGAACTACCGCCTATTCCTCAAGCTGGCCGCCTGGCTCCACTCCCATCGCCCGCTGCGCTCGATCGAGACGATCGGAGCCAACTACGCGACGTGGACGCCGTGGTGAGCGCCGCGCCGGTCCGCATCGCCGCCTGCCGGAGGCCCACCGCCCCCCGGGCGTCGCCGGCGCCTGCCGCAACGGGCCTGACCGATGATCGGCGCCCGGGCGGTGGCGCGGCGCGCCGGGGTTTGGCTGGTATTGGTCCGGACCGCCGCTAGATTAGGACCATGGAGATTACCCATTCCGAGCCGAAAGGCCCCATTCATCACGTTTTCGTCGACTTCGAGAACGTGCCGGTGATCGACCTCGACGGGATTGGCGGCAGGCCGGTCGAGGTCATCCTGCTGCTCGGGAAGTCGCAAAAGCGGCTCGAACTCCCCCTGGTGCAGCAGATTCACCAGCAGGCGTCGCAGGTCCGGATGATCGAGATGAACGCGTCGGGAAAGAACGCCCTCGATTTTGCCCTGTCCTTCCATCTGGGGCGGGCCGTGGCCGGCTGCCCCGCGACGGATTTTTTTCACATCGTTTCCCGCGACAAGGGCTTTGACCCGCTGATCTCCCATCTCCGCCAGGGCGGCATCCTGATCGTCCGCCACGATTCGTTCGTGCTGCCGGCGGTCCTGGCCGTCGGGACACCGGCCACGCCATCCGGCGGCCGGCCGGTGGCACGCCCGGCGGCGGCCCCGGACCGGGCGACGCTCGCGGATCGGGCGACGGTCGTGGACCGGGTCACCGCCCTGGCCATCCGGCTGAGGAAAAGCGCGGCGAACCGGCCCAAGCGGAAAGTCACGCTGCTGTCGCTCATCGGCGCCCAGTTCCGGGGGCAACTCCGGGAGGGCGAGGCCGCCGAGATCGTCGAGGCGCTCATCCGGAGCGGCATCATCACGGTCGATCCGAAGGACAAGGTGGCGTATCCGGGATTCTAGG
>CAZKDK010000031.1:0-18576 GCA_964551145.1 uncultured Opitutaceae bacterium | reverse complement strand
TCCTGTTCTTCATCTTCGTGTTCATGTGGGTGCGCTGGACCGTGCCGCGCTTCCGGTACGACAACGTGATGCGCATCGGCTGGCGCGTCCTGCTGCCCCTCGCCATCGGCAACCTCCTGGCCTACGCGCTGGTCATCGCGTGGCTGCAACCCGCCGCCTAGGAGCCCCCGCCATGGCTGTCATTCCCGTCCAACGCCCGCCCTTGACCTTCGCCGAGCGGATCTATCTGCCGGCGGTCCTCAAGAGCATGGTCACGATCACCCTGAAGCACCTGTTCTCGCGCAAGGTGACCCTCGAGTACCCCGAGCAGCGGCCGGAGATTCCGCCGGGCTACCGGGGCGTGCCCACACTGGTCAAGGACCCGAACGGCCGCGAGAAATGCGTGTCCTGCCAGCTCTGTGAATTCGTCTGCCCGCCCAAGGCCATCCGCATCACGCCGGGCGAGATCCCGGCGGACGCGCCGACGGCGCACGTCGAGAAGGCGCCGCGCGAGTTCGAGATCAACATGCTCCGCTGCATCTATTGCGGCCTGTGCGAGGAGGTCTGCCCCGAGGAGGCGATTTTCCTGCTGAACGTCTATTCGCTGTGCGGCTACTCCCGCGAGGAGCTGGTGTTCCAGAAGGACAAGCTGTACGAGCTGGGCGGCACCCGGCCCGACCAGCACTACAAATGGGACCGCAAAAAGGCCGCCGCCGAGGGCGCCGCCGCCCACTGACGCGCCGGATGACTGCGGGATTGTCACCACCCCACCGCTTCCGCTAACACCGACCCTTACCCCAACCCGCGATCATGGCCGACTTCCTGTTCTACCTTTTCGCGTTCCTGACGGTGCTCGCGGCCGCCGGCGTGGTCGTCAACCGCAACGCGGTCAACGCGGCGCTGTGCCTCCTCGTGAGCTTCGTGGGCATGGCCGCGCTCTTCGTGCTGCTCGAGGCCTACTTCCTCGCCGTGCTGCAGGTGCTGGTCTACGCGGGGGCGGTCGTCGTGCTGTTCCTTTTCATCGTCATGCTGTTCGACGTGCAGGGCGGCGATCCGCGCCGGCCCTACCGGCCGATCGCCGCCGCGTCCGGCATGGCTGCGCTGGCGCTCCTCACCATCGGCGTGCTCTCCCTTGCCAAGCACGGCCAGCTCGCGGCCGCGCCGCCGCCGGCGGTGGAGGCCGGCCTGAAGACTTTTGGCTACCAGCTGCTGACCACCTACCTGCTGCCGATGGAGGTGACCGGCTTCCTGCTCCTCCTGGCCATGCTTGGCGTGACCGTGGTGAGCCGGAAATACAGCGAGGAGGGAACGAAATGACCACCGCGGTCCTGTCTCTCGCCGCCATCGCGCTGCCGGCCGAGATCGGCGTCAACCATTACCTGCTCGTCAGCGCCCTGCTGTTCGCGATCGGATTCTTCGGCGTGCTGCTGCGCCGCAACACGCTGGTGATCTACATGTGCCTGGAGCTGATGCTCAACGCCTCGACCCTGGCGGCGGTCGCGTTCTCCCGCTACAACGGGACCGGCGACGGCAATATCTTCGTTTTCTTCATCATCACCGTCGCCGCGGCCGAGGTCGCGGTCGGCCTGGCCATCATCGTCGCGCTCTTCCGCCTGCGCCAGACCGTGCAGACAGAGGAACTCACGGCGCTGCGAAACTAGTAGCGAGCATCGAGTAGCGAGTAGCGAGCATCCCCCCTTTCGTTCGAAACCTCTTAGTCCTCCGCCTCCCTCCGTTTCTGCCAACCCTACTCACTACCCGCTACCCGCTGCTTCCGCCCATGTCCCCCGCTCAACTCGCCTCGCTGCTCCTGCTGCTCCCGCTGGCCTCCGCCGCGGTGATCGCGCTGTTCCTGCGGCGGCGGGGCACGCTGGCCGCGGCCATCTCGGTCGCCGCCGCGGCGGGCATCGTCGTGGTGTCATCGGCGTTGATCTTCGGCGGGCAGCGCAATTTCCCGGCGCCGATGGACTGGCTGCGGTTCGGCGCCTTTGCGGTGCCGTTCGGGATCAAGTTCGACGACCTCGCCGCGCTCATGCTGTTCGTCGTGAGCTTCGTGGGCTTCCTCATCCACGTATTCAGTCTCGGGTACATGCGCGACGACCCGGCCAAGGGGCGCTACTTCGCCGGCCTGTCGGTCTTCATGTTCTCGATGCTCGGCATCGTGCTCGCCGACAATCTGTTCATGCTTTTCATCTTCTGGGAGCTCGTCGGTTTCAGCTCCTACCTGCTGATCGGCCACTGGTATGAGCGCCAGTCGGCGTCCGACGCGGCGAAGAAGGCTTTCATCGTCAACCGGGTCGGGGATTTCGGCTTCCTGCTCGGAATCATCGCGTGCTACTGGACGTTCGGCACGGTCAGCCTCGACGGCATGGCCGCCAGGGTCGCCGGCGGCGAGACGGTGACCGCGCTCATCCCGCTGCTCCTCTTCTGCGGCGCGGTCGGCAAGTCGGCGCAGATCCCGCTACAGGTGTGGCTGCCGGACGCCATGGAGGGCCCGACGCCCGTTTCAGCCCTGATCCATGCCGCGACGATGGTTGCCGCTGGCGTCTACATGCTCTGCCGCATCCAGGTGCTGCTGGTTCCGGATGCGCTCACGGTGATCATGTGGATCGGCACGATCACGGCGCTCTATTCCGCGATCTGTGCGACCGTGCAGACCGACATCAAGAAAGTGCTGGCGTACTCGACGCTCTCTCAGCTCGGCTACATGATCGCGGCGGTGGGATTGGGGGCGATGTATGTAATCCGCCCTGCGCCGAAGGTGGTGTTCGATGATGGAACGATTCTACCGGCCTCCCTCTTCGGCTCGATTGACATTCTCTCGGCCGGCGCCGCCGCCGCCATGTTCCACCTGACCACGCACGGCTTCTTCAAGGCGCTGCTCTTCCTCGCCTCGGGCTCGGTCATCCTCGCCTGCCATCACGAGCAGGACATCTTCAAGATGGGCGGGCTGGCAAAGAAGATGCCGTGGACTTTCCTCACGTTCACCGTCGGCGTGTTCGCCATCATCGGCATGCCGTTCTTCTCCGGATTCTTCTCCAAGGACGCGATTCTCTACCTCGCCCATGAGAAGAACACGCTGGTGTTTGTCGTCCTGGTCATCACTGCCATTCTCACCGCGCTCTACATGATCCGTGTCTGGCGGATCACGTTCTTCGGCGAGGCCCGGACCGAGGCCGCGGAGCACGCGCACGAGAGCGGCCCGGTGATGGTCGTGCCGCTTGTCCTTCTCGCGGTCGGCGCGGCGCTGGGCGGCTACGGGTTTTTCTACAACCGCATACTCGGCGGCGCCTTCAAGGGCGTGCTCATGCTCGTGCCCGAGCCGGAGGGCGCGGCGCATTGGACGATGATCGCGATCGGCACGGGCGCGATGCTCATTGGACTGCTCGCCGCACTCGCGTTCTACCGCCCGGCCGCTGTCGACGCGCTGAAGGCGCGCGTTCCGGTCGTGTTCGGCGGGCTGACGTTTGCCCAGCAGGCGTTCGACCGGGCGTACGGCTGGTACATCGCCAAGGTGCAGCAGCGGTTCGCCCTCCTGCTCAACATGCTCGATCAGGTCTTCCTCGCCGGCTGGATCATCCGCGGCGGCGCCGGCGTGGTCGAGGCGCTGGGCCTGGGCGCGCGCGCCCTCCACGTCGGCCGCCTGCACGTTTACGTTTACTGGTTCCTCCTGGGCGTCGTGCTCCTGTGGGGCATCGCCGCCGGAGTCTTCTGAACGCCGCCTGCTCATCATGGACGCCCTGAACGCAACCCTCCTCCTGCTGGCCATCGCCACGCCGCTGGCCGCGGCGGTGATCGTTGCGCTCGGCCTGCCGGAGCGGCCGGCCACCCGCCTGGCCGGCGTGGCGTTCGTGGTGCCCGCGGCCATCGCGCTCTGGTTGTGGAGCCGGTTTCCGGACGCGGCGGCGATGCCGGCGGAGCATCTGGGTTTCGCGTTCTTCAGTCTGCGCCCGCTCGGACTGGAGAAGATCGGCATCCATCTGACGCTCGGCCTGAACGGCATCTCGCTGCCGCTGTTCGTCCTCGCGGCCGTCGTCGGCTGCGCGGCGGGCCTGTACGCGCTGCAGTCCGGCGCCGACCGGCTCAAGGGCTACCTGACGCTCCTCCTCGTCATGGAGGGCGGACTGCTCGGGGCCTTTGCCTCGATCGACATCTTCTTCTTCTATTTCTTCCACGAGCTCGCCCTCATCCCGACGTTCATCATGGTCGGCGTCTGGGGCACGCGCGGCCGGAGCGAGAACCGCTACGCGGCGATGAAGATGACGATCTACCTGACGGCCGGAGCGATGCTGTCGCTGTTCGGCCTGATCGCGATCTACCAGAAGAGCGGCGTGGAGAGCTTCGACCTGATCAACCTGCGGCAGGCGCTGGCCGACGTGCCCATGCGCCTGGTGTGGCAGAAATACATCTTCGGGTTCCTGCTTTTCGGATTCGGCATTCTCGTCTCGCTGTGGCCGTTTCACACCTGGGCGCCGCTCGGCTACGGCGCCGCGCCCAGCTCGGCCGCCATGCTCCATGCCGGTGTGCTGAAGAAGTTCGGCCTCTACGGCCTGATCCAGATCGCGCTGCCCCTGCTGCCGGCCGGCGGCACCGCGGACATCACCCTCCCGCTGCTCGGCCTGCACACCACCTGGATCTGCCTGCTCGCCTGGCTCGCGCTCGGCAACGTGTTGGTGATCGGACTGGTCACCATGGCCCAGCGCGACCTGAAGCAGATGATCGGATACAGCTCGGTCATGCACATGGGCTATGCCTTTCTCGGCATCGCCTGCCTGTCGCTGCTCGGAGCGGGCGGCGCGGTCATGCTGATGGTCGGCCACGGGCTGTCGGTGGCGCTGCTGTTCCTGCTGGCGACCAGCATCCGGCAGCGCACGCAGACCTTTGACCTCGGCGAGATGGGCGGGCTCGGGAAACCGGCGCCGGTTCTGGCCGGGTTCTTCGTGGCGGCGACGCTGGCCAGCATCGGACTGCCGGGCTTCGCCAATTTCTGGGGGGAGCTCGGAATCTTCGTCGCCCTGTGGAGGTTCTCGCCCGGCATCGCGGCGGCGGCGGTCGCCGGCATCGTCATCTCGGCCATCTACGGCCTGCGCGCCGTGGCGCGGGTGTTCTTCGGCCCGCTGACGCCGGAGTTCGCGCGGGTGGCGGCCGCCCGGCCGCCGGCGGACCTGCGGTGGGGCGAGCGCATCCCCGCGCTCGTGCTCCTCGCCGCGCTGCTGTTCATCGGTTTCTGGCCGCGCCCGCTTTCGGATCCGCTCAACCGGGCCCTGCAGGGCCTCTATGCCGCCGCCCCCGCCGCCGGCCAGGTCGCCGCCAAATAGCCCGTCCTCATGCTCGCCGCCGCAAATCTCTCCGCCCTCCAGGCCGCCGCCGCGGCAAACCAGTGGGCCGCGATCCGCCCGGAAATGCTGCTGGGCGGGCTCGCCCTCCTGCTGCTGGTGCTCGAGCTGGCGCTTCCGCGCGCGCGGCGCTCCGCAATTCCCGCCGTCGCGATTGCCGGGCTCGTGGTCGTGCTGGTCGGCGTGATCGCCGACTTCCACACGGCGTTTCTCGGCCAGGACACGTTTGGCGGCCTGTTGCGGCACACCGAGGGCGGGCAGTTCATGCGCGTGTACTTCCTGGTGAGCGCGATCGTCGTCTGCCTGCTCGCGACGGTCACCCTGCAGCGCCGGCCGGTGCCGAAGGCGGAGTTCCATCACGCCGTCATCGTCGTCACCGCCGCGCTCATGCTCCTGGTGCAGAGCAACCAGTTTGTCATGTTCTTCGTGGCGCTGGAGACCGTCTCGATCGGATTCTACATCCTCGTGGCCTGGTTCCGGACCAGCGTGTTCTCGCTCGAGGCCGGACTGAAATACCTGGTCATGAGCGCCCTCTCCACGGCGATCCTGCTTTTTGGCATCGTGCTGCTCTATGGCGCCGCCGGCTCGGCCGGCCTGCGCGGCGGGCACCCCGACGCGGCGATGGCGGTGATGAACTTCGACGTTCTCCGGGGCTTCCTCGCGGCCAACCCCGACAGTTTCCTGGCCAACGTCGGCGCCGCGCTCGTGCTGGCCGGGGTGGCGTTCAAGATCGGCGTCGTGCCGTTCCAGATCTGGATCCCGGACGTCTACCAGGGCGCGCCCACTCCGGTGACGGCGTTCCTCGCCGTCGCGTCGAAGGCCGCGGGCATCGCCGTGCTGTTGACCCTGGCGCTCCGGGTGTTCGATCCCCTCCGGGAGATGGTCCTTCCGGTCCTTTCCGTGATGGCAGTGGCCACGATCCTTTTTGGCAACCTGGCCGCGCTGCCGCAGCGCAACGTCAAGCGCCTGATCGGCCTGTCCGGCGTGTCGCACGCGGGCTACCTCCTGCTCGGCGTGATCGCGGCGATCCACCAGGAGCCGCTGGCCGTCGGCGCCATCTATTTCTACCTCCTCGCCTACCTGCTTGCGACGTTCGCGGTCTTCGGCGTGATGGCGCACGTTTCCGGCGGGGACGACGCCGACCAGACGCTGGCGCACTATGCCGACCTGACGCGGGGGCACCCGTTCCTCGGCGCGGTGCTGGCTGTGGGGCTCGGCTCGCTGGCAGGGATTCCGCCCCTCGCCGGATTCATGGGGAAGCTGCTCATCTTCATCGCCGCGTTTCGGGCCGGCCTCTATGGGTTGATCGTCGTCGCCCTGATCGGCGTGGTCATCTCGATCTCCTACTATTTCGGCTGGATCCGGGCGGCCTTCTTCCCCGCGGGTTCCGCGCCGGCCGCCGTCGAGGGAATGCCTCCGGCGCCCGTGGTGGGGCGCGTCGGATTCGCGGCGGGGGCGGCGATGGCGCTGCTGGCCGTTGCCTCCGTCGTGCTCGGGGTGTACCAGGGACCGCTGGGCCGTTGGCTGGTCGGGCTCTGACCTGCCCGGCCGCGCGCGCGCGACATGCGCGCATGGACCGACGCGAGGCCTCTGAGACCGTAATGCGGGCCGACACTCGGCCGCACGCGCCCTAATTGGCTGTCAAAAAAGCGATTCGGGAGATCCTGCCAATCCGGCAGCCATCAGCATGTCGGAAGTCATTACATTTCGAAAATAGATGAATTGTTTGCATTGAGCATTTGTTGCTTATGAACAATGCCTTCCGTGTTTACATATTAGATGGATCGATTCTTGCTATTAGATGCAATTGATCGGTGTCACCAAAGAAACAACGTGGCAGGCCAGGTCGACGGACACCCGTCCTGGCAAAAAGGAGGGATAGTATCATGACGAAATCAAGAAGCGTGCAGACATTGGCATTCGGGTTGGCATTTCTCGTCGCGGCGGCGGCGCGGGCGGAAGTGACCGACTTCAAGGCGGATCTAACGGGCGGCAGCGAATCCCCTTCCACGGCCACAGGGAAGGCGGATGTCCTCTACGATTCCGTGGCGCACACGCTGCACGTCGACGTCACCTTCACCGGCCTGATGGCTCCCGACGTGGCATCGCATATCCACGCGGCGACCGCCCTGCCCGGGGTCGGCACGGCGGGCGTCGCGACGACGGTGCCAAGCTTCTCGGGGTTTCCGTCGGGAGTGACCTCGGGCTCCTATGATCACATTCTGGATCTGACGTCTCTTACGAGCTTCAATCCTTCATACGTTACCGCGCACGGGGGGACCGCCGCCAGCGCGGAGGCCGCGTTGGTCGCGGCCATGCTTGACGGGAAGTCCTATCTGAACATTCACACGACGGAGTTTCCGGGCGGAGAGATCGAGGGCTTCCTGAAAGCCGTGCCCGAGGACTCTGCGACCGGATTGTTGGTGACCTTGGGCGCGGTCGCGATGCTGGGTTTGGCTCGCGCCCGGCGCCGTCGCTCGAGCTGACGCGGATCCGGCGACAGGGTTGCGGACGGTCGGGGCCGGGTTGCTGCGGCCCACGACCGGGGGCCGCGTTTTGCGCAAACACGGAGGATTTTTCTTCGTACTGCCGGCGGCTTTGTGGTTCTACTCGGAGCCACGCCGCATGAAAGTCACCGGACTCGCCCTCGTTCCGCCCACGACCGCCGCCGGCTCGCCCCAGGTCACGCCGGAGTTGCTGGCCTCGGTGCTGGCCCGCTACTCGCGCAGCAACGAGGGGCTCGACCGGATTCTGGAGAAGGTCGATCTGGCTCACCCGGACGAGTCGATCGACCGAATCCTCAAGTTCGTCGACTACGGACACGCCTCCATCGGCGGCCTCACCGGCGGTCTCGCGGTCGCGATCGATGGCGTCTCAATGTGGCTCGCGTACAAGCTATTTGAGATCTCGTCGATGGCGGACGGGCAGGAGTCGAGCACGCGGTACATCGCGATGGATTCCTCCAATCTTCCGTCGGCCGACGAGCTCGGCCTGCCGGCGGACCTGGCCGGCCGCTGGCGCGAGCTGATGGCGCAGGCGTTTGCCGCCTACCACGCCGAGTACGCGCGCCTCGACGCGCTCGGTCAGGCCGAGCCGGAGCGGATCCGCGTCGCCAGCGGTGCCCGGCCGGCGGTGGTCGTCCGCATCCGGAAAAACTACGCCCTGGACCGTGCCCGCTATTTCGTTCCGTTCGCGACCCGGACGAGCCTCGCCCTGGTCCAGAGCGCCCGCATGTGGGCGCAGACGGTGCAACATCTGGATTCGCTGCCGCAGCTGGAGGCCCGGGCCGCCGCGGCCGCCATCCGCGCGGAGCTGATGAAGTTCTCGCCACGCCTGATGCGCCACAGCCAGGCGGAACCTTCCTATCAGGAGGAGGCGTGCCAGGAGCTCGCGACCTCGCTGCGCCTCGGGAGCGAACGGCTTTCCGCCGAGCCTCTCGCCGATTCGGTGTGGGTGAAGGTGGACCGGGCCGCCCCCCCGTGGCTGCCGGCAGACCAGGGCGTCGCCGAGTCGCTGCGTCACCGCATCAATCGCTATGGCCGGTGCGGGGCTGCGGTTCGGCGCATGCGCGTGACTTTTGCCTGGAACAACCTGGCCATCGCCGAGCTGCGCGACCTCAACCGCCACCGGACCGGCCACCGCTACACCCCCCTCATCCAGGCAGGATTCTACCTGCCTCCCGAAGTGCCGGGCGCGCCCCATGAGGCTTTGCTCGCGAGCCAGCTGGCATTTACGAGGGAGCTGATAAAACGAGGATCAGCGACTTACGTGTATTCGCTGTTGCTCGGGGCTCAGACGCCTTTCGAGCACAGCACGCACGCCGACAAATTCATCTACGAGGCCGAACTCCGGACCGGCAGCGGGGCGCATTTCCGATATGCTGAACACCTAAGTGCCGCCTTAAAAGAGTTTTATACTCAGGTTCCTGAATCTAAAGAGTGGATCAAAGAAGGCGATGCCGAGCCGGAGTAATCCGAGATGTTGTACAAGATTTTCGCTTGGAAATGACTTGAGGCATTGCGCCCTGCCAGCAAAATGCCAATTGACTGCGAAAAATCGTTTCGGCTGATCTGACTCCCGCATTTTGACTCGCTGCAGTAAGCCTATTCCGGCTAGCGAATCGGCCCATCCGACCGGCTCTTTCGCATCACGAACAACTCGACTCGATGCGCTCATTCAAGGTGCTGCAGTTTAACATGCAGTTCGGCCAGAACTGGAGTGCCGCCAATCCGGACGGCGCTCCGGTGAATCTGGATTTGAGCATCGAGGAGATCCGCAGCCACGACGCCGACATCGTGTTCCTGCAGGAGGTCGAGCATGCCCGTCCCGCGGGGATCCAGCCCGACCCGCCGCCGAACTTCACGCGGATGCGGGCCGCCCTGTCTGGCTACGACAGCTTCTTCGCGTATCCGAAGGCGGATCCGCGCGAACTGCCCTTCGGCATCGGCCAGACGATTCTTTCGAAGACTCCCCTGAGCTGCACCGTGCGCCGCGACCTGCCGTCGCCAACCGTCGAGTTCGATTTCCATGGCGAGAAGCGCACGCCGACCGACCGCCTGCTCATCGGGGCACAGACGACGATTGCCGGCCGGCAGCTCCAGGTCTTCAATACGCACCTCCTGGCGCTCTTCATGATCGACACGCGCAGCGCGGAGCCCGCCTCGCAGCTCGAGATGGTCGTCGAACAGGTGCGCGAGCCGGCGGGCCCCACGTTGATCGGCGGCGATTTCAACATCTGCCAGCACGACCTGCTGATCCGCGAGTTTCTTTCGGCCGGATACCAGACCGTCCAGGACAGCACCGCGACCTGGCGCCGCCGTCCCTACGTGCTGGATCACCTTTTCTACAACCGCTTTCTCCGGCCGGTCCGTTACGCCGTCGAGCAGACGCCGGCGTCGGACCATCACATGCTGACGGCGGAGTTTGAATTCGTCTGAATCGCCGCGCGCAGCGGCAATTCGTCTGAATCGCCGCGCGCAGCGGCAATTCGTTGGAGCCGCCGCGGACAGCGGCAATTCGCCTAGCTTTTGGCGGAGCCAGAAGCTCGCCGCACCTTCTCCTTTTCCTCCTCGCGCTCCTCCGCCAGCCGGGCCTTCTCGCTTGCGAGTTGTTTCCTGACCTTTTCCGCCTCGTCCCAGTTGCTGGCAGTCAGCAGCTCATCGAGTTGTTTCTGGAGGAAGATCTCGCGCTCCGCGAGCTTGCCCTGAAAAAGCCGGTCGATCTCGGCCAGCCGTGCCTTCTGTTCTGCGGTGAGGGGAGTGCCGGCATCGGGTTCCGACGCCCGCAGGCGTTCCATGGCCAGTTCGTAGGAGCTCTTCATGATGGCTACGCAATCCCCGCCGCGCCCCGGGTAAAGCACAATTGTGCCATCCGCCACGCAAAGACTTCGGCCGACTCGCGCTTCCCGTCGTCCGGTGCCAACGGCTAGGACGACCCACGACCGACGACTGGCGCGACCGGTGCGAATGCAGCGGGCGTGGCAGCCAAGGAAGTTGGGTCTGGCAAATGGTTGGGCTCCTATTTCATACGCCTTCGTCGTCGAGGTGAGCTGAGCAATGCGTGCAAAAGCAGATCGAGTAATAGGCGCTTCCTCGCGCGCGAACTAGCTGCTTGCCGCAATTGCTGCACTTCGGCCACGACCGAGATTTGCTCGGCTTCATGATGCTCGCGTGCCCGCATGCCGGACAAAACTGATCTAATTCGGAGTCCGTCTTCTTCCGGCAAACCGGGCAATCCAGCTTCGGAGTGAAAGCATCAGCGACGACGGCCAAGACGATGAAACAGACGCCGCCAGCAATAGCATAGACGGACGGGAGGAAGAACATCGCGAAGCCGGCAAACGCAAAAATCGGTAGGATGATGAAAGAGGCTAGACGCTTCCTCCTGCGGTATACTGTCGCGACGGCACGGAATTCATCTCGTGCGTCGATGCTTGGAGCCTCGGTGTTCATTCTTTGCTCAACAGGATAATATGCCGCACTGCGTTAACGAGTAGATATCGTTTTTGATGGTCTGCCAGAATGTTGCGCGGCTCACGGGGCGTTTTCAGGAGCCGAAGCGCACTCCGAAAGCGACCAGGAGCGCCACGAGGACGAACGGCGGCCAGAATCCGCCGGCCTCGCGCCGCCAGCTCCGGGAGTACCCCGCCAGGCACACGGCGAGCAGGGCGGCGTGACCCGCCGGCCCTAGCCATTCGACGCGGAAACGGGCCGGGAAGAAAAGCCCGGGCACCGCCACCGCGGCGCGCACAAGCTGGTCCATCAGCCAGAGCAGCAGCGCCCCGGCGTGGTTGCAGAGCACGCTGCCCGGCGTGAATCCGGTCAGGCCGCAGACGAGCGACACGAAACCGGCGCCGATAACGAGCGAGGAAGTCGGAATCAACGCCAGATTTGCGAACAGGGCGCCGGGCGTGAAGAGGTTGAAGAACTGGACGCTCGTGATCGCGCTGACCAGGGTCGCCGACATTCCGAGGCCGACCAGATCGAGCAGCTCGCGCCGGATCCAGGCGCGCCAGCGATGGTGCCATCGCCAGGTTGCCTCCGGCAGATCGGCGAAAGCCGGCCAGCGCTCCTGCATCGCCTCCGCCAGCGGCGTCCCCAGCAGCAGCAGGGCGGCCATGATGCCGTAGGACATCTGGAAGCTGGCGCTGAAGAGCTGCATCGGATCGGCCACCAGCACCACCAGGGCGGAGGCGACCAGCGCCGCCAGGGCGCCGCCGGGGAGCCGGAGGGTGAACGCGGCGACCACCAGCGCGCACATGATGAACGCCCGTACGGCGGAGGGGCTCGCGCCCGTGATGTCGACGTACAGCCACAGCAGGACGAGCCCGATCAGGGCCGCTACCGGGTGCGGCACCCGCAGCATCAGGAGCACACTCCCGAGACACAGGGCGATCACACTGATGTGCTGCCCGCTGATTGCGAAGAGGTGCAGCGTGCCGCTGCGCATGAACAAGCCCTTCTGCTCGGCGCTCAGGTCCTGGGTCTGGCCGAGCACCATCGCGGAAAAGACCCCCGCCAGGACTCGGTGGTCGTCGATTCCGGCGTTGAGCAGGCGATGCAGCCGAATCTCCGCGCTGTGGCAGAAGCGGTGGTACCGGTCGGGCGGTGTCACCACGCCGAGCAGACGGCCCCGGGTGAACTGGAAATTGATTCCGGCGTTGGCGAGGTATGCTGTGAATCCCCCGCCGGGAGGGCGCCGGGGCAGCAGTTCGAGCACGCCGATCGCCGTGACCTCGCTGGAACGCACCGGTTCGTCCTCGGTTGCTCCGTTGAGCGAAAAGAACAGCCTCTGCCCCACGACATCTCGCAGATGGTTGCCCGCGGACGTCACGGTCGCCAGGCCGCTCGCGCGCCGCTGGTCCGCGCGGGACGGAAACAGCCGTTCGATCCGCAGCGTCAGGACCGCCTCCCGCGGCGGCAGGCCCGTCCACCCGGCCGGGCGGGCAAGGCGCAGGTGAAAGTACGCCGCCCCGGCGAGTGCCACCAGCGCCGCCATCGGCAGCGGCCAGATCCGGCGGGCGAGCCGGCGGCTGCTCCAGGCGCTCACCGCCGCGACGGGAATGAGAAGCGCCGCGGCGATCAGCAGCGGCGTTGGCGGCAGTTCAACGCATTTGGCCGCCCCGAGTCCGGCCATGAACGGCAGCAGGAGCCAGCACAGGGGCGCGCGGTGGCCGGGGCGGCCGGGATTCATGACTCATGGCAGGTGCTTGATGAAACGCCGCCCTCCGAGGGCCAGACCCGGCTGCATACAACGCTGCAGGTAGGCGCGGGCGGCGACCACGGCCGCCTGAAGCGGGAACCCCTTCGCCAGGTTCGCGGCGATCGCCGCCGAGAGCGTGCAGCCGCTGCCGTGCGTGTCGACGCCCGCGATCCGCGGGCCCGCGAAGGTCTGGATCGCGCCATCGGGCGTCGCGAGGACATCGGTCAGGTCGTCGCCGGCCAGATGGCCTCCCTTGACGAGGAATGGCACGCCGTGAGTCCGGGCGAGCGACCGGCCCGCCGCAGCCATGGCGGCCGGCGTCTCCGGCCGTTCCCCCAGCAACGCGGCCACTTCGTCGAGGTTCGGCGTCACGACCGCCGCGAGCGGCAGCAGCCGGTCCCGCAGTGCCGCGAGGGCGTCGGCTTGCAGCAGTGCGGCCCCGCTGGTCGCGATCATGACCGGGTCGATCACGGCGGGGATCGCCCGCTGCCCGCGCAGGAAGTCCGCGACCACCGCGATGATCTCGGCGGAGTACAGCATGCCGGTCTTGAGCGCGCCCAGGTGAAAATAGCGGTGGACCTGCGCGATCTGCTCGCGCACGAACGCGGCGGGCAGGGCCTCCACGGCAGTCACGCCATCTGGGTTCTGCGCCGTCAGGCAGGTGATCGCCGTCGTGCCAAAGACGTCGTGGGCCGCGAAGGTGAGGAGGTCGGCCTGGATGCCCGCGCCGCCGCCGCTGTCGGATCCGGCAATGGTGAGGGCGACCGGCTGTTCGTTCGAAGGCATGGTTGTTCTCTTATGCAGTAATTTCATATAATCGAACAAAATCTGCGCCCGCCCGCGGGAATCATTGACAGACATAACCCTACCGGCCTTGCGCGGATTTTTCGATCCGTTAGTTCTGCGGAATCTCTGTCATCCGCGGCGATTTCGTTGGAGGGCGAGGCTCGCGCCGAGACGGAACCGCCAGGCGGCTCACCCGGCGGTTCGCCCTCCACGCACATATGATCCGCGGCCTGGAGGGCGAGGCTCCGGCCGAGCCGCAACCAGGAATCGGCTCGCCGGGAGGCTCGCCCTTCACTTTTGGATGCGGCTTTACCGCCGCCGGCGAGAAGCCTTTCCAACGGCGGGGATTCCTGCCAAGCAGGAGGGCCATGAGCGACAGCGAGCAGAGCGACCTGTTTGCGCCGGACGATCCGGCGCTGCCGCAGGCCGGGGCGGCAGCGGCGCCCGATGCCGGCGCCCCGGCGGTCGCGCGGCCGCTCGCCGCGCGCATGCGACCGCGCCGCCTTGCCGAGATGGTCGGCCAGGAGCACATCCTGCGGCCTGGGAGCCTGCTGCCGCGTCTCGTGGCGACCAATCGCTTCGGCAGCCTCATCTTCTTCGGCCCGCCCGGTTGCGGGAAGACCTCGCTGGCCGAGGCCATCGCCTGCGAGACGAAGAGCCGCTTTGTCCGCATCAACGCCGTCCTGTCGAACGTCGCGGAACTGCGCGACGTGCTGGCGGCGGCCCGCCGGCGGCCCGGGTCCGGCACGATCCTGTTCATCGACGAGCTGCACCGGTTCAACAAGGCGCAGCAGGACCTGCTGATGCCGGACGTCGAGGAGGGCGCCGTGCGCCTGATCGGCGCCACGACCCACAATCCCGGTTTCTACGTCAATCCGCCGCTGCTCAGCCGCAGCCATCTGTTCCGGCTCGATCCGCTCACGCCGCCCCAGGTGGTCGCGATGCTCAAGCGGGCGCTGGCCGACGCGGAGCGGGGACTGGGCGCACGCGGCTGCACGGCCACCGACGCGCTGCTGCTCGACCTCGCGAAACTGTGCGACGGGGATCTGCGCCGGGCGCTCAACGCGCTCGAAGTCATCGTGCTGAGCCTGCCGGAGAAGACGGCGATCACGCCGGCCGAGCTCGAGATCTTCGCCCGCGAACGGCGCATCCGGTACGATGCCGACGAGGACGAGCACTACGACACCATCTCCGCGTTCATCAAGAGCTGCCGGGGAGGCGATCCCGACGCGGCGCTCTACTGGCTCGCCAAGATGCTGGCGGGCGGCGAGGACCCGCGCTTCATCGCCCGCCGCCTGGTCATCCTGGCATCGGAGGACGTCGGCCTCGCCGACCCCCAGGCGCTGCCGCTCGCCGTCGCCGCCCATCACGCCGTGGACTTCGTCGGCCTGCCGGAGGCCGAACTCACCCTGGCGCATGCCACGCTCTACATCGCCACCGCGCCGAAGAGCAACTCGGCCAAGCAGGCGCTGGGCGCCGCCAAGGCGGCGCTGGCCGGCCAGCCCGTCCAGTCGGTGCCGGTCTATCTCCGCGACACCGGCGGCCAGGCCTCGAAGCGGCTGGGGCACGGCCAGGGTTATCGGTACAGCCATGAATTTCCCGAGGCCGTCTCCGGCCAGGAATACCTCGAGCGACCGCTGGCGCTCTACGTACCGCAAATGGCCGGCGCCGAGAAGGCGGTGGCCGAGCGCCTGGCGCGCTGGAAGACGCTCAAGGCCGCATTGCAGGGCGGCCGCCGGCCCCCGGGCTGAGCGGCGGGCCCTCCGGTTCGCTTTTGATTCTTGCGAAATCCGCGTAAACCTCGGCGGCGCGTCCGGGATGCAGCTTGCGGGCGGGGGGTCGTCCCGTAGAGTGGGGCGGTTTTTCCCACCATGAAAACCCAGGTCTGTCTGCCGAAGATTCTGCTGCTGACCGCGGCATTGGGCATCGCCGGACCGTGGATGGTCGCGGCCACCACCACCCCGACCACAGTGCGGTCGGGAACCAAGGCGGTCACCACCCCCGCGCCGCCGGCGCCCGAGCCGACGATACCCGGTTTTGTCATCCCGCGAACCAGCGGCGGCTATCTCAGCCTCCAGGTCGTGGACGGCAAATTCAAGCTGTCGTTTTTCGGCGCGGACAAGAAGCCGGTACCGGTCAACATCGCGCGGGCCGCCGTCCGCTGGATTGTGCACTACTCGGTCTTGAACGAGCGCACCGTCCTCAATCCGAACGCCGACAACACGGCGCTGACGTCGCCGAAGTTCGTGCGGCCGCCCTACCTCTTCAAACTCTACCTCACGCTGCTCGGCCAGGAGGGGGAAGAGGCCGTCGAGGACTACGTCATCGACTTCCGGCAGTAAGATCCGCCGCCGGGCTGGTTTGACACCCGGGGGAGTTCGCTAGACCGTGGACGCCCCTTGCCCGGCCCGGCCGGGCGCCATCATGCCCGCCCCCAGCGCCCACGCCCCCTTCGATTCCGTCGAGTCCGCCATCGCGGACATCGCCGCCGGCCGGCTGGTCATCGTGACGGACGATGAGGATCGCGAAAACGAGGGCGATCTCATCATGGCGGCCGCCAAGGCCACGCCCCAGTCGGTGGGACTCATGATCCGCTATTGCAGCGGCATCGTCTGCGTGCCGACCGGCGAGGCCCAGCTGCGGCGGCTCGGGCTCGGGCCGATGGTGAGCCACAACCGCGAGACGCAGCGGACCGACTTCACGGTGAGCGTCGACGCGGCCGAGGGCGTCACCACGGGCATCAGCGCCCAGGACCGCACGCGGACCATCCAGGTCCTCGCCGATCCGCAGGCGCGCCCCGAGCAGCTGGTGCAGCCGGGCCACGTCTTCCCGCTGCGGGCGCGCCCCGGCGGCGTGCTCGAACGCGCCGGCCACACCGAGGCGGCGGTCGACCTCGCCACGCTCGCGGGCGTCTATCCCGCGGGGGTGCTGTGCGAGCTGGTCAACGACGACGGCACGGTCCAGCGCCTGCCCGACCTGGTCGAGTTCAAGCGCAAGTTCGGGCTGCGGATGATCTCGATCGCCCAGCTGATCGAGCTGCGCGTCAAGCGCGACCAGCTGATCGAGCTGATGTGCACCCGGCCGTTTCCGACGGAGTTCGGCGCGTTCACCCTGCACGTCTTCCGCGGGCGCCTCGACGGCCGCCAGCATCTCGCGCTGACGATGGGGCAGCTCGACGGCGAGCCGACGCTGGTGCGCGTCCACAGCGAAAATCTGCTCAGCGACGTGTTTCACGCCCAGGGGATGGGCGACCGCCACGCGCTCACCGGCTCGCTCGAGGCCATCGCCCGGGCGGGGCGGGGCGTCGTCCTGTACATGGAACCGGCCAGCGCGGGCGACGTGTTGCTGCGGCGCCTCAATGCCGCTCCCGGCGAGACGATTTCGCCGATGAGCCTCCGCGACTACGGCATCGGCGCGCAGATCCTGCGGGCGCTCGGCCTGGGGCGGATCCGGCTGCTCTCCAACAGCACGCGCAAGGTGGTCGGCCTCGACGGCTACGGCCTCGAGATCGTCGAACAGGTGCCGCTCTAGCGGCGGCGCCCGCCGGTTTTCGGTTGCGTTCGGGGCCTCTCGCCGTCCATTCATCTCCGTTCCGGCCGCGGGCCCGACGCCGCGCGGCCGTTCCGATGACCGCTTTGCACGCCCGATGAGCCGCCACGCCCCCCGCCACTCCGCGATCGACGGAGCCGACTTCACGGTCGGCATCGCCGCGGCGCGCTTCAACCAGGACCTGGTGGACGCGCTGCTGGGCCAGGTTTGCGACCATCTGCGCGCCGCGGGTGTGCGCGCGAGCCGGATGACGGTGGTGCGTGTGCCCGGATCGAACGAACTGCCCATTGCCGTGCAGCTGCTCTGCCGGCGCCGGCGCCCCGATGTCTGCATCGCCCTCGGGGTCATCATCCGGGGCGAGACCCGGCATTACCAGCTGGTGGCCGACGCCTCGTCGCAGGGCTTCGTCCGGGTCGCACTGGCGGCCGGGCGGCCCGTGATCAACGGGGTCGTCGTCGCGGAAAACAAGCGGCAGGCGGAGGCCCGCTGTCGCGGCCGTCTCCGGCGCGGCGCGGATTTCGCGCAGGCGGCGCTCGAAATGGCCGCGCTGCGGCGCGCATTGTCCCGATGAGCAAGGACCAGTATGCCCAACGGCGCGCCGGACGCGTCGCCGCGCTCCAGTACCTGTACGCGTGGAGCCTCAACCCGCCGGCGGACCTCGCCGGGGATCTCGACGTGTTCTTCGAGGGTCTGGAACAGCCGCGCGACACCTACGCCTTCGGCGAGCAGCTGATCCACGGCACCATCGAGCACGTCGCCGAGATCGACGCGAAGATCCGCGCCCTGGCGCAGAACTGGGAGTTCGACCGCATCGCGCGGATCGACCTGGCGATCCTGCGACTGGCGATCTTCGAGATGCTTTACCGCAAGGACATCCCGCCGGTCGTCTCGATCAACGAGGCCATCGACCTTTCCAAGCAGTTCTCCAACGCCGACGCGAAACGCTTCATCAACGGCATCCTCGACCGGTTCAAGGGCGACCTCGGCCGCGATGCGCGCAAAGCGGAAGCTGAGTAGAGAGGGAGAGTGAGAGGGCCAAGGGGGGCGGCTGCAGCGTCGACATTCACGCTCCCGTTGACTTTCACTCTCAGCTTCACCCTCACTTTCGCTCTCACCGCATGCTCTCCCTCTTCAGGAAATTCCGGGACGGTCTGACCCGGACGACGCGCGGCCTGGCCGACCGCGCGCAAGGGCTGTTTGCCGGGCGCGCCCTGGACGCCTCGTC
>CAZKDK010000030.1:4037-19312 GCA_964551145.1 uncultured Opitutaceae bacterium | reverse complement strand
CTCGATGTGAATGCCGCCGCCCGAGGTGTGGATCTTGAGCAGGTGGCCGCCGGCGTTGACCCGGCCGACCAGCTTGTCGTGGCCCACCTCGCCCTGGACCGTCACCGGCAGGCTCGTGTGCACGCCCCCGCCCGAGGTGCGCGCGTCGAGGTCGAAATCGCTCTTCGGGTCCACCTTGACCCGGATGCCGCCGCCCGAGCTCGAAATGTCGCAATCGCCCCTCAGGGGCCCGGAGAAAGCCACGTCGATCCCGCCGCCCGAGGTGTGCGCCTGGACGGTGCCCGCGATCTCCGTGATGGAGATCGGGCCGCCGCTGGTGTGGACGTCGGCGTTGCCGGTGACCGGCCCGAGGTGGATGCCGCCGCCCGAGGTGCCCAGCTTCACGTCGCCGGTGCAGGCCTCGAGGCGGATCCCGCCGCCGCTGGTGTGCCCCTCGACCGTGCCCGTGATCCGGCCGAACTCGAGCCCGCCACCCGAGGTGCGCGTCTCGACGCGGCCGGTGAGGTTGCCCACCGTGATGCCGCCGCCGGAGGTGTGCAGGTCCACGTTGTAGGTCGCGGGCACGGTGACCTTGAACTCGCACTGCACCGGGGGCCAGGAGCCCCAATGGAACCAGGAGCTGACGTGCTCGCCCTCGTACTTGGCGACGGCGCTGACGTCGTTGCCCTGCTGTTCGAAGGTGAGCACCAGATGCTTGAGCACCTCGTCGGCCTCGGCGTCGGTGGAGGCGTTGATGCGCTCCGTGACGTGGATGGCCACGGCGCTGCCGGTGCCGGGCTCGACCCGGATGCCCCCGCCGTTGGTCTCGATCCGGAGCGTGCCCCCGGGCTGGACGGTGAAGGTTTTGTCGACCGTGCGTTCGATCTTGGCGTCAACGACAAGCGGGGTGGCGAGCAGCCACCCGAATCCGATGAGGAGGACTAGGGGCAGTTTCATGGCAGTTTCGCTGGGTTGCTATCAGGAGAACCCGTCTCGCGACCCAAAGTTACAGAAAATCCTGGCGGCAAGCGTAAAAATGCGCGCCCGGCGCGCCGGACAGCGGCTTTTGCCGCCGGGCGGCCATTCCCGGGCCGGGCCGCCGCGGACGCGGCCGTCCCGGACGCGGTCGTTCAGCGAATCGAGGCGAGGAAATCCGCCAGCTCCTTGTTGAAAGCCTCGGGCTGGTCGAGCATCGCGAAGTGCCGGGAGGGCTCGATCGCCAGCACGTTTGCGTGAGGCGCCCCGGCGAGGATCGACCGGTAGAATGTCAGCGTTTGCTCCCGCGTGAATCCGGCCGGCGGCCTCTGGTCGGACGGGTTGTACGGCACGATTTCCAGCAGCGGCACCGTGATCTTGGCCAAGCCCGGCCGCAGATCGGCCGTGAGCGTCTCCCGGGCCCATTGCGCGATCGCCCGCGGGTCGCTCCTCGCCTGCAGCATGGCCGCCGGCTTGACCAGCTCGGGCCGGATCGTGCCCGTTGTGCTCATGAACATCTCCTGCGCGGCCAGCACCGCCGGCGCATCGAAGGAGGCGTAGGCGTCCGCCATCCTCGCCGCCGCGGCCTCGCGCTGCTCCGGCGACGCAAAGGCGAGCGCTGGAAACACCGGCAGACCGTCGACGGCGACAACCCCGCCCAAACGCTCGGAATGGTCCTCCGCCAGGGCGATGGTGAGCGTCCCGCCCAGGCTGTGGCCAATGACCACCGGCCTCTCCAGTTTCTCCGCGGCCAGCAACGCCCAGAAATCCCGCTGGAACGCGGCGAACAGCGGCTTCTGGTCGGTGGCCGCGCGTCCGTCAAAGCCCGGCAGGGTGATGGCATAGACCGTGTGGTTCCGGCCGAACTCGCCGATCGTGCCCTGCCAGACCCACGAACCGCCCGCCAGCCCGGGGATGAGCACGAGGGCCGGCGTTCCCGAACCGTATTTCTCCACGTGCAGCGTGCCGACCTCGAATGAGGCCGTCGGTTTCGCGGCCGGCCCGAAGGGCGGGCGATCGACGCCGGAATCCGAAGCCGCGCACGGCATGACGCCGGCCGCTGCGACCGCCAGGACGAGGGAAAGGGCAAACGCGGAGATTTTCATTGGTGGATTGGGATCAAATCGCGATGTGGTTTCGAAAGAAGCGGCAGGCGGAGCCGGTGCGGACACGGCAGACCTCCGGCTGTTCGGGCCGTTCAGGAATCCGTTTCGTCGGGGATGAAGATCTCCTCGACCGGTTTCTTGAAGAGACGGCTGAGCTTGTACGCCAGCGGAAGGCTCGGCGCGTACTTGCCGGCCTCCAGGGCGATGATCGTCTGCCGCACCACGCCGACCTGGTCCGCGAGTTCGGCCTGGGACCAGTTGTTTTCCGCGCGCAGGACTCTCAGTCGGTTTTTCATTGGAAGCGGCGTCGGACGAGAAACGCGGAGGCGATCCAGGCGACCATGAATGTCCCGAATGTCCACCAGGCCGAGGGTCGCGGGAATCCCTCGCCCTCCACCAACCCGTAGGTGAAGGCCAGGAGGGCGGTCGCCACCCCGGCGACCGCGAGCGACTCGATCGCCTTGCGCCGTTCCAGCTCATCGGTGCCGCCCAGCCACCGGGCCACCGCCACCACGATGAAGGCCGCGGGAACGACCGGCATCAGCGCAATCGCGGTCTGCCAGCCTCCACCCGCCGTGTGCCAGAGCAGCCGGCTCAGAAAAATCACGATCATGTAGGCCGCGATCGAGAGACTGAACTCGATGAGGTAGCGCCGGTGGGCGCGTTTCGCTGGATTGACTGGAATCATGGCACGGAGAGTCATGTACAGTGGACAGGATGTCAAGTATAAATTACATTTAGTCGCGTTGACACGACATAATGGCCATGCGCTGCAGCCGGATCGGCCGTCAGCACTGCTGTTCTTTTCGAGGCGGCTCCCGCATGGTCCGGGACTCCCCGTGGAGGCTTCATCGCCCACGAGATGTCCGTGTCGCGGGACAACCGCGCCGCTACTTCGCGGCGGAATCCGCAGGCAGCGCGGCGAGCGCCTGGCGACCGGGCGCCCAGTCCGGGAATCGCTGCAGGATGCGCCCGTAGCAGGCGCGCGCCTCGGCGATGCGGCCCAGGTTCGCCAGCACGCGCGCCTCGCAGGCCAGCAGCCCCGGATCGTCGTCCCACATGCGCAGCGTCTCCCGGTAGCGTTCGAGCGCCGCCTCGAGCCTGCCCTGCCGCTCGGCGATGATGGCGAGCTGAAGCGTGCCTTCGAACGGATTGGCCTTCCGGACCTTCTCGGCAAAGAAGGCGGCCCGGTCAAAATCGCGGCCGCCGTCGGCCGGCGCCTCGGCGTAAAAATGAGCAAGCGCCAGGCAGCCATCGTAATGATCGGGCTCCAGCTCCACGGAACGGTTCAGGGCCGCCAGCGCCCGACCGACCAGCGCGCCGCGTCGAGCCGGCTCGGCCTGGCCCACCGATTCCAGAATCGCCGTGCCGAGGCGCGACTGGCAGATCGCGCTTTTCGGACTGAGCTGCGCCGCCTTCTCGAAGAACTCAATGGCTTCCCATGGACGTTTCTGGCCCAGGCGGACCTCGCCAAGCAGCGTGCAGACATCGGCGCGGGGCGCGGCCCCGGAGGCCAGCGGCAGCGCGAGTGCTTCGGCCGCGGCGAGATCGCCGCGCGCGAGCGCGGCGCTTGCCCGGACAAACGGATCGGTCTGTTCGAACGGATCGGCGTCCGCCGGCGCGGCGCGCAGCCACGGAACAACGGCAGCCGCAACGGCCGCGATCAGGCAGGTCAGCGGGATTCTCATGGGGGCAAATCGATAAACCGACTCGCGCCATAACACCGTCGCAGGACCGCGCCCGTCAACCCAACACCGGGTCCGGCTGCACAAAACGAAAAGGCGGGACCGCCTGACGGTCCCGCCTCATTTCCAGGGAAAGGTCCGGTGCCGCTCAGCGGGACAGACCGCGGCGGACTCCCGCCAAGCCCGCCAAGGCGATCCCGATCAGAACGAACGTCGAGGCCGCGTCTGGAACGCCGGCCCCGCCGCTGCCGGCCAGCCAGTCCGCCAGGTTGCTCTTGAACTGCACATTCCCGGCGGCGGCTCCGTAACTGTCATCGATCATGTTCACGCTCAGCATGGTCAGGACGTTCTGCGAATCCCCCCACAGCGTCACGATGTTCTGGTCGAAGACCGGGGTTCCGCCCAACGTCAGCCCGTCGGCTCTCGCGACGACGTCCGCGACGCCTGCGGTCAGGGAATTGGCGATCACCGGGTTCAGGATCGCGTCTTCGACTTCCGTTCCGGAAAACGTTCCGCCCACGGTCTGCAGGATCGAGTCGTTCCAGGCCGCCCAACCGGTGTTCTCCCCCACGAGAACGAGCCGCCGGCCGGTGGCGATGAAGGCCTCGACGTTGGCAATCTCCTGCGCCGAAAGGCCCGGATCCCCTGGTTGCCTCGCGGTCAGCCACAGCCGGTCGAAGGACAGCAGGTAGGCGAGATTGTCGAGGGGCGAATTGCTGACCGTGATGTTGCCGGCGCCAAAGGCGCTGTCCAGGTCGGCGGACATGCCGTTCCACCCGCCGGTTGCGTATCCGTACCCCCCATACGGAGAAACCTGGTCGACGAGGAGCGTCACGGCCCCGAACCCCGCGGGCGCCCCGCAGAGCGCCAAGGTGAGCAGCAAGGCCGATGTAATCAAAGCGGTGAAACGCGATTTCATGGTCAGTGGGGTAGTTTATCTAATGATGCCCAATCTCAGTTCTAATAATGGCAATTATCCTATATTGGAACAGCACTGTCCGTGCCACGGGCATCTCGCTGCAATCCGATACCCGCATATATTTGATTGTCCGGTTGTTGCCAGATGCGCGCTAAAGGGGTGCCGGCCTTTCTTCGCGGCGGGTTGTAAGACAAATCGACGGCCAGAGGATCCCCCGCGAACGCCATCGATATATGTTACTGTAGTCAATCGACTTACGCCTTAGACAATGAACGTAAGTTAAGCTTACGAAATCGGCCTCTTTTTTGCGCCGGTCTGCTGGGGGCGGGGTTGATCCCTCCGCAGTCCAGGATCCGAAGAAATGGAAATCGGCGGCATGACGCCCGCCCCACCATATCCGAATTCACCCGCACCGGACGTTCATGGGCTGATCGCGTCGGCCGGATGTTCGACCGGCGCCGGTGTCAGCCGCGGCTGCGCGGGAAGGCGTTCCTTGCGCGGCCGGAATTCTCCCAAGCGGTCGGACGGTCGCGCAATCTGCGCGGTGATTGACGCCACGCGGCCATCGCCGCCACCATCCGCGTTCATGGCCGCCCGCCCGCCCACCCCCGTGCTGGAAGTCGCGCACCTGCGCGTCGAGCGCGGACCGGGCGTCATCCTGCACGACGTGTCCTGGCGGGTGGACCGCGGGCAGCACTGGGCGATCCTCGGCCCGAACGGCAGCGGGAAGACCTCGCTGCTGCGGGCGTTGACCGCCTATCTGACGCCGACGCGCGGCACGATCGACCTGCTCGGCCGGCGTTTCGGCCGGGCCGACTGGCGCGAGCTGCGCAAGCACGTCGGCCTGGTGACGGCGGCGGTGCACTCCCTGATCCCGCCGGGCGAGCCGGCGCTGGAGACGGTGCTTAGCGGCAAGGCGGCCCAGCTCGATTTCTGGGGGCCGATCCACCGCGGGGACCGCCGGCGGGCGCAGGGGATCCTCCGCCTGGTCGGAGCGGGGAGGCTGGCGGGGCGCGCCTGGGACCTGCTTTCGCAGGGCGAGCGCCAGCGCATCCTGGTCGGACGCGCCCTCATGGCCCGGCCGCGCCTGCTCATCCTCGACGAGCCCTGCGCGGGGCTCGATCCCGTGGCCCGCGAACATTTCCTGCAGTTTCTCGACCGCCTCGCGCGCCGGCCGGGCGCCCCCACCCTCGTGCTGGTCACGCATCACCTGGAGGAGATCGTACCGGCCTGCTCGCACGTGCTGGTGCTCCGGGCCGGGCGGGTTGCGGCCGCCGGCCCGAAACGGGCCGTGCTCACGGCCGCCGTGCTCGGGGCCGCCTTCGGCACCCGCGTGCGGCTGGCGACGCACGACGGGCGCTGGCAGGCGCGGTTTGCCCCGGGCCGGCCGAAGATGTTCTGATCATGAACCCGCTGCCCGACTTCATCGATTCGCTGGGCCTGGCCGGCCCGTGGATCTACGTGGGCCTGTTCCTGGCGGCCTCGATGCTGATGATGTGGCGCCTCGAGGCGATGCTCGAGCACGGCCTCGAGGGCACCGCCCTGGGCACAATCGTGATGCCCTACTGCTCGGGCCTCGGGAACCTCATCTTCGTCTACCTGGTGCTGGCTCGCGGCGGGCCCGTGCGCGAGGTCATGACCAACTGCCTCGTCAACAACGTCACCAATCTCACGCTGCTGCTCGGCGTGCCCGCGCTGGTGTGGGGGCTCGCGGTTGTGCCGGGCCGGCCGGCGGCCCGCGGCGCCCGGAAGGGCAAGGCCGCCGACACCGGGCCGCGGGTGAACCGGCTCTCGCTCCTGCTCACGCTGGCCGCGGTCGTGTTCTTCACGGGAGCGGTCTGGGTGCTCGGCCGGGACGGACGCCTCGACCTCCGCGACGGGCTGATCCTGATCGGGCTGTTCCTGTTCTGGCAGTGCTTCCAGGTCTTCGACGTGCTCAAGCACAACGTCAGCCACCGGCGCTCGTTCGGGCCCGGTTTCTATCTCGACGCCCTGCTCGTGCTGGCCTGCGCCTACGGCCTGTACGTGAGCATCGACTGGCTTGTGGGGTGGGTCGGACACCAGCACGGCGGCTTCGTGAGCGCGGCCCACCTCGGCTGGCTGAGCGGTTGGCTCATGGTGCTGCCGAACGCCCTGCTGGCGCTCTACTGGGGCTGGCGGCGTCGCGCCGACATCGTCTACAGCTCACAGGTGGGCGACGGGCACATCTGCATCCCGCTCTGCCTCGGCCTGTGCGCGCTCAGCCGGCCCGTGCCGCTCGCGGGATTCGTCGACACCGGCCTGTTGTTCCTGTTTGTCGCCGCGGTGCTGCACGCGGGTTTCCTGCTCGCCCTGGGCGGGCTGCCGCGCTGGGCCGGCTGGCTCTTCGCCGCAGGCTACGCGTGGTTTTTGTACGCCGGGCTGTTCGCCTAGCAGGCAACTCTTGTCACTTTCTCTTACTCTTTCTCTTGCCTTGTCCTTCAGTCGACGACGTAAAGGGAGGAAGTCAGCAACTGGAATTTCAAGCCAGGCGCGTGAGCGGCAGACCGCGCCTTGCTGTTGTGCGCGTCACTCGGATCTTAGCAGGCGCGAAACGTCGACCCGCGTCGCGCGCAGGGACGGGATGATGCAGGCGGCCAGGGAGGTCGTGATCAGGACGACGCCGACCGCCGCGAGCACCCAGGGATCCTGCGCGGACGTCTCGTAGAGCAGCGACCGGACGAAACGGGTCAGCGCGAGCGTGCCGCCCATGCCCAGCACGACCCCGCCGAGCGTCAGCGCCATGCCCCGGGAGAGGACCAGCCGCACCAGGTCGCGCGGCGTCGCGCCGAGCGCCACCCGCACGCCGAATTCGCCCATGCGCCGATCCACGGTGTAGGCGAGCACCGAAAAGACGCCGACGACCGTCAGGACCAGCGCGATGCCCGCGAGCACCTTGAGCATCGAATTCGCCATGCGCTCCGCCCACAGCTGCTCACCCCGCAGCTGTTCGAGCGACACGATCCGGGCGGCGACGATCCGTGGATCATAGGCGTAGAGCTCCTTCCGCACCGCGCCGGCGAGCGCTTCGCTGTCGGTGCGCGTCGTCCGGAGAATGAACGCCGTGTGCCCGGCGGGACCCCATCCCTCCGGCCCGTACATGAAGAGGCCCGGCGCGTCGCGCACCGTGCTGCGGATGTCGCCGACGACCCCGACGACCTGCCACCCCTTCCAGTCAGCGGAGGCGCTGGAATTGGGCTCCGTCGTCCGGACCAGCTGGCCGACGGGGTCCTTTCCGGGCCAGAAGGTGCCCGCGAAGGACTCGTTGACCAGGATCTCGTTGCCGTTCGAGCGGGTCAGCCACTGCCCGCGCCTCAGGGTCAGGCCGGCCGCCTCCTGGTAGCCGATGCCGAACCCGGACATCGCCACCCGGATCGGCTTCCCTTCCGGCCCCTCGAGCGCGACGGTGGCAAAGTAGTAGCCGGGCAGGAGAATGTCGTAGCCAAAGCCGACGGCGCGCACGCCGGGGACGCGCATGAGGCGTCCCTGGATCTCGCGCAATCGCGCCAGCGCGGCGTCGGAGGCCTGCGGGAAGTCCGGCGCGAACGCGATCTGCAACTTGAGGCGGCCCGCCGGATCGAACCCGAGATTGACCTGCTGCAGATGGTGGAGGGTCCGGATCATCAGGCCCGCGCCGGCGAGCAGGATCACCGCGAACGTGGCCTGGAGCACCACGGACAGGCTCCGCAGCCGTCCGAGGCCCCGGCTCTCCCCCATCGCCGCGCCGCCCTCCCTGAGCCCGATGTTGATGCTCGCGCGCAGCACGCGCACGGCCGGCACGGTCACGATCAACAGACTGGTGATGACGGTCAGCATCGCCATCACGCCGACGGCCCGCCAGTCGAGGTTCCAGAACGTCATGCGGTAGTCGGCGTTTCCCGCCGCGCGGATCAGCAGCGGGAAGAGCCAGTTGGCGACCAGCACCCCCGCGAGCGAGGCCAGCACGCCGAGTATGGCGCTCTCCGCCACGAGAAGCCGGATGACCCGGAGGCGACCGGCTCCCAGCGCGAGGCGGATGCACAGCTCGCGGCGCTGCCCGAGCATGCGCACGAGCATGAGATTCGAGGCATTGAGGCAGGCGATCGCGTAGAGAAAACCGACCGCGCCGAGCAGCATCCAGAAAGCCTCCGGATGGAGGAACTGCCGGTTCACGTCGGCCATGCTCGACAGCACCGCGTGATCGTCGGCGAGGAAGGCGCGCATCCTGGCCGGCGTGTCCGTCTTCGCCGCAGCCAGCGCCTGAGCCGCCTGCTCGCGCGAGATCCCCGGCCGCAGCTGGCCAAAGAGGTAGAGATTGGGCTCCCAAGGCGTCGCCGGGTTGACGCGGTAGGTGAGCGGCCGGAAGACGTCGTTCCACAGGAATAGCGGCAGGTCCTGGCCCGCGCGGAGCACGCCGACGACCGTGCAGACGGCGTCGCCAACCCGGATCGAGCGGCCCAACGCATCGGGCCTGCCGCCCAGATGCTGGGTCCAGAACTGGTGGCTCACCACGACCACGCGATCGGCGCTCTCGACGTCCTCACCCGGAAGAAAGCCGCGCCCCAGAACCGGCTGGATGCCGAGCATCGGGAGCAGATTGGCGCTGACTCCCAGCCAGTTCGTGGCGACGGGCTCCGCGTCGAGGACGACGTTGCCCGGCCGCTGGGAAGCCTTGGCGAACGCCGACATCACACGGGTGTTCTCGGCATAGGCGCGCGCCATGTAGTCGAACCGCACCGGCATCGGCTGGCTCTGATCGCCCGTTCCGCCGATCAGGTAGACGTCCTTCGGAAAGCCGTTGGCCCGAAACAGGACCCAATCCGTGACGCTGAAGATCGAGGCCGCGGAACCGATGCCGACGGCCAGGGTGAGGATCGTCACCAGGGCGAAGCTGCGGCTGCGGGCGAGTGCGCGAACAGCGTAGCGAAGATCGGATAACATCCGCCCGGCATTCCGGCACATTGGCGCCCGGAAGCAATCGATGAAATCGTCGTGACTGACGCAAGCGGGGCAAAGGAGCCCCCGTGCCCGCGAGAGCGCGGCCGACCGACAAGCCGGAAGCCAGGAGCTGGCAGCTGGAGGCCGCAGAAGGCAATGCACTCCGGGCGGCCGGCGTGACGCCGGCGCCACCCCCGCGCTTACGCCTCACACGCTAAACATTTCCCGCAGGAATCCCAGCGTCACCTCAGCCGCGCCTCCCGCCTGTCCCTTACCACTTGGCTCTTCCCCCTTGGCCGCCGGGCATCAGGCCAGCGGATCCGCGCGGAACCGGTTGCTGAGGTCGAGAAACGCCTTCTGCGCCTGGAGCCATCGCGGATCGCCGCGGATCTGGGCCATCGACTTGCCCGTGTGGTTGGCGATGAGATAGCTCGCGGGGCCCACGCGCAGGCAGGCGTCGAAGCGGGTGCCCGACGCCGCCGGCGCGAACTCGAAATCGCCCGTCTCGAGATGCTTGCCCGCCATCTCGGCGTAGAGCGGCGCGACATCGTCGGCGAACTGCTTGCGGAGGCTCTCCGCCCGCGGGCCCTGATACGCGAGCACCCCGCCGCGATCCGGCTGCAGCGAGATCACGACCCATTCGTCGAAGACCGTCTGGTTGTAGAGCGCGTTCATGCGCGCCAGCGCGGCGGAGATCAGGGAGCGGGCGGAATCGAGGTTCATGCGCAGGCGGGGTCGACGGGTGCAGCCGTGGTTCTCGGCGAACCGCCGGCGCGACGCCAGATTTTTGTGTTCAGCGATACGCCGCACCACCGGGAGCGCGGCGCCCGCAAGCCGGGCGCCCCACCAGCGATCTTGCAGGGCCGGCGACTTGCGCCGGCCGAAAGACCGAGCGCCGGTTCGCGTGGCGCGGGCTTTCAGCCTGCGCGGGTTCGGTCGGCGCGGGCTGAAGCACCGCGCTACGGCCCGCCAAGATCTCGGAATCGACGGCGACGGGGGCGTCGCCGCTCCAGGATGCCGGGCTTCCCGGGGACGCGACGCCACCGTCGCGTTTCCCTGGTCCGCGGTCCGGACCCTGCGCCCGGCCGGCGACCGGGCCCACAACCTCACGTCGGATAGCCGCCGGTGGTGATGTAATGCTTGAGCTGCTCGGCCTCGTGCCGGTGCGTGTCGACCATCCGGCGCAGGATGTCGCCGATGGAGACGAGGCCGACCAGGGCGCCCTGATCGACCACGGGCAGATGGCGGAAGCGTTTTTCGGTGAACAAGGTCATCACGTCCTCGATGGTCGCGGTCGATTCGACCGTCAGGGGGTCGCGCGTCATGACCTTCTCGATCGGCGTCTTCTTGGGATTGATCCCGGCCGCGACCACGCGGGCGAGGACATCGCGCTCGGTGAAGATGCCAACGAGTTTGCCGGCCTGCAGCACGACGACGGCGCCGACCTTGTTGCGGTTCATCTCCTGGACCGCGTCGGAGACCGTCACGTCCGACGGCACCGAAAAAACCTTGGATCCCTTGTGTTCGAGCAGTGTAGCGACGGACGTAATCATGGGGTGCCTTCTGTGGTGGGGAACGGCGGCACTCTACCACTTCCGCGGTTTCCCACAACCCCGGAAATCGGTTTCCCGCGGCGGGCCCGCGCCCGGCGAATACGACTCCGTGGCCCCTGCCCGGGCGGCGTCCAACCTTGAGCGCCGCAGTGGCCCGGCGGTCCATGCCCCGCCGCATGCCATCAAGATGCTCAACCTTGAGCACGATTGTGGCGGATCCCACGCCGTCCCGACCCGTGCTCAAGCTTGAGCAGGCTTCGGGGCCGTGTTCCTGCGCGGCGCCTGCCCGATCAGCGCTCAAGCTTGAGCATGGGTCGGGCCGCGCGTCGCCTCCAGCCCGTGCGGGCCGCGCCAAATCCACGCTCAACCTTGAGCACGGTTCGGGCTCCGGGTCGGGCCAGATCCATGCTCAACCTTGAGCATGGTTCGGGGCGACGGCCTAGCTGCGCGGGAAAAGCCGGTCGAGCGCGCCCAGGTTCTTGAGCGGACCTCCCGCCGGCGGCGTGGCGACCGGCGCCGGCGGCCGGCGTTCCGGCGACCGGTCCGGATCCGGCCCGGAAGCCGCGGCGGACTGCAGGGCCGCCAGTTCGCGATCGAGCTTCACCGGCGAAACCGGTTCCGCGGTGCCGAGGCTCTGCGCGAACAGGCTGACCCGGTATTCCTCGACGAGCCACCGGAACCGGCCGGACGCGGCCGGCACCTTGCGGGCCAGGGTCGCCGCCGCCTTCAGGTAGGGTGCAAGCTGCCCGGCCCGCCGGGCATCGCGCTCCGGATCCTGTTTCCAGCGGTCGGCCCGCACCTTCTTCGCCTGCAGATAGCGCGGCAGGTGGGTGATCTGCGCGAAAGGCGTGGCGGCGAGGAAGGCGGGCGGCAGCAGCGCCGCGAGGTCGGCCTCCAGTCCGGGATAGGGCTCCGGGTGGGTCAGCAGGGTCTGCCGGAGCGTGAAGATCTCGCGCAGGCGGTCCGTCAGCCGCGGCACGATTCCGCGCAGGTCGGCCCGGGCGGCCTCGAGCTCCCGGGCGAACGCCGCGGCCGTGAGCGGCACCACCGGCCGGCCGCACACCCAGCGGCGCACCGCCGCCAGCGCCTGCTCCTGCAGTTCTTCCGGCGGGATCAGGGTCGCGGCGAGGACCCCGAGCGTGCGCAGGCTGCGCAGGTCGCGCTGCAGCCAGGCGAGCTCGTAGCGCAGCTGCAGCTCAAACAGCCGGGCCAGACCCCGCGGCAGCGCCGCCTGGGCTTCCCCGGCCGAACTCAAAAGGCGGAGCGCCACGCCGGCCTCCACGGGCACGAGCGCCGGAAATGCATGCACCGGCTCGCCCCCGTGCTCGCACACGGGCACGCGCGCGGGAATCTCGCCGTATGTCCACGAGGTCTGGGCGCCCTTTTCCCAGCGCGCCCGCGCGCGGGCCCACGCCTCCGGATCCTGCCGGGGCGCGTCGGCACTGAGCTGGCGCTGGCGGTCCGCCAGCTGGCTCCGGAGCGTTCCCAGGTCGCGGCTCGCGGCGAGCGGCCGGCCGGCTTCGTCCACCACCTGGACGCGCACCCTCAGGTGATCGGGCAGCGGCCGCGCGGTCCAGACGGCGGGATCGACCGCCAGCTGACGGGCCGTGCGCAGATGCGCGGCCAGCGCCTCGGTCAGCGCGACCGGACGCCCGGATCCGCGGGCGGCGCGGGCCAGCTCCGCGGCGATGGCCTTCGCGCCCGCCGCCAGGGGAATGAGCGCGCGGCGCTGGCCCGTGGGCAGCGCCTTGAGCAGGTTGAGGATCTTCTCCTCCAGGTGACCCGGCACGGCCCAGTCCAGCGCGACAGGCGTGAGCGCCGGGGCGTCGCGCAGGGGCACGGTGATGGTGACGCCATCCTCCTGCTGACCGGGCCGGTAGGCGTAGTCCAGGGGCAGCACGCGGTTCTCGACCGGCACGGCGTCGGGAAAGGCCGAGGCGTCATGCGCCGCCTCCTCGGCCCCGCGCAGGTCCTCCGCCTCGAGCTGCAGGAACCGGGGGTCGGTGGCGCGCCGTTCGCGCACGAGGTCGATGAGATCGGGGACCGAGGACACGCTCTGGTCGGGCGCGGCCGCCGGGCGCGCCGCGTCCTCTTTCGGACGGCCCGGTGGTCCGTCCCTACCGACGGTCGGATCGCGAGTCAGGGCGGGCAGCAGGCGCGCGGCGTAGAAACGGTAGACCGCCTCGTCGAGGTCGAGATAACCGCTGCTGCGGGTGCGGGTCAGGATGTTCTCGACCTTGGCCCGCACCTTCCGGTTGTGCGCGAGGAAATCGAAGGGCCAGGTGACGGTGTCGTTCACAAGCGCCTCGCGGATGAACATCTCGGTGGCGCGCACCGGATTGACCGGACCGTAGGCGACAGCCCGCGATTCCAGCTCGAGCCCGTAGAGGCGCGCCCGGCGCAGCACCGAGACGCGTCCGGCACCGGCATCCCAGAACGGCTCGGCGTGGCTGATGCTCAACAGGTGCGCACCGAGCTCGAGCGCCCAGGCCGGATCGAGCCGCGCCACCGTCCGCGCGTACACGCGCGTGGTCTCGACGATTTCGGACGCCATGATCCAGCGGGCCGCCCGCCCCGCGCGCGGCCCGCCCTCCTCCGGCCTCCCCGCCGCAGGCCCGGCGGCGGTAGCACGCCTGCCGGAGGGGGACTTCGCCCCCGGCGCCGGCTTTGCAAACAGGGCCGAACCCGGGAACAGGGCCACCTTGCGGTCGTGCGCGGCGCGGTACAGGCCGGACTGCTCGTCGAGCACAGCGATGTTGCCGAGCAGGCCGGCCAGAATGCTGCGATGGATCGCGCGATAGGCGGGCGTGCCGAACGCCAGCGGACCGATCTCGGTTCTGGGTTTTGAGTTTTGGGTTTTGGGTTCCAGAGTTCGACCCGCGGATTTTGGAATCCGGGATTTGGCGCCTGGACCTTGGAACTTGGAACCTGGAACTTGGGACTTGCCCGGCGGACGGGCGGGCAGACCGTCGCGGACGGAGGTGAGCCGGAAGTCGTCGCGCTCCGCCAGCACTTCGACGAGCTGGTCGTGGAGATCGCGCCACTCGCGCACGCGGGTGTAGGAGAGGAAGTGCTCGCGACAGAAGCGGCGGAGCCCCCCCTGCGTCATGACCTCGAATTCCCCGTGCAGCGCCTCCCAGAGGTTGAGCAGCGTGAGGAAATCGGAGTCGCCGTGCGCCAGGCGCCGGTGCGCGGCGTCGGCCTGCGCCTGGCGCTCGAGCGGCCGCTCGCGCGGGTCCTGGATGCTGAGGCCGGCGGCGATGATCAGGACCTCGCGGAGGCAGTGCTCGGCGCGCGCCTGCAGGATCATGCGGCCGACCGTGGGGTCGACCGGCAGGCGGGCCAGCTCGCGGCCGACGTCGGTCAGCCGATCCGGCGACGGGCCTCCTTCGCCGGGCCTACGGAGCCCAGGGGGCGTCGCTGCGGGACCGCGAATCGAGGATTCCCCGGCCGGCGACGGGGGCGTCGCCGCTCCAGCATCCGGCTGCCCTGGGGACGCGACGCCCTCGTCGCGTTTTTTCGCTCCGCCCCCGGACTCCGGCGCCAGGGCGCCGAGCTCCTGGAGCAGCGCGTAGCCGGCGCGGACGGCCCGGGCCGGCGGGGCGTTGAGGAACGGGAACCGCTCGATGTCGCCCAGGCCGACGACCGCCATCCGCAGGATGACGTCGGCGAGGTTGCAGCGCTGGATCTCCGGCTGGGTGAACCGTGGACGTTCGTTGTAGTCCTGCTCGGAATACAGGCGGATGCACACGCCGGCGGCGACCCGGCCGCAGCGGCCCTTGCGCTGGTCGGCGCTGCTGCGCGCGATGGGCTCGATGGGCAGGCGGCGGGTGCGCGCCTGGGACGCGTACCGGCTGACGCGCGCCAGGCCCGTGTCGACGACGAAGCGGATCCCCGGGATCGTCAGCGAGGTCTCGGCGATGTTGGTGGCGACGACGATCTTGCGCGCCTGGGTCGGCGCGAAGACGCGCTGCTGCTCGGCATTGGTGAGGCGGCCGAAGAGCGGGATGACCTCGGTGCCGGCGACCTGGCGGCCCTCGAGCAGGTCGCGGGTTTCCCGAATGTCGCGTTCGGCCGGCAGGAACACGAGGATGTCGCCCGCCGCGCTCTCCCGCAGGATGCG
>CAZKDK010000030.1:0-3937 GCA_964551145.1 uncultured Opitutaceae bacterium | reverse complement strand
GTTCGGCCGGCAGGAACACGAGGATGTCGCCCGCCGCGCTCTCCCGCAGGATGCGCTCGACGGCGGCCACCGCGCCGTCGATGTAGTGCAGGGCCTCCGCCTTCGCCGCCCGCCGGATTCCCGGCAGCTCCGCCTCTTCCAGGGCTTCGGCGGACGCCTCCGCGCGGGGGCCGGGGACCTCCTCCGCGGCGTCGGAACCGAGCTCGTCGAGGGGCGCGTAGATGACCTCGACCGGGTGGAGGCGGCCGGAGACCTCGATCACCGGCGCATCGTCGAAGGCCTGCGAAAACGCCGCCGTGTCGATGGTGGCCGAGGTGATGACGATGCGGAGGCCGGGCCGGCGGAAGCGCAGCTGGCGCAGGTGCCCGAGCAGGAAATCGATGTTGAGCGAGCGCTCGTGGGCCTCGTCGATGATGATGGTGTCGTACTCGCGCAGCAGGGGGTCGCCCTGCAGCTCCGCCAGGAGCATGCCGTCGGTGAGGTACTTGATGATCGTCTGCGGCGAGGTGTGATCGGCGAAGCGGATCTTGCAGCCCACCTCGCGGCCCCAGGGCACGCCGAGCTCCTCGGCGACCCGGCGGGAGATGGAGAGCGCGGCGACGCGGCGCGGCTGGGTGCAGGCGATGCGGCCGGCGCTGCCGCGGCCCGCGGCCAGGCACATCTTGGGGATCTGCGTCGTTTTGCCCGACCCGGTCTCGCCCGCCAGGATGAGCACCGGATGCCGCTGCACGGCCGCGGTGATCTCCTCCGCCCGCGCGCTGATGGGCAGCTCGGGCGGAAAATCGAGGCGGAAACCGGCGGCGTTGCGGGTCATCGGAGGCGACGGGCAGTCTCCGCGGCGCGCGCGGCGAAGACAAGGGGAACGAGGGCTGACCGGCGCCGAGCCGCGTAGCGCAGGGCTTCAGCCTGCGCCCGACTTCAGCCTGCGCCCGACGTCTGTGCGCGGGCTGAAGCACCGCGCTACGGGCGACATCGGAACGGCGGGCCCAAGGCCCGCCCCACCACCCGGCTGGAGTCGGACCGGCGCGCCCAGCGGTCGCGCCCTACCGATCGCAGAAGCGTCGTCGCTCCAGGCGTTTCGTTCGCCGCAACTCCCGGTTGGCGCTCGCGGGCGTCCTCTGATAGCGTCGCACCCATGAAACCGCCCCGTCCGCCGAAGGACGTGCTGCGCCGCGTGATCCGCCTCTCGCGGCTGAACGGCTGGAGCGTCGCGATCTTCGCGGGGGTGGCTGCGCTCGTGTCGCTCGCGTTCTTCGATCCGATCGGGGTCTCGGTTTGCCTGCTGGTCGGGTTGGGGGGCGTGCTGGAGGTGCATGGCCAGCGGATGCTGGTGCGCCGGGATCCGGACGGCATGCGCTGGCTCGTGCGCGGCCAGCTCGTCGTGCTTGCCGTCATCTGCTCCTACGCGGCGTCCCGGCTGATGAGCTTCGACGCGGGTTACCTGCAGCAAGAGGCCCTGCCCGGCATGCGCCAGATGCTCTCGGCGTCCGGCATGAGCCTCGACGACGTCCTGGAAATGGTGGGTCTGGACGCGAACACGGTCGTCCCGTTCGTGCGGCTCATGGTGGTCGTGCTCTACGGCTCCCTCATCCTCATCACGCTCATCTACCAGGGCGGCATGGCGCTTTACTACCGGCACCGCACCGAGGCGGTGGAGGCCGCGCTGCGCGCCCCCCCCGCCGCCACGGCGGCCTCCGGTCCCGGGGACTACGCGATCTGAGGCGGCGCGCGGGCGGAAGAAAAATGGGGAAGGGCCCGGTTGCCCCCGCCTCTTGTCCCGTGGCCCCTGCCGGCTTCTCCTTGCCCCGTGCCTCCTTCTCCCTACGTTCCGCGGGATGCTCCGGGAGAAATTCATCGCGGCGAAGCAGCAGTGGGCGGCAAAGCAGAAGGCCCGGGGAGCCGCGTCGCGCGCCGTGGCCGCCGCCGGCCGGCTGCCGCCGGGGCAGACCCTGACGGCCGGTTTTCCCGTGCTCGACCTCGGGGTGAAGCCGGAGATCCCCCTGGAGCAGTGGGCGCTCACGATCGACGGGCTCGTCGGGAACCCGGCCGCGCTCACGTGGGCGCAACTCGCCGCGCTGCCGCAGGTGGAGGACGTGAGCGACTTCCACTGCGTCACGAGCTGGAGCCGGTACGACTGCCGCTGGGGCGGCGTGGCATTCACCACGCTCTACGAGCTGGCGCAGCCCCAGGCGGCGGCCCGCTTCGTGTACTTCACGAGCTACGACGGATATTCGACGAACGTGCCGCTGGAGCGCTGCCTCGAACCCGATGTGCTCATCGCGACCCGCTTCGAGGGCCAGCCGCTCGCGCGCGAGCACGGGGGCCCGGCGCGGGTGATCATTCCCAGGCTCTACGCCTGGAAGGGGGCGAAGTTCGTGAAGAGCATCACGTTTCTCGCAGAGGACCGCCTCGGCTTCTGGGAACTGCGCGGCTACAGCAACGGCGCGGATCCCTGGAAGGAAGAGCGCTACGCGTGACCGCGGTCCGGGCCGGCCGCCCGGGCGACGCGCCCCCTAGCCGCTGGCGAGCTCCCGCCAACGGTCGGGCTCCGCGCTCCCGGCCAGCGGATCCAGCGAGACCAGCGCCTCCCGCGCACGCTGCATCTCCGCAAGAATGCGATCGGCATACTCGAGCAGCCGATGGCCGGCGGGAGTCAGCCGCGCCCTGCGGCCGAGCCGGTCGAACAGGCGCCGCTCGAGTTCCTGCTCCAGCGACTTGATGGCATGGCTCACCGCCGACTGGGTAAGGAACAGCTCCCGCGCCGTCTGGGTGAAACTGCCGCATCGCGCCAGCGTGACGAAGGCGAGCAGCTTCCGACTGTCGAGAATAGGCTTCATGCGTGTTACCGGCGGCTACATTAGCACATACCAAGCCGGCCGCACGTCCGCGGACGAGATTGCGCAAACTGTGCGGCGGAACCGGCCCGAGTGAAGATCCGCGGCGCCGGGCTCCCAGAGAGGCGGGATGTCATCGCCGCCGCTCGCATCGTATCCAAGTTGCAATTCCCGCGCCCGCGCGGAAATGCCCTTTCGGACCGCCTTGATCGCATCGAAAAGCACGGTCCGGCCCGCCGGGCATTCGCGCGGGCGAAAATCGTCTCGCTCTTGGGACACGTGCATCCCGCAAGCGAGGCCGATCGGCGCCTCCAAGGCGGCGCCAATGGATGGCGTATCTCCCTAGGATATATCCAGTATACACTTACGAGTCTGCGTGTCGCTTGGCACGGCGCCTGCAATAGGAAGGGCAACACTCAAAAAAGAAAGCTACCATGAACACATCCCTCAAGATTCTCGCGATCCTCTTCGGTCTGACTGCCAGCTGCATCGCCTTTGCCGGTCTCGTGGGCATCGGCTCGGCCTCCGCCGTGTTCGGCTACGCGATGGCCGGCCTGATGCTGATAGGCTTCACCGATTCCGCCCGCCGTCCGTCGGCCTCCCGCGTCCATCACGGCGTCAGGGTGACCGCCGGCTCCCGGCCGGCGGTGATCGCGGTCTGCGCCGTCCGCCAGGCCTGCCCCGCCGCATGACCTTCACCCGCGCCGGCACCGGGAAGCCCCCCGGCGGCCGGCGTTTGTCCGGGCCCGCAGCCGGCGAATCCGGCGCACCGGGCCCGTCGTCACAACCTTCCAGCCCCATCGAGCCATGCTCTTGATCGTTTTGATCTTCGCCGTGATCGTGATGCTGCTGGGCTAGGATCCCGCAGGACCTTCGGCCGGTGGAATCCCCGGGGCGAAATCTTTCTTGCGCGGCCGGGGGTGTGCGTTTCTCCTGTCCGTTCCTCTGCGCGCCCAGGTGGTGGAATTGGCAGACACGCAGGTCTCAGAAGCCTGTGCTTAACAGCATGGGGGTTCGAGTCCCCCCCTGGGCACCACATTTTGTCCGGCCTGCCCCCGGCCCCCTACATCGTCACGACTCCAGCCGGCGGCGCGCCTTGTCCA
>CAZKDK010000029.1:0-19751 GCA_964551145.1 uncultured Opitutaceae bacterium | reverse complement strand
CGGCCGGGTCGTGGACCAGCGTGCGGGCGATGGACGTCTTCTGCTTCATCCCGGTCGAGAACCGGCCGATCCGCCGGTCGAGGAACTCGTCCAGCCCGAGCTGGTCCTCCAGCTGGCCGATGCGCTCGGCGATCCGGGTTTCCGACAGGCCGTTGAGCCGGCCGAAATAGGCGATCGTCTCCCGGGCGGTCAGCCGGTCGTAGAGCGCCGTGCTCGCGGCGAGGAAGCCGACGCGCGCCCGCACGCGGTCGGGGGCGGCGGCCACGTCGTAGCCGGCCACCACCGCGCGGCCGCTGGTGGGCCGCAGCAGGGTTGCGAGCAGGCGCAGGGCCGTGGTCTTGCCGGCGCCGTTGGCGCCGAGCAGGCCGTAGATCTTCCCCGGCTGGCAAATGAAGGAAACGTCGTCGACCGCCCGGATCTCGCCCCGTTTGCGGTCGCGAAAAACCTTCGTCAGGTGCCAGGCTTCAATCATCGGGGAGACACCACCAATGCACACGAAAGGACACGAATCGAGTCACAATCTGATGCGTCGCCGTTCCTGACGGGCTCTTTCGAAATCGGGGATCCGATCGCGCACACGAGACCGCCGTGCCGCAACGTCGATTCGTGTTCATTCGGGTCCATCCGTGGTCGCTCCCGCCTCACAGGCTCATCTTGTCGCGGAACGCCTGCGCCTGGCGGCGCGAGAGCTCGACCTTCAGCCCGCCCTTCAGGTGCACGAGGAGGCCGCCGCTGAACCACGGCTCGATCCGCTCGATCCACGAGAGGTTGATGATCTGGCGGCGGTTGGCCCGGAAGAAGGCCCGCGGATCGAGGCGCGCCTCCATCGCGTTGAGCGAGCGGAAGAGCTGGGGCTGGGCGTCGCCGAAATGCACCCGGGTGTAGTTGCCCTCGCTTTCCATCAGGCGGATCGACCGGACCTCGACGAACCAGCAGCGCTCGCCCTCGCGCACGAAGACCTTGTCCTCCGGCGCCAGCCGGGGCGGCGCGGCGCCGGCCTCCGGCCGCTGCTCCAGCCGCTCGAGCGCGGCGGCCAGCCGGGCCGGATCGACCGGCTTGAGCAGGTAGTCGAGCGCGTTGCAGGTGAACGCCTTCACCGCGAACTCGTCGTACGCGGTGGTGAAGATCACCTGCGGCAGGGGCGGCTCCAGCGACTCGAGCAGCGCGAAGCCGTCGTCGCCCGGCATCTGCACGTCGAGGAAGATCAGGCCGGGCCGGAGCTCCGCGATCCGGGCGCGGGCCTCGTCGGCGTTGGCGGCCTCGCCGGCGACGGTGATCGCCGGATGCTTCCCCAGCAGGCGGCGCAGCTCGGCGCGCGCCAGCCGTTCGTCGTCGATCAGCAGGGCGTTCATGTGGAGGGCGCCGGCACGGGCCGCTCCCGGGCGGCCGCCGGCGGCGGGGAGGCCGGTGCGCGGGGCGCCGCCCCGGCCAGCGGCACGAGCACCTCGGCCACGACGCGCCCGGGCGGATCCTCCCGCAGAGCGAGGCTCGCCTGCGCGCCGAAGAGCAGCCGCAGCCGGTCCGCCGCGTTGCGCAGCCCCATGCCCGTCGAGCCGCCGCCCCCGGCCAGGGTGCCGGGATTGATCACCTGGAGGCGCAGCCGGTCGCGCTCGCAGCGGGCGACGATCGCGATCTCCCCGCCCTCCCGGCGCGGGGCGATGCCGTACTTGACCGCGTTCTCCACCAGGGTCTGCACCAGCATCGGCGGAATGGATACGCCCGGCGCCTCCGGCGCGATGTCCAGCCGCACCCGCAGGCGCTCCTCGTGGCGGACCTGCTCCAGCGCGAGGTAGTCGTTGACCGTGGCGAGCTCGTCCTCCAGCGGCACCGTCTCGAGCTGGCCGGACTGCAGCGAATAGCGCAGGAGGTTGGCCAGCTGGGTGACCGCCGCGCGCGCCCGGTCGGGATTCTCGTCGATGAGGCTGCGCAGCGAGTTGAGCGAGTTGAAGATGAAGTGCGGGTTGATCTGCGACTTGAGCGCGCGCAGCTCGGCCTCCTTGACCGCGGCCACCAGCCGGAGCTGCTCGATCCGCAGGCGGTTGTAGCGGTCGTACAGCTGGTAGAAGAAATAGATGAACTGCCACCCGGCCATGAGCACGACGCCGTTGACCGTGCTGGCGGCGATCAGCGCCAGCGGATGGAACTTCGGGGGCCAGGCGTAGCCGAGCGCCCAGTAGTGGATGCCGTAGCACACGGCCACCCACACCAGCGCCAGAACCACCGCCATGCCCAGGATCCGCGGGATCAGGGAGCGCCAGCCGAATTCCTTCCAGCCCAGCCGGTCGAACCAGCGCCGCACGAAATGGGTCAGGAGCAGTCCGACCGTCACCCCCTGGATCGCGGCGCCCACCATGCCCGGCTGGCGATCCTCGTCCGTCGCGAACAGCCGCATGAAGATCAGCTGGATCGCCAGAAAGAAGGCCCAGCCGCCCACCTGGCAGATGACGTACCACCGCGCCTTCGTCCAGCGACGGTCCTCGGCGGGCGTCGCGGGAGCGCGGGAGCTGGTCGGAGTGTCCATGCCGGGCCCGGACTACAACAGGCCGGGGCCCCAGCGGCAAACTTTAGACGAGCGGTCCGCACCCGGGACCAGCGGCCAGGAGCCGGCCGCCGCGCGCCGCCGGCTCTTTGGGCTCGCCCCGCCGGGCCGTCCCCGGGAACTTTTCTTTGTGTCCTCGGTGCCTTCGTGGTGAAACGAGTCTTCGCCCTCCGACATGACTGCCCCCGCCTCCCCGCCCCAGACCCTCCTCGAAATCTCCCGCGCCGCGTATCCGCCCGCCCGCCTGGCCGAGGGCGCCGTCGTGATTGTCGACGCCCAGCGCGTCTACGTCGACGGACGCCTGCCGCTGCCCGGCGTCGGTCCCGCCCTGCGCGAGATCGTCCGCCTGCTGGCCCGGGCGCGGGCCGGCGGCACCCCCGTGATCCATGTCGTCCAACATGGCCGGCCGGGCGGCGCCATCTGCGACCCGCAGGGACCCGATGTCGCCATCGCCGCGCCGATCGAGGCGCAATCGGGCGAACCGGTGATCGTCAAGACGCTGCCCAACAGCTTCGCCGGAACCCCGCTCGACGGCACGCTGCGCGGGCTCGGCCGCCGGCACCTCATCGTCGCCGGTTTCATGACCCACATGTGCGTGAGCGCCACGGTGCGCTCCGCCCTCGACCACGGCTACCGCTGCACCGTGGTTGCCGCCGCCTGCGCCACCCGCGACCTGCCCGACGGGCTCGGCGGCGTCCTGCCCGCCGAAATGGTGCACCGCGCGAATCTCGCCGCCCTCGCCGACCGCTTCGCCGCGATCGCGCCGACCGTGGACGCGATCCCGGACTGACCCGCCCCCTCAGCTTCCGGCCGGCGGATGCACGGCGGCCGCCGGCGGGACGAAGCGGCGCGCGAAGACGGGCAGCCACTGGAAGAGACCCAGCACTCCCAGCACGAACAGGCCGTCGCGGTGCAGCCCCGCCAGAATCCCGATGTAACCGCAGCCGGCCGCCAGCGCGAGCCCGGCCATGAACAGAACGTAGGCCGACCCTATCTGTCGCACGCGCGGCAGCACCCACCAGCGCGCGCCGCAACTCGCGAGCAGTAGCGCCAGCCCCACCATATCCATGGTTAGCGTGCGGCCGGAGAGCCCGGGCTCCGGAAGCTGCCCCAGCGCGAAATAGAATGCGGCCAGTCCAGCGAGGATGCCCACCCAAGCTATCCACCAGAACATCAAACGGGCGGCGCTGCTGCGCGGTGCGATCTCGGCATTCATGGGGTACGGACCGTTTCTAGGGGGGCGCGCGCCAGTGTCCATCCCTTCGTGCGACGGATTCCCGCGAATGCTGACTTCCCGCCGGCCGCCGGACTGCTAGCATGCCCGCCATGAAACCCGCCCCGCTCGCCGGTTATATCGACTCCACCAACCTGCGGCTCGACGCCACCGATGTCGATCTGCGCACGCTCTGCGCCGACGCCCGCCGGTACGCCCTGGCGGCCGTGATGCTTTACCCGGCAAGCGTGCCGCTGGCCGCGGACGCCCTGGCGGGCTCCGCGGTCCGCGTCGGCACCGTCATCGGATTTCCCCACGGCCGGGCGCCGACCGCCGCCAAGGAGGCCGAGATCCGCGCCGTGGCCGCCGCCGGCGCCCACGAGGTCGACATCGTCATGAACTATCCCGACCTCCGGGAGGGACGCCGCGCCGCCGTGGCCGCCGAGCTCGGCCGGCTGGCCGCCGAGGCCCATGCGCTGCACCTCCTCGTCAAGGTCATCGTCGAGACCTGCTACCTGGATCGCGCGCAGAAGCTCGCGGCGCTCGCCGTCTGCGAGGATGCCGGCGCCGACTTCATCAAGACATCCACCGGCTTCGGCGCCGCCGGCGCCACCGTGGACGACGTGAAGCTTTTCGCCGACCACCGGCGCGGCGCCATCCGCATCAAGGCGGCCGGGGGCATCAAGACCCTGGCCCAGGCGCGCGCCCTCATCGCCGCGGGTGCCGGCCGGCTCGGCACCTCCTCCGCCGCCGCGCTGGTGCAGGAAGATGCTGGCGGCCAGGTTCCCGCGCCGTCCGGAAGTTATTGACGACGCAATGATTTCCCGATCAACCGCTGGCCTCGGCCACTTTTCGCGTTAGCCTGTCCTCTCCATGACCGTTGTCGCTTCCTCCTCGAAAACCCGTGCTGTGAAACCAGGTGCTGATGGTCTCTCCGTCCGCGCCCGCAAGACTGTCGCCGCCCCCGCCGCCGCCGTCTTTGCCGCCTGGAAGGACCCCCGCCGGCGCGCCCACTGGCTGGTCGGCGTGGAGCTTAAGGTCGTCCGGGCCAAGCCGCCGGCCGCGCTGTACCTGACCTGCGCGGAAGACGACTCGGAGATCGCCGTGACGATCACGGCCCGCGGGCGCGTCCAGAGCGCCTTGGTCGTGGACCACACCAGGCTGGCCAGCGCCCAGCTCGTCGCCGAGCGCCGGCATTGCTGGAAGGAAATGCTCCGGGCGCTGAAGCATTATCTCGAGCGCCCGGCCTGAGTCACCCGCCGGCCGCGGTTTCGCCGGGATAGACGACGCCGACGGCCGCCCGCCATTGGTCGAGCACGGCCATGTTGCCGAGCGTGTCGGCCAGCGTCATCTGCGGCACCTCGCGCTTACCGGCCGCGAGCGCCGCGCCAAAGGCGTCGGCCTCGAGCGCGTAGAGCGGCGCCGCCGTGATCGCGATCTCCTCGGGATGGGCCGCGCCCCGCCGATGCAGCGCGATCCGGGACGTGCCTCCCTCGTCGCCCGGTTTCCAGGGCACCGGCACGTGCAGCCAGCCGTCGCTGCCGTAGATGCGCGCCGAGTTGTCCTGCAGCAGCCCCACCCCGCACGCCACCTGGGCGACGACGCCGTTCGCGAACTTCAGCGTCGCGGCCGCGTAGGCGTCGACCCCGGTCTGGGGATGCCGGTGCCCCGCGCCCGTGACGCTCACCGGATCCGCGAAGGGCCTGCCGTCCGCCGCGCCCGCCACGAGGCGGGCGAACGACACGGGATAGCCGCCGACGTCGAGAATTCCCCCGCCGCCCAGCCGCGGGTTCCACAGGCGCTGCGCGGGGTCGAAATCGACGCTGAAGCCGAAGGTCGCCTGCACGAGCCCCACGCGGCCGAGGGCGCCGCCGGCCACGAGCTCGATCACCTTCGCCGTCTGCGGATGGCAGCGGTACATGAACGCCTCCATCAGCATCACGCCCGCCGCGCGCGCCGCCGCCACCACCGGCCCGGCCTCGGCGCGATTCACCGTGAGCGGCTTCTCGCAGAGCACGTGCCTGCCCGCCTGCGCCGCCCGGATGGCCCACGCCGCATGTTCCGGGTGCGGCGTCGCGATGTACACCGCATCGACAGCGCGGTCCGCCAGCAGGGCCTCGTAGGATCCATGCGCCCGCGGCACCCCGAATTCGCGCGCGAACCGCTCGGCCGACGGCCGCGCGCGGCTGCCCACCGCCGCCAGCTCCCCGCTCTGCGAGGCGGTGACGCCGCGCGCATAGACGCCGGCGATGTGGCCGGTGCCCAGAATTCCCCAGCGAAGCTTGGTCATGCCGGGACCCTATCGAGCCGGCCGGATTTTTCCATTCCGAACCCGCGGATTCCCGGCGATTCAGCAGCGAGGAAACGAAATGAGGCCCGTCCGCCGCCTTCCGGGCGCGCCGGATGCGCCGAACCCCGTCATGTCACCAAACCGTCACCGTGCGGGGTTGCCCTCCGCGATCCGCGGGCCATCGTTTCCCGATCGCCTGTGCGCACCCTTGCCCGACACTGCCCGTCCCTCGTTCTCCTGGTCTCGCTCGTGGCCGCGACCGCCCTGGCGGCGCCGGCCCCGGACCGGCGGGTCGTCGTGGTGGTCTGGGACGGCATGCGACCGGACTTCGTGGATCCGGAGACAACGCCCAATCTCTGGTCCCTGACGCGCCACGGCGTCTTCTTCGCGAACCACCATCCCGTGTTCCCGAGTTCTACCGAGGTGAATGGCGTCGCCCTCGCCACCGGCGCGTACCCGGGGCGCAGCACCGCCCTCGGCAACAACGAGTACCGCCCCGACATCGATCCGGAGAGATACGTCGGCATCGAGCAACCCGCAGTGATCCAGCGGGGCGACGCCATCTCGGGCGGGCGCTACCTGGCGGTCGCCACGCTGGCCGAATTCCTGCGCGCCCACGGGCTGCGCACCGCGGTCGCCGGAGCCAAGCAGGTCGCCCTCCTCGTCGACCGCGCTCCCCGGGCCGACGATCCGGCCAGCGCCCCGGTCGTTTTCGAAGGCGCGGCATTCCCCGCGCGGCTGGAGCGGGACCTGGCCGCCGCGTTCGGCGCTTTCCCGCCGATCGACCGCGCGGCGGATGGCCGCGGCAACAAGCTGGCCCGCGACGCCTGGACCACCCGCGCGCTGACCGAGGTGCTGTGGCGGGACGGCGTGCCTCCCTTCTCGCTGCTCTGGCTCGCCGAGCCCGACTACTCGCAGCACGAGAGCGGCCCGGGCTCCGCCCCCGCCCTCGCCGCCATCCGCAGCAGCGACGCCAATCTCGGGCGGGTGCTCGCCGAGCTCGACCGCCGCGGCCTGCGGGAGCGCACCGACGTCTTCGTCGTTTCCGACCACGGGTTCTCCACCATCCTGCGCGCGATCGACGTCGCGAAGGACCTGACGGTCGCCGGATTCGACGCCGTCCGCCGCGCCCCGGGCGGCCTGCGGCCAGGCCAGGTTCTCGTCGTCACCAACGGCGGCACGGACTTTCTTTATGTCGGCGGCCACGACCCCGCGCTGGTCGGCCGGCTCGTCCGCTGCCTCCAAGCGCAGTCGTGGGCCGGCGTCGTGTTCGCGCGCGAGCCGGCCGAGGGCGTATTCACTCTGGCCCAGGCGCACCTCGAGGCCCCGGGCGCGCCGGACGCCGTTGTCGCCCTCCGCTGGACCGGCGGCACCAGCGCGACCGGCATCCCCGGCCTGATCTGTTCCGACAGCTGGGAGCGCGGCCCCGGCCAGGGCAATCACGCCAGCCTGTCGGCTTCCGACATGCACAACACCCTCGTCGCCGCCGGGCCCGACTTCCGCGCCGGCGTGCGCGATCCGCTGGCCACGGCGAACACCGATCTGGAGCCGACGATCCTCTGGATCCTCGGTTTCCCGGACGTCGCCACGCACGCGGACGGCCGCATCCTGGGAGAGGCGCTCGCCGGCGGCGCGCCGCCGGTGCGGTCGTCCGAACATCGACACCTGACCGCCCGGCGCGATCTCGGCGGCGGACAGGCCTGGATGCAGTACCTGGACGTCACCACGGTCGGCGGCGTCGAGTACTTCGACGAGGGCAACGGCACGCAGGCAGCGGCGCGCTAACTTTTCATCGCCAGCTCGTCGTAAACCGTGCCGAGGATCGCCGGCAGCCGGTTGGGCGGGGGCACGTGGAAATCCGGAAAACCCGGCAGGTTGTCGAGGGCCGTGATCTCGTCCCGGGTCCGGCCGGCCGTGATCCCCTGCTGCACGCGTTCGAGCATCGCGGCGAGCAGGTCGCGCATCACCAGGAGGTCGGCCCGCGTGCCGGTGACGCCGAACCGCGGATTGCCGTGGCCGAAGAGGTAGATCGCGTCGGCCGGCAGGTTGGCCTGCGCCTCCTCCAGCCGCCGGACCCACCCGCGGACGCTCGCGCCGCCCGGCCGGTCGATGTACGGATACATGCGGTTGAAGACGAGGTCGCCCATGTGGACCACGTTCGCGCGTTCGAACCAGACGACGGCGTCGCCGCCGGTGTGGGCCGGACCCGAATACTGGGCCGTGACCGTCTCGTCGCCGCAGTCGTGCCGCCATACGTCGGCAAACGTGGTGTCGGCGTAGACCTGCTCGTCGAGCTTGCCGGCCTTTTCGGCCGCGGCGAACTGCAGTTGGGGCACCCGGACGTGGGCCACGATCGTGCGCGCGACCGGCTTGAACACCGGGTTGCCGCTCGTGTGATCGGCGTGGTGGTGCGTGTTGACCACCGCGTCGACGGTGCGGCCGCCCGGGCCGGCCAGGGCCGTGAGGCAGACAGCCGCGGTGTCGGGAAACTGCGTGTCGACGACGACGACCGCCGCGGGCGAGGCGAGCCAGCCGATGGTGCCGCCGCGCCCCGTGAAAAACCCCGTGTTCCGCCGCAGCGGCTTGAACTCCGTGGGCGGCGGGCCCACGGGGCCCGCCCGTTCGCCGGCCGCCGCGGCGCCCGCGGCGGCCCGCAGTCCGGAACGGCTGAACAGGCCGGCCGCGGCCAGCCCGGCGGTGCGGAGGAGAAAACTGCGGCGGTTCATGCCCGGAAGCCTAACGGGAACTGCCTCCCGCTGAACAGGAAAGAATCCCTGTAACCTTTGGCCCCGGCGCGGGTTTCCCCTCCCAGCCAGCCATGACCCGCCGTGATCGCCGACACCCTCTCACAATTACGAGTGCAATCGTCCCCGTCCGTGGTTGAATCCCCGACGCCAGACGTGGACTCCTTCTCCGATCACGAACTGATGATCGCGGTGCGCGCCGGCGAGATCGACAAGCTCGGCGACCTGTTCGAGCGCCATCACCGCCCGCTCTACGGGTTCTTCGTGCACATCACGGGCGACCGCACCGCCAGCGAGGACTTGGTGCAGCTCGTGTTCTACCGCATACTCAAATACCGGCACACCTACCGAGACGAGGGCCGGTTCTCCGCCTGGATCTATCACCTCGCCCGCAAGGTCGCCGCCGACCATTTCCGCCACTGTAACGCCTCACCCGTCGCGGCCGATCCCGAGGAAGTCCACGCCGTGCCGGACCAGGCGCCCCATGCCGCCGACCGCGCCGTCGCGGCCGATGACACCGCGCGCCTCCATGCCGCGATGGCCTCGCTCGATCCCGCCCAACGCGAGCTGCTCGTGCTCGCGCGCTTCCAGCGGCTCAAACACGAGGAGATCGCCCGCCTCTTCGACATCTCCGTCGGCGCCGTGAAGGTGCGCGTGCACCGCGCCTTCAAGGATCTGCGCGACAGCTACCTGAAACTCGCCCGCGAACCCGCCACCTGAGGCCCGCCACCGCCCCCCACCCTCACTCTCACCCTCCCTTTCACTCTCGCTCTCACTTTCGCCTCCTCCGCCATGAACTGCCAACGCATCCAGGAAAGCTTCCTCGACTACCAGGACGGACGCCTCGATCCGCCCGAGGCCGCCGCGGTGCGCGAGCACCTCAAGACCTGCCTCGTCTGCCAGCGCGAATGGGCCGGCTTCCAGGAAATCTCCCTCAAGCTCGACCGGCTGCCGCCGGAGGAGCCCAGCCCGCGCCTGCGCACGCAGTTCTTCGCCATGCTTGAAACCCACCGGCGCGCGGCCGATTCCCGCAGCCCGTTCGTGCTCATGCGCAGCCGCCTGGACCGCGTGTTCGCGGCACTGCTGCCGGCGCGCCCGGCGCTCCAGTTCGCGTTGGCCGGCCTGCTGCTGGTCGGCGGGCTCTACGTCGGCGCCCGCTACCTGCATCCGTTTGGCCGCACGCAGGCCGTCGACCCGGCCACGGCCCGCGAACTGGCCGACCTGCGCCAGCAGGTCAACTCGATGGGCACCCTGGTGACCTATTCGCTGCTCCAGCAGCAGTCGACCGGCGACCGCCTCAAGGCCGTGCTCGCCACCCTCGACCTCAAGCAGGCCGACCAGCACGTCGTGAGTGAGCTGCTGGGCGCGCTCGCGTTCGATCCCAGCGTCAACGTGCGCCTGTCCGCCCTCCAGGCCCTCTACCCGCACGCCGACCAGGCGGCGGTCCGCGCCGCCGTGGCCGCCTCGCTGCCGCGCGATCCCTCGCCGCTCGTCCAGGTGAGCATGATCGACTTCCTCGCCTCCACGCGCGACCCCGTGGCGCTGGGCGCCCTCGAGTCGGTCAGTCGCAGCCAGGACTACGACGTCGCCGTGCGCAACGCCGCCCGCCACGCCCTCGCCCAGCTCTGACCCGCCGCCCCTCTCCCGTCCTCTCCGTTTCTTTCGTCACGCTGCCATGAATGTCCGTCCCAACCTTACCCCAACCATGAAAACCATCCTGCACCTTCTTGCCCTCCCGTTGTGCCTGGCGGTGGCCGCGCCCGGAATCCGGGCCGACGACGCGCCCGCTGCGCCGGCCGCCCCGGCGGCCGCGGCTGCCCCGGCTGTCCCGGCGGTTGAATCCGGCACCGCCGACACCCCCACGCACCTTAAATTCAGCGATCCCTCGAAGCCCGGCATCGTCCGGCTGAAGCTGATGTGGGGCGACGTGACCGTCACCGGCGCCGACACCAACGAGGTCACCGTCCTCGCCAACATCAAGAACAAGCACACCCCGGAGCACCGGTCCGACGGCCTGCGCCGCCTGGATTCCGAGGTCACCTACACCGCGTCCGAGAAGGACAACGTCGTCACGATCGAACTCGCCGGCGACGCCCGCTTCGGCGGCACGGGCACCCGCCTGACGCTGACCGTGCCCCGCAACACGTCGATCATCATGAAGAACGCGCTGGGCGGCAATGCCACCGTCAAGGACCTCACCGGCGATGTGGAGATCCATAGCGTCAACGGCGAGGTGCGCCTCGAGCGGATCAACGGCTCGGCCCTCGTCGACACGATGAACGGCGAGATCAGCGCCAGCTTCACCAAACTGGCCGAGGGCAAGCCGCTCTCGTTCACCTCGATGAACGGCGAGATCAATGTGCGCATCCCCGCCGACACCCGCGCCAACGTCCGCCTCCGCACCCAAAATGGCGCCGTGTACACCGATTTCGATGAACAGGCGCTGGTCACCAAGACCGAATCCACCCGGGGACACGGCTCGATCGCGCGCCGCATCGTGGTGCATAACGGCGAGGTCACGGAGTCGGACGACGACTCCAGCTGGCACCAGCAGGTGCGCGATGCCGTCCGCGAGGCCACGCGCGCCGGGGTGGAAGCGGCGCGGGAGGCCGCCCAGGCGGCACGCGAAGCCGCCCAAGCCGCCCGCGAGGGCATTGCCGAGGCCCGGAACGGCGCGCCCGGCGCCCCCGAGGCTCCCGTGCCGCCCATGCCGCCCGCCATGCCCACAATCTCCGGCGGCAAGATCGTGAGCGGAACGCTCAACGGCGGCGGACCCGAAATCCAGATCGCCACGATGAACGGCACCATCACCCTGCGCAAAATGCAGCCGTGACGCTCGCGGGTGTGCCGCCGATGCATTGGAGGTCGGGGCCACCCTGGTGCGCCGCAGTTGTAGGGCGGGGCCTCCGGACCCCGCCTTCCCGGCGATCCGATTTCTTGGCGGGATCAGCGATCCTGCCCAACAACGTCCGGTATTGTAGGGCGGTGTCACCCGGCGCGCCGACTTGTCCGCCAAAGCCTTGGCGGCGGCGGAAGCCCGGCGCAGGCGGCCAGACCCCGCATTTCTGCATCCATTGCGCCGCGCTCGGTCCCGTCGTAGCCCCTGTCAACATGTCAACTAATAGTTGACATGTTGACGGTCGTCCGACCTGGGGAAGATGCCATCTATTGGTTGACGTGTTCAACTGCCTCCGACGACCGGCCCGCCGCGAGGGGACACCATCGGCCGGCCAGCGGCGCCCGGGGATGCCGACCGGTCCGGCGAGGTCACGGCCGCCCGCCGAGAACTTCCGCTGCCACCACTCCCGCGACCGCTGGTCACCGCGGTTCGGCCACAGGTCAACTCATGGTCGACATGGGGCCGTTTCTCAGGATGGTCGGAACCCGCCCGCGCCAGCCGCGGTCGCCCTTTTCCTCACACCCATGAAGGCCCGCCTGCTCCACCTTGCCAAGCGGTTCCTCCGCGAATGGCTGCAGCCCCTCGCGCTCGCCGCCGCGATCGTGCTGCCGCTGAAGTCCTCCCTCGCCGAATGGAACTACGTGCCTTCGGGTTCGATGGTGCCGACGCTCCTGCCGGGCGATCTCGTCTGGGTCAACAAGCTCGCCTACGACCTGAAGATTCCCTTCACCACGCGGCACCTCGCCGAATGGGGCGACCCGCAGCGCGGCGACGTCGCTGTGTTCTACTCTCCCGCCGACGGCGTCCGCCTCGTCAAGCGCGTCATCGGCCTGCCCGGCGACCTGATCGAGGCGCGCGGCGACCGCCTGTGGATCAACGGCGCCCCGCTCGACTATGCGCCGCTCCCCGCCGCCGCCGCGGACGCGGGCCGCAGCGCCTTTCGCGTCGAAGAGGCGCTGGCCGGCCGGCCCCACCCCGTGCAGGTGCTGCCCGGACGCCGGGCGCTGCGGACATTCGGGCCCGTGCGCGTTCCCGCCGGCTGCTACTTCATGATGGGCGACAACCGTGACGACAGCCACGACTCGCGCTTCTTCGGCTCCGTGCCCCGCGCGAGTGTCATCGGCCGCGCGAGCACCGTCATCGTCTCCGTCGACCCCGCGCAGCATCTGCGCCCCCGCACCGACCGCCTGCTGCGCGCGATCCCGTAAGACGAGAAAGCGGCAGGGGCCGCCGTCAGGGGAGACTCTCCTCGACCGAAGCCAACGTACTAGCGGAAGACGTCCAGTCTATCGCTCCGTCCGGCGCATCTCTCATCGAGCGATCTCGAGGCCCGGTGGAATGCGCGGGTCCGTCACCCGTTTCCAGCTGTCAGCAGCAAACGAGTTCACGAACGTTTCATTCCCGATTCGAACGTAAACCAGATCATAGTCTTGGTCATTCGATGGGACATAGAAAACAGCACTTCGCCCCACCAAGCTTTGAACGGGAGGTTGGAAGTCGGCAGAGAGGGGCGCCTCGCCGACCACTACGATTGAGCGTGTCCTTAAGTCGAAGTCCTTCGGATACTGCACATAGTTGATCAGAAACGAGAATAACATGGCCGGAATGTCATGCGGGAATGTGACACGGATTGCGCCTCCATCCAGCACATGGATTTCCAGGAAAAAGTCGGGCCCCAATCTATCCTCATACATCTTCCTGAAATCGCCGAGAATTCGGGCAAGTTCATTTTCGGTCCAGCCGCGCACGATGACTCTTTTCCCATTCTCGGGGTCCGGCACAAACGGCGGTCTGCGGGAACTCCGGTTCAACCTCGCCGCGACGTAGATCGCGCAGCAGGCAATAACGAGCACCACTATTAATGTGAGCGGGCGCATAGCCTTTGCTGAACTGCGCGAATTTCTCTCCGTGCCCTCGGATCGGATCTCCGTGACCTCTGTGGCGAACTCTTTCGTCCGTCTTCCGTCTTCCTCCCGTCACTCGTTCTCCGCGAACGCGCACAGGGTCTTCACGACCAGCCCGGCTTCCTTGAGCCGGCGCGAGCCGCCGAGCTCCGGCAGGTCGATGGCGGCGACCACGCCCACCACGTCGGCCTGCAGGCGGCGGAAAAGCCGGGCCGCGGCCAGCAGCGTGCCGCCGGTCGCGATGAGATCGTCCACGATCAGCACCCGGTCGCCGGGCCGGCAGGCGTCGGCGTGCACTTCGATGGTCGCGGTGCCGTATTCGAGCGCGTAGTCCTCCTGCACCGTCCGGTAGGGCAGCTTGCCCTTCTTGCGCACCAGGATGAACGGCCGGCCCAGCTTGTAGGCGAGCGCCCCGCCGATGATGAACCCGCGCGCGTCGACCGCCGCCACGAGGTCGGCACCGAGGTCCGTGGTGACGGCCGCCAGGTCGTCGATCGTGGCGCGGAACCCCGGGCCGTCCTGGAACAGCGTGGTGACGTCGCGGAAGTTCACGCCCGGCTTCGGCCAGCCGCGGACGGTGCGGATCTTCGATTTCAGGGTGGCGGGGTCCATGTCAGTCCTTGGCGCGGATGTATTGCGGCGGCCAGGGGGCGGTGGCGCCGAGGGCCCGGGCCGCGTGCAGGGGCCAGTAAGGATCGCGCAACAACGCGCGGCCAAGCAAGACCACATCCGCCCGGCCGGCGGCCACGATTCGCTCGGCCTGGTCCGCGTGCGTGATCATGCCCACCGCGCCGGTGGCCAGGCCCGACTCCCGCCGCACCGCCTCGGCGAACGGCACCTGGTATCCGGGGCCCCAGGGAATCCGCGCCTGGGCCAGGGTGCCGCCCGAGGAGCAGTCGAGCAGGTCCACCCCGCGGCCCTTCAGCATCCGGGCGAGCTCGACCGTCTGCGGCAGGTCCCAGTCGCCCGTCTCCGCCCAGTCGGTGGCGGAAACCCGCACCCAGAGCGGCAGGCGGTCGGGCCAGACGGTGCGCACCGCCTCCACCACCTCGATCAGCAGGCGGGCGCGGTTCTCGAAGACGCCCCCGTAGCGATCGGTGCGCCGGTTGCTCAGCGGCGAGAGAAACTGGTGCAGGAGGTAGCCGTGGGCGGCATGCAGCTCGACCAGTTCGAAGCCCGCGGCGAGCGCGCGGCCCGCGGCCGCGACGAACGCCTGCACCACCGCCGACAGGCCCGCGGCGTCCAGCTCCACCGGGACCGGGTGATCCTCCGCGAACCGGATCGAGCTGGGGGCCACCGGCAGCCACCCCCCGCGCGCCACCGGCACGGGCGCGCCGCCCTCCCACGGGCGCGCCGTGCTCGCCTTGCGGCCGGCGTGCGCCAGCTGGACGCCCGGCACCGCTCCGTGCTCCCGCAGGAACCGCGTCACGCGCGCCAGCGGCTCGACGTGCGCGTCCTGCCAGAGCCCGAGGTCGAACGGCGAGATCCGGCCGCGCGGCTCCACCGCCGTGGCCTCGGTGATGACCACGGCCGCGCCGCCGACCGCGCGGGAGCCGAGGTGGACGAGATGCCAGTCGGTCGCGAACCCGTCGGTGCACGAATACTGGCACATCGGCGACACGACGATGCGGTTGCGCAGCGTCACGCTGCGCTGCGTGAGCGGGGAGAAGAGGACCGACATGGCCGTCACCCTTGGCGGATTCCCCGCGGCGGCAAGCCGGAAGCGGACAGGGTATTTCCGGCACAGGCGGGTGGAGGGCGAGGCTCCTGCCGAGCCGAAATCCTGATTCCCGATCCGGCTCGCCGGGAGGCTCGCCCTCCATCTTCGACGACGCATGCGCTCGCCGGCGCACCGGCGTGCGCCACCTGGCAGCAGTTGGCCGCTTTGACCCTTACGCCGGGCGCTTGATCATGAAGCGCTCGGTCGTGCGGCAGTACCAGTCGCCGCTCAGCCGGCCGATCAGGTCGAGCTTGGCGGCGTCGATCCGGCCGTCCGCCCCCAGCACCGCGTCGCTCACGTGCACGAGGTGGATGCGGCCGAAGACGACGTGCGCAGCCAGCGGCCCCTCGCCGACGTCGACGATCTGTTGCAGGGTGCATTCGAAGGCCACCGGCGCGGCGGCGACCCGCGGCGGCCGCACCTTGGTCGACGGAGTCGTGGCGATGTCGAACGCCGCGAACTCGCTTTCGCCATAGGGCAGCGTGGCCGCGGACGCGTTCATCGGCCCGGCCAGCGCGTAGGGCACGACGTTGACGACGAATTCCGGCACATCCCGGATGTTGCGGACAGTGTCCTTCGGCTGCCCGTCGCGGTTGTTGACCGGCACGAACAGCAGGGTCGGCGGATTGGAGGTGACGCCCTGGAAGAAGCTGAACGGGGCGAGATTGGTCCGGCCGGCGGCGTCGATCGTGGAAACCCAGGCGATCGGCCGCGGCGCGATCACGCTGGTCATCCAGCCGTAGACCTCGCGTGGCGGCAGTTTGGTGAAATCCAGCAGCATACCGCCATCCATGCCCCCGCCCCGCCGCCCGAGGCGAGCCTAAATTCCGGGGACGGAGGCCGGCTGCGGCAGGCGCGGCCCGGCCTACCCCGGAAAATGCGCCGGCCGGACCGCAACCCCGACTTGCCTCGCCAGGGCCGGCGCCTAGCCTGCCCGCACCCTCCCATGACCGATCTCCCCACCGAATTCACCGGCGTCACCGTCACCGCCAAGGCCAACGTCTACTTCGACGGCCGCGTGGTCAGCCATTCCGTGCGTTTCGCCGATGGCACCAGGAAGACCCTGGGATTGATCTATCCCGGTTCGTATCACTTCGGCACCGGCGCGCCCGAGCGCATGGAGATCACCGCCGGCTCCTGCCGCGTGACGCTCGATGGCCAGGCCGCGACCGCCGCTTATGCCGCGGGCCAGCGGTTCGACGTGCCCGGCAAGAGCGGCTTCACCATCGAGGTGCCGGCCGGGCTCTGCGAGTACATCTGCTCGTACCTAGGCTGAACCGCCGAACGGCGTCGCCGTCGCGCGCCGCACCTTCCGGCGGTTGAGGTGCGCGAGCAGCAGGGTGAAGAAACAGAGCACGAGATTCTCCAGCGGCAGCTGCAGCGCGGTGGGCAGCGCGTAAATGATGGCCACCGCCGGCAGCCACACGCCGAGATTGGCGAGCAGCGTGGGCAGCGCGGTGCGCCCATACCAGCCGGGCGTGCGGAGGTCGGCCATCACCACCCGGCCGGAGAAACCCGAAGTGCACCACTGGTAGAAGATCGCGATCGTCGGCACGGCCAGGACCGGGCTGTACACGCCCTGGTCGAACAACGTCTTGATCACGATTGTGCCGGCATCGTTGCCCGGGCCCACGAACCGCGCCAGCCCGCGGTATAGAAGTTCGATTTCGATCCCCTTGTAGCCCCAGAACGCGGTCAGCGCCGCGCCCTCCCTCCAGCCGTGATGCGGCCGGGTCTCCGGATTGCTCCGCAGGTAGATGAACGGCAGCACCCCGCCGAACAGCGCCGTGGAGAGAATGCCGAACACGAAGCCCGTGCGGCCGCGGAAGGCCATCAATTGCTCGAACGCCGCGCGGGTCGGCGCGTGATGGTAGTACGCCAGCACCGCGACGAGCGCCGCCGCCTGCAGGACCAACCCCGGGCCGAGGTTGGCGCGGGCGCTGCGCAGACCCGCCCGCCACGGGGGCTCGCTCATCACGGGGTTCGCGGACATGAACCTGCGAGCATCCGCCGCCGGCGCGCGGGCGCCAGCGCGAAATGCGTCCGGCCGTTGCAGCCCGGGTCGCCCACTGTAGCCGGGGTCGCCCGCCGTCGCCAAGGCTTTGGCGGGGCGGGGCCGACCCCGGCCCTGCTCAGCCTCCGCCGAGATTGCGCCGCAGGATGCCCGCCAGGGCGTCGGGGTCGCGGATCGTGATGGACTGCCCGGCCACCGCGATGATCTTCCGGTCGCGCAGGGCCGCCAGCGTGCGCGACAGCGTCTCGCTGCTCGTGCCCAGTTCGGCGGCGAGCATGCGCTTGGTGCCGGGCAGCTGCACGGCCCCGGCGCGGTCCTTCGCCCGCCCGACGAGCCAGTGGACCAGGCGCGTCTCGACGTCCTTCAAGGTCAGGTCGTCGAGCATTCCCACCACGACGCGCAGGTGCTGGCTCATCGATCCGAGCATCCGCACCGCGAGGTCGGGCCGCCGGGCAAGCAGCGCCAGGATCGGCGCGCGCGGGATCAGCAGCACCGTGCTCGGCTCCGCTGCGCGGGCGTCGGCGGGATACCCGGTGGGCGCGGGAAGCGCGGCCTCCGCGAACGACTCGCCCATCCGGAACACGTGGATGACCTGCTCCTTGCCCGCCGGGCTCACCCGGTGGACGTTGATCGCCCCGCGCTGGACCACATAGAAACCCGCGACCGATTCGCCCTGGCGGAAGAGATACTCGTCCCGTTCCAGGCTGCGCAGCACGGAGAACGCGGCGATGGCCTCCACATCCTCCGCGGGCAGCCCGCTGAAGAGCTGGCAGCAGCGCAGCGTGCCCGCCACGGCGGTGGTCTTGAGCTCGGCGGACCGGGAGGGCGGCGATGCCATGGCCCGGAATCTGAGCGCAACGCCGCGGCGAGATCAACGGCGCAGTCGGACCGGATCCCCGGGGCCGGCGCCTATTCCCTCCAGAACGACGCCGCCCACGCCCCGTCCGCGCGGCGCTCGACGCGGGTCAGAAAGCCCTCGCTGCGGAGTTTTTCGATGAGCGGCGCCGGCATGAACGGCGCCACGACGACCATGCCGCCGTCCGGGGCCAGCGCGTCGACCCGGCGGCGGATCTCGTCATAGGGGTCGGTGCCCCGCGCGAGCAGCGGGCGCACGTCGAAAGTCCTGAACTTGATGGCGGTCATGGGAGTGGCTTCGGCGGCGCGGACGCGGCTTCGCGGATGGTGAACAGGAGCATGGAGAACGGCTCGGTGGCCTCCACCGCGTGCGGCAGCCCCGGCGGCAGGTGCAGGAAGTCGCCGGCGCGCAGCGGGGTCTTCTTGCCGGCCAGCGTGAATTCGCACGCCCCGCTGAGGATCTGCACGAGGGCGCGCGCGGGCGATGAGTGCTCGGTGAGCTGCTGACCCGCGGCAAAGCTGAACAGCGTCACCCGCACGCCGCTCCGGTCGTGCAGCGCGCGGCTGACGATGCCGGCCTCCGAGAACTGCGCGGCCTCGGCCAGGTGGATCACGCCCGCGGACGCGGGATCAAAAAGAGTGGATTTGGACATGGGAATTCGGAACGGCGCGCCCGGCGGTCGCGCCCTACCTGGTATTCGCCGCGACCACGGCCTGGCCGACCTGGGCCAGCCCGCCCTCCAGGCCGGCGCGCTGGTGGACGATTTCGCCGTCCGCGTTGAGGACCGTGATGAGGTTGGAGTGTTCGAACATGCCCAGGGCGTCCCGCTTGTACTGCACGCCGAGCACGGCCGCAAGTTCCCGGATGTCGTCGGGCGTCCCGCGCACCAGCACCCATCCGTCGGCCGGCAGCTCATGCTGCTCCCGGTAGGCATGCAGGACCGGCGCGGTGTCGCGCTGATCGTCGAAACTCACCAGCACGAACCGGGCCTGGACGCGGACCGCCGCCGGGAGGGTTTCCCGGACCCGCGTCATGTCGGCCACGATCCGCGGGCAGGCATAGCCGCAGGAGGTGAAGAACAGGGCCAACACGACCGGCCGGCCGCGCAGTTCGGCCAGTTTGAACGGCCGCCCGGCGTCGTCGGTCCAGGTCGCGTCCAGCTGGTAGATCGAACGTTCGGTCGGGGCGGCCGGGCCGGCGCCCGCGGCCGCGCAACAGCAGCCCGCCGCGCGCGCCTGCGGAATCAGGAGCGCCAGGAGAGTCAGCGGGACGAGGACGATTCGTGCGGTTTTCATGGTTGGCAGGGAATGCATGGGGGAAAAACGAAGGACGGAATCACCTAGGGATTTCGCGCCACCCGGGGTGCGAGATCCCTCGCGCACCGGAAGCCGAGATTGGCGATGGCATAGTCGGCCTTCAGGCTGCTGCGGTAGCCCAGGCGCATGAAGGCGGGATAGTCGGCCGGATCGCGATTTTCGGCCGCGGCGCCGCCGCAGAAGAAACCGGCGCCGCCGGCACCGCGGCTGTCGCCGTTCACCAGCGCCGAATTGAAGTCGTCGACCCACTCCCACA
>CAZKDK010000028.1:0-20164 GCA_964551145.1 uncultured Opitutaceae bacterium | reverse complement strand
GCATGGACAACGCGGGACGCCTGCAGAGCGTGCGCGCGCTCGTGCCGGCGGCGGAACTGCACCACTACGGCACGGTCGTGCGTTCCCTCACCGGCGGCCGCGGGCTGCACAGCGAGAAGTTCAGCCACTACGAGGAGATGCCGGCCGAGTTCGAGAAGAAGGTCGTCGAGGAAGCCAAGGCCGCGAAGGCCGCCGCCACGGCCGCGCACTGAGGCCGGCGCCGGCCGCCCCCGGCGTGGCCCGAGTCTCGCCTGGGCCACGGAGGACAGGCGAAGGAGGCCGACCCGTGTGGCGCCGTTTTGCGGTCTGCCCGTGGCGCCAGTCTCCGACTGATGGCTGATTCCGCCGGCCGTAGACCGGCGCTGCGGTATAGGTCGCCCCGCCGTGGCGCCAGCTGGAGGGCGAGGCTCCTGCCGAGCCGCATCCATGATGGCCGATCCGGCTCACCGGGAGGTTCGCCCTCCACCTTTGGCTGCGGCCAACGGCCGCGGAAGGAAACTTCCGGGCTAGGTCTCCGCCGGAGCACTCCCGCCGAGCACCGGCGCGTAGTGCGCGCTCTTCTTGTAGAGGACGACTACGTCTTGCATGCCCCAGGCCTCCTCGAGGTAGGCGCGCAGGATCACGTCGGGATGGCGCTGGAGCGCGCGGCCGATCCACTCGGGCGAGGTCACGGTGACGCCGTAGTCGCCGTGCTCGGGCTCGAAGTAGCGCTGGTAGGAGAAGCCCGTCTCGGCGAAGCCGGCGAGCAGCGCCGCTTTGTCGATGTTCTCCGCGATGTTCGTGCGCCCGCGGGCCAGCAGGCTGGCGTAGCAGCGCCCCTGGGTGGTGAAGACGACCACGCCGTATTCGCGCGTCCACCGGATGAGGCAGTCGAGCGCCTCCCGCCAGCGCTCGAGGTTCAGGTGGGTGAGGAGCGAGCCGCACCACACGAGCTCGAACGGCGCCGGAAACGCGAGCTGACGCAGGTCGGGCCGGGAGTAGACGCCCTCGGCGCGGAACCGGGCCTGGCAGAAATCGACGGCATCGCGGTCGAGGTCGCACGCGGTGATGCGCGCGTAGTCGTAATGGGCGCGCAGCCAGCGCAGCACCCGGCCGTGCCCGCAGGGCAGATCGAGGATGTCGTGGTAATGCGGCTTGTCGCAGAGGCGCCCGGAGAACAGGACCAGCTCGAGCGCCCGCCGGCCGAGGTCGAAGTACTGCTGCTCGAGGCCGTCGCTCATCATCGCGTCGCGCGGCGACAGCGTGCGGTCGGGCTGGACGTGCGAGGTGTCGGCGAGCGGAATCACGGGGTGCATGACGCGGGATCCCGGCAGCGTGCCGGCCCGCCGGCTGGCTGGCAATGCCGGAGGCGGGCGGCGGCCTCCCCCGGGACCCCGGAGGGCGCCAGCCCGGAAGGTTCTTGCCGCGGCCTGTGGCCGCAATCAAAGGTGGCACGGGCTCGCTCTCGTGCTCGTTCTCTCCGAGAGCACTCTCCCGAGAGAGCGAGAACGAGTGAGATTGCGAGAGAAGTGGGAAGATCGACACGGCTTGCGACGGGCACGGCTTAGCCCGCATATTCGGTGGTACTCGCCGCCGCAGCTTTCATCGGCGGGCAAGCGGCCACCGCCACGGCTGAGGTCGTGAACTCTGCGGGCTAAGGCGCCGGATCTTGCAGATTGAACGGGTCGTAGCGCCGCGTCCGGCCAACGACCAGCACCACGGTGCGGGTGCCGATCTGGTCCGGGGTCACCACCACCAGCTCGACGCGATCGCCCCGCCGGCGGTTGATCAGCAGCCGGCCGAGCTCGCTCTCCGGGTCGAAGGCGACCAGGAAAGAGCCCGCGGGTCTCCCATCGAGGCTGAGAATCTCGGTGCCCGGCACGATGCCGGCGGCATCCGCCTCCGAATCCGGCGCCACGGCGTGCACGAAAATGCGCAGGACCTGCCTGGTCCCACGGACCGCGACCAGGTTCAGTGCCAGGCCGAAGCTGGTCAGCGGTCTCGCCGCCACCGTGTAGGCGCGCATGCGCACGACCGGACCGCTGTCGACTGCGGGCGCCGGCGGGCCGGGTTCCGCCGCAAGGGACGGTGCCGGCGCGAAGGCTTGGCGCGGGGGCGGCAGGAGGACCGCCGGCGGGAGAGGGACCGAAGGCGGGAGGGGGACGGAGGGCGGCGACAGGCCGAGGTCGGATTTGAGGTCCTCGATGCGCGGGTCGTCCCGGTAACCCTTGGCCAACGCCGCCTCGAGCTTGACGCGGGCCTGGGCCGGGTCGCCGCGCAGCGCGGCGGCGCGCGCCATTTCGAAGGCGACGGCCGGCGCCTCCGGCCGCATGATCGCGGCCAATTCGAGGTAACTGGCGGCATCGGCCGCCTTGCCCGCGTCGAGGCGCGCGCGGGCCTCCTCGAAGAAGCCGACGAAAGCCCCCTCGAGCGCGCGGCGTGCGGCGACGTCGGTCGCGGCTTCCCGGGTGAGTGATCGGAGGAGAGACCGCAGCTCGGCGAACCGGTCCGCGTCATCCGGGGGCGTCGGCCAGTTGTCGTCACTCTGCGGCCATGACCGTTGCCGGCCGCCGAACGCCGGATTCCCCCGGTCGGGATTTGGATCGCCAGACATCGGCTCGTCCTCGGCCGCGTCGCGGCGCAGCTCGCCGTCGATCGCGTCCCATCCCGGCCGCGGCGTCGGGCGCCGCGCTTCCGCGATCGCGGCGCCAAGGCGCCGGAGCCAGCGATCCTCCTGCACCCGCGCCTTGCGTTCCGCCTTGAAGTACCGGCGCACGGCCTTGGAGTCCTTGAGCGCGGCGGCCCGGGCCGCGATCTCGGCGGTGTCCGCGAGGCCGGCGAAATCGGCCACGGTGGCGAGGCAGGCCAGGTAGGCCTCGCCCCCGTCCGGCTCCGTGGCGATGGCCTGACGGCGGCGGCGACAACAGTCATCGATGAACGCCTGGTCGCGCGGCATCCGGCCGGACCGCATGGCCTGCAGTTTCAGCCATTCGAGCGCGTCCTGCGCCAGGGGGACGGGCGGCCAGCTGTGCCCGCCGTCGAAGATGCCCAGGCGGTGGGCGGCGCCCCGGCTTTCGAGCGCGGCGTCCAGATCGCGCATCTCGCCGTAGTTGAAGTCGGCCCCGCCAGCGGTGCCGTATAAGGCGAAGTCGACGCGGGGCGGCACGACGCTGCCCGGGAAGCCACCGCCGCACGCCACCACCCCGGCGAAGCCGTGGGCCGCCGCGACTTTACAGGCGGCGCGGGCGCCGCCGGAGAAGCCCGCGGCGTACAGCCGCCGGTCGTCGAGGCGCAGGCGCCGGTGCGTGTCCCGCAGCATCGCCTCGATCGCCGCGGTGACGATGCCCCAGGGGCCATTCCGGGAATTGTTCGATCCGGCGACGATCATTCCGGTGCGCTCAGCCGCCGCCTGGAAACGTTCGACCGCCAGCCGGCCGCGGGCGACTGGGTCGAAGCAATAGACGATGGGCCAGGCGCGGTCCGCGGTGTAGCCGGACGGGAGGTAGAGCGCGTACGACTGGCCGGGGTCGTCGGCGCAGGTGACCCGGGGGATGAGCGTGCCCGGCGTCAGCATGGTCTCCGGGGGATCGGCGTGGCCACGGGGAGCCAACGCCGCGAGGCAAAGGCCGGCGGCCACGAGCAGGCGGAGCGGGAGAGGAGGCATGGGGGGGTGGCGGCAGCCGGCGCCCGGCCCGACGCCGCCGCAGTGAAGCGGGCCGGCACCGGAAACGGCAACACCGACGGGCGTCGAAACCCTTCGACCGGGCCCGCCGGGTGCCCACCGTTGTTGCCTTCCACCCGCCGGTCCGTCAAGATCGGCGCGTGATCGCCTCGGTGCAGTTCCGGCACTTCAAGGCCCTGCGCGCCGCCAGCCTCCGGCTGGAACCGTTCAACCTGGTCATCGGGCCGAACGGAAGCGGCAAGACCAGCCTGGTCCAGGCGCTGCTCCAGCTGCGGATGCTCGCGCGCCCGCCGGCGGACGCGGCGTCCGCCGCCGCCGGACCGGACGCCCGCGGGCACAACCAGCGCCCGGAGATCGTCTTCCGCTTCACGCCGCCCGACGACGACATCGTGGTGCGCCTGGGCTGCGAGGCCGGCCCGGTCTGCGACCGGCTGGACGCGCGCTTCCCGCCGGCCGCCGCCGCGCGCTGGGAGCGCCTGCGCGCGCGCCTGCACGGCATCAGGGCGTATCTGTTCGATCACTACGCCATGGCCGAGCCGGCGGACCTGGCCGGGGGCGGCGAACTCGCCACCAACGGCCGCAACGTGGCGGCCGTCCTCGCGGCGATGCGGGCCGGGCGCCCGGAGGTCTTCGCCCGGCTGCAGGCGGAGTTCTGCCGGGCGCTGCCGGACTACACCGCGATCGAGCCGCAGCCGGCCGGCGACGGCCGGGTGGTGCTCGCGCTGCGGCTGGCGGAGGAGCACGCGCTCCTCACGGCGGACAACGTCTCGCAGGGCGCGCTGTACGCCCTCGCGGTCCTGACGCTGTCGTTTGCATCGGCGCCGCCGCCGGTGGCGTGCCTGGAGGAGGCGGACCGGGGGCTGCATCCGCGCCTGCTGCGGGAGGTGCGCGACGCCCTCTACCGGCTGGCCTATCCCGCCAGCCACGGCGAGGCGCGCGAGGCCGTGCAGGTCGTGGCGACCACCCACTCGCCCTACCTGCTCGACCTGTTCCGCGACCACCCGGAGGAGATCGTCATCGCCAGCCGGCACGGCTCCGGCGCCACGTTCGAACGGCTGGGCGACCGGCCCGAGGTGCGCGAGATCCTGCGGGAGGGATCCCTGGGTGACCTCTGGTTCAGCGGCATCCTCGGCGGGGTCCCGGAGGAATGAGCGGTTCTCCCGGAGGGCGAGGCTCCTGCCGAGCCGAAGCTGACGCCGGTGCGGCTCGCCGGCCTCCTGGGTCGGGGCGATGCGGGCCCGCCATGCCCGGTTGCGCCCGCCGCAGCTTCAGCGAAGGCCGGGAGGCTCGCCGTCCACGGGCGAACGCGGCCCCGGTGGGTCCGGAGTGCCGGGGCGATTCCCTGCCGCCGCCATGAAGGTGGCCCTGCTCAGCGAATCGCCGGCCGACGAGGCCGCGCTGCGGGTGCTGGTGGAGGCCGTGCTGGCGGAGCCCTTCGCCCTGGCGGCGCCCGGGCTGCGCGCGCGCGGCTGGCCGAACGTGGCGCAGATCCTGCCGGCGGTGCTGCGCCACCTGCACTTCAACACCGAAGTCGAGGGGCTGGCGGTGGTCGTCGATTCCGACGATTCGGTGGTGCACACCGGCGAGCACGAGGCCCCGGGCTACTTCCACCCGCAGTGCCGGCTGTGCCAGCTGCGCGGCATCTTTCACCGGACGCAGAAGCGCTTTCCCCCGCGGCACGGGCGCGACCGGGTGCTGCGCGGCGTGGGCATCGCCGTGCCCGCGATCGAGGCGTGGTATCTCTGCGGCCAGGATCCGCAGGTGACCGAGCTCGCCTGGCGGGAAGGCCAGGCGCAGGGCAGGACGCCCTTCACCCGGCGCGATCTCAAGTGGCGCGTCTATGGCACCGACCGGCCGAGCCTGGCCTTCGAGATCCAGCGGGCCGTGGAATGCGTGCGGCGCCAGCGCGGCGATCCCCGCCGGCTGGAGGCGGATTTCCCGGGCGGCTTCGGATCCCTGGCGCGGGACCTGCGCGCCTGGCGGAGCGGCGGGCATCCGGAAGGGTGGAATTCCGGTCTCCGCGCTTGAATCCCGCCACCGGTTTCCGTCATAACTTCCCGTTTGCCGGCCGACCCCATGCCCCCTCCACCGAGATCCTCGCGATCGCTGGCCAGCCTGCTGGCCGCGCAGGCGCTGGTCACCTTCAACAGCAGCGCGGCGAACCTGATCCTGTTCGCGCTGGTCCAGTTTCGCGGGGTGCTGCCGGCCGCCAGCGATCCCGACTCGATCAAGGGCCTGCTGTCCGTGCTGCTGGCGGCGCCGCTGGTGGCCTTCGCCCCGACCGCCGGCTGGGTCAACGACCGCTGCGCCAAGAGCCGCGTGCTCAACTACTGCGTGGCGGCCCAGGTGCTGACCCTGGTGCTCCTGGCCGCGGCGCTCTGGTTCCACCTCCTCTGGGGCGCGATCGCCGCCCTGTTCCTCATCGCCCTGCAGACCGCGGTCTTCGCGCCCGCCAAGCGCGCCGTGCTGCTGGAGATCGTGGGTCCGCAGGGGCTGTCGCGCGCGGTCGGCCTCACGGAGATGCTGTCGGTCACCGCCATCCTGTTCGGGGCCTTCAGCGGCGGGCGGATCTTCGATTTCTGGACCGCCGGGACGGTCGATCCCTGGCACGGCGCCCTGTACGCGACAGGCGTGCTGGCCGCGCTCGCGGTCGCGGCCTGGGTGGTGCTGCAGGGCATGGACGCGACGCAGCCGCAATCGGCCGAGCCGTTCCGGTGGAGCCTGCTCGTGCGGCACGGCGCCCAGGTCTACGAGCTGTGGCAGTCGCGGCCGCTGCGCCGGGCGACCTACGGGATCATGTTCTTCTATGCGCTCGGCTCCTACGTCTACCTGCTGGCGCTCCAGATCGGCGCGGACGCCCACCAGCGGGGCGTCGGTTCCGCGACCGCGGCCAGCATCATGCTGCTGATGATGGGAGCGGGGACGATGCTGGGCAATTTCACGGCCGGAGTGTTCTCCCGGCGCGGCGTGGAGCTGGGCTTCATCCCCATCGGGGGCGCGCTGCTGGGCGGGGCGCTGGTGGCCCTGGGTCTGCTCGCGCCGCACTACGGCGTGTGGTTTCACGTGGTCCTGGCGGTCACGGGATTCGCGTCGGGCCTGTTCCTGGTGCCGCTGTACGCGTTCATCCAGCAGATGGCCGGCAACCATCGCCGCGGGCGGATCCTCGCCGGCGTCGGGCTGCTCGACAGCCTGGCCGGCCTCGCGGGGAGCGGGTTGTTCACGCTGACCGCCGCCGACCACCTGCTGAACCTGACCCCGGTGGGCCACCTCTACCTGCTGGCCGGCCTGACGCTGGTGATGCTGCTCTATGCGCTGCGGCACACGGGGCACCAGGCCGTCTGCGTGGTGCTGCGGACGATCAGCGCGCTTTTCTATCGCGTGCGGGTCCAGGGGATCGAGCACGTCCCGCCCGCCGGAGGGGCGCTCGTGATCTGCAACCATGTTTCCTACATCGACGCGATGATCCTGCAGGTCGCCTGTCCGCGCCGCGTGCGGTTCCTGGCCTTCGCCGACTCCCGGCAGCCCCGCTGGATCCGGTTCGCGCACCGGGCCGCCGGCATCCGCATGGTCCTGCCGCGCCGGTCGCGCGCCGCCGCCAAGCAGGCGGTGGATCGCCTGCGCGCGGGCGAACTGGTCTGCATTTTCCCCGAGGGCCGGATCAATCGCACGGGCATGCTGATGGAAATCCGGAAGGGCTTCGAGACGGTGGCCCGGCGGGCGGGGGTGCCGGTCGTGCCCGTGTTCCTGGACCGGCGCTGGAGCCCGATGTTCGCCTTCTCGGGGCAGAAGTATTTCTGGAAGCAGCATCACCACCGCCTGCCGTGCCCCATCTCGGTCAATTTCGGGCGGCCGCTGGAGCCGGCGACGATCGACGCCATCACGGTCCGCAAGGCGCTGCTCGACCTCGGCGAGGCGGCGTTCAGCGCGCGGCCCGAGCTCTGCGGCCATCTCGGCCGGGAATGCGTGCGCTCGCTCGCCCGGCGGCCGTGGGAGGTGCAGGTGATCGACCGCACGGGCGACCGCAGCGTGGTCAAGGCCGGCACGCTGCTGGCCGTGTCGGCCGCCGTGTCGCGGCGGATCGCCGCGCGGATCCCGGAGGGCCGGATCGGCATCGTGCTGCCGCCGAGCGCCGGCTGCTTCGTGGCGAACCTTGCGGTGCTCCTGGCCGGGCGGATCCCGGTCAACCTCAACTTCACGGCGGGCAAGGCGGCGATCGAGGCCAGCCTCCGCCTGGGCGGGATCACGACCGTGCTCACGGCCGAGGCGGTGCAGAAAAAGGTTCCCAACTTCCCGTGGCCGGAGCACACCCTCGACCTCAAGCAGGAGATCCTGGCCGTGGGCAAGCCGGCCATCCTCAAGTGGCTCCTCGCCGCCTGGCTGCTCCCCGGCAAGGTGATCGCGAACCTGCTCGGCCTGCCGCACGTGGGCGACATCGCGGAGGCGGGCCTGTTGTTCACCAGCGGCACCGCGGGCGAACCCAAGGGCGTGCCGCTCACCCACCGCAACATCCTCGCCAACTGCGCCCAGATCTCCTCGACCGGTATCCTGCCGAAGGAGAAGTCGCTGCTCGGCTGCCTGCCCATCTTCCACAGCATGGGCTTCACCGCCACCCTGTGGTATCCGATCCTGCGCGGCTGCCAGGTCGTGACCATTCCGAGCCCGCTCGACACCCGCAAGATGGCCGAGGCCATCGCGGCCGAACGGGTGCGGGTGCTGGTCGGCGCGCCCACGTTCCTGCGGCCATTGCTGCGGAAGGCCGAGCGCCACGAGCTGCGGTCATTGCAGTTCATGGTCTCCGGCGCCGAGAAGATGCCGATCGACCTCCACGAGCAGATCAAGGAGCGCTTCGGCGTCATGCTCCTCCAGGGCTACGGCCTGACCGAGACCACCCCCGTCACCAACGTCAATCTGCCCGACCCCGAGCGGAAGGGCCACCCGCTCGAGTTCCGGCACGGCCACCGTCTCGGTTCCGTCGGCCGCCTGCTGCCCGGCATGACGGCCCGCATCATCGACCCGGAGACCGGCGAGGATCTGCCGCTCACCTCCGCCGGCATGCTCTGGCTCCGCGGTCCCAATGTGTTTGGCGGCTACCTCAACGACGAACAGAAGACGCGGGCTGCCCTCAAGGATGGCTGGTTCGTGACGGGCGATCTGGGCCGTTTCGACGAGGACGGCTTCGTCTATATCGAGGGCCGCCTCGCGCGCTTCTCCAAGATCGGCGGCGAGATGGTGCCCCACGGGACGATCGAGCAGAAGATCATCGAGGTCTACCAGATCGACCAGAACGAGGGGCCCCGCATCGTCGTGATCGGGGTGCCCGATGCCTCGAAAGGCGAGGCGCTCGTGCTGCTCACGTCGATGGACGTGAACGGCGACGACCTGCGGGAGCGGCTTTTCCGGACCGGCCTGCCCAATCTCTGGATCCCGAAGATCATCCGGCGGGTGGAGAAGATCCCGTTGCTGGGCTCGGGCAAGATGGATCTCAAGGGGTGCCGCGAGCTGGCGGTCGAGGCGGCGAAATAGCCGGATTTCGCGCCGAACGGCGACTTTTCTGCGGCGGTGCGCTTGGCCGGGTGGCGATCGTCTTCCGAGATGTTGGGGTCCAGATGGATGCAAATAGCGCATGATACCTTGCCTCAGATCGGGCGTCATTTAGGTTGATGCAGCTGATAGAATCACGACGCCTTCGAGTCCGGCCCTTCGCGCCAAATTGTATGGCACCTGGGACCGGCCGACGGGGTCTAAATTTTCCGCAACCCTGAGTTAACCATGAAGACAACGCCATTTCTCACCGTGTCGGTGCTGACCGCGGTGCTTTTTGCCGCGGGCGCCTTTGCCCAGAATTCCGAACCCGCCGGACCCCCGGCGGCGGCCTCGCCGGCCGCGCCTTTGCCGGCGCCCGACCAAGTCATCTACATTCCGCGCCTGCCCAGCCCGGCGGAGGTCACGAGCGCGGCCGTGGCCCAGGGCCTCAAGATCGAGAAGATCGCGGAGACGGCCGGCCAGATCACCGTGGTCTACCAGCGCAGCGACGGCCAGATCAGCACGGTTGCCTATCAGCTCCTGCCCGCGGCGGGGACTCCCTCCACGGCGACCGCTGCGACCGCCACCGTGGTCGCCGCGCAGCCCGCCGTGGTGTACGCGTCGCCGGCGCCCGCCTACTACTACGACCCCTACTTCTACGATCCGTGGCCGTGGTTCGGCGGTGTCTTCTTCGATGTCGGCGTCGGCCACGGCTTCCATCATGGCGGCTTCCGCGGCGGCGGCTTCAATCGTGGCGGCGGTTTCCGCGGCGGCGGCTTCAATCGTGGCGGCGGCTTCCATCACCGGTAGACCCGGGCGGCAAGCCGGATGTCATCGGCCTTCAACCCATCTAAAGCCATGCGTCATCCAGGCATCATGATCTTCTCCCTCGGCGCATCCGTCCTCCTGGCCGGATGCGTCGGCACGGGGCCCAACACCCAGCAGGGTGCCGTGGCGGGCGGGGCGCTCGGCGCCCTGGCCGGCGGCATCATCGGCAACAACAGCGGCAGTCACAACGGCGCCAGCGGCGCCCTGATCGGCGCGCTCGCCGGCGCCCTGGCGGGCGGCGCGCTGGGCAACAGCGTCGACAACGAGCGCGGCACGCTCTATCGCCCGCCCGCGTCGGCCGTGAGCGGTTACCAGGTGCAGCAGGTGCCGGCCCCGCCCACGGAGCCTCCGGCGACCGAGGTGGTTTCGACTCCGCCCTCGCCCGCGGCGCTCTGGATCCCGGGCTACTGGGCATTTGACGGCGCCCGCTATGTCTGGGTCGCCGGGCATTGGGAGATTCCGCCCCCGAACTGCCGCACCTACGTCGCGCCCTACTGGGCGAACCAGGGCGGCAACTACGTCTACGTCCGCGGCTACTGGCGCTGACCGGCTACGGCGATCGAGAAGCTTGCGGGCGGGGTCTTCGGGCCCCGCCCTTTTCTTGCTCAGCGGGGAGGCGACGAAGTGCGCCGGACGGCGCCTCCCGGCGCCGTGCGCGACCGTGCCCCCCCGCCCTTGGCTCGCGTCCCTCCGACTCTCGGTCCGTTCCCTCGAACCCCCGGACCAATGTCAACCAATAGTTGACATCCTGCCGGGCCGGGCGCCGTTCGCCCGGAGCGCGCTCGGAGCGCGCCCCCCGCGCGCCTTCTCCGCGTTTCCCCTTTCGGGGCAGACGCCGCCTCCTCTTCGGCCCATCCAATCAATGTCAACTAATAGTTGACATTGCCGCGCGGCGCGTGGCTCGGCGACGGCAGCGGTAAGGTGGCGACGCAATACGACCGCGCTGGCCTGCGTCTGAAAATGGGCCGCGGCGGGGGCCGGCGGGTCAGGAGGGCGGGCGCTGCTGGCGGACGGCGATCAGCCACGCGATGAGCTGGAGGGTATGCTCGGCGTCGGGCATGCGGGTGCCTCGCGTGAAGAAGGCGTTGATCTGCTGCCGCGGCAGGCCGAGCAGGCGGCCGAGATTGACCTGCGCGCCGTAGCGCTTCAGGCGCGGCCGAATCTCGGCCGCGAGCGCGTTCCAGAGCGGGGTTTCCCGGCCGGGGTGGAGGGCGGCGCCCACGCGCGGGCGTCGGGCAGCGCGGAAGGCCTTGCGGCGGTCGGCGACAATCTCGGCGGCGGCATCGAGGATGGGGCCCAGCAAGCCGTCCGGCAGCTGCAGCCCCCTGGGGAGGTGGATTGGTGAGCTCATGCAATGTCAACTAATAGTTGACATCACCGCCCGGCGGCGAGCGAAAAGACAAGCCTACGCCGGCCAAGCCGCCCAGGTGGGGTCCGCGAGGCTGGCGGTCAGGGGTGGGTCGGCCGCAATTGCAGGCACCGGCCCCGGCGGCCAATGGGGCCGGTCAGGAGCGGAGACCAGCCGCCGACGACCCGCGGACAATGTCAACTATTGGTTGACATGGGAGCCGGGGCACGGGGTTCGCGAGGCTGGCGCGGACCCGCCTCCCGCGAGAACGCCGGCGCACTCGCGGAAGGCGGCCGGGCCCTTCGGATCGCGGGCCGTGGGCTGCTTTTGGCTTTCGCCGATGTGCCGGGCAACCGGGAAAAGCCAAAACAGGGATGATTCCGCCTGCGGGATCCTGCCGATCCGGTCCCTCGCGGATCAACGGCGTGGAAGTCTCTGACGTCCCATTGACGGGTCCCGAGCTTCGGGCTTTAGTCGGAACCGGCCGAGGACAAGCCTCCAAATGAATTTGGCCCACTAGCACTGTTAGCCCCAAGAGCCATGATGTCTCTGTTCGCAGTCATTCCCGTATTCCTGGCAGCTTTGGGCGGCCAACCGACCCTGAACTCGCAGCGCTCGGAAGAGCTCGTGCTTTCCGCCGACAAGGTGGTAATCCGGAGCGAGCTAGACAAAAGTGACAGAGGGATTGTCGTCACTGACCGAGCGTGGATTGAGCGCTTCGCAAAAACGCTCGGACAGACTCCTCTCACAAAACCGCATGCGTGCTTCTGTTGTGGGTGGACCACTGCGTTCTTCTACAAAGACGGCGTCCTAGCGATCCGTGTCGCTGCAATTCACGGCAATCAACTGCGGGTGTACCGTTTTTCCCTTGGGGACGACGGGGACTTCTCAGTCGACCAAGAACACTGGAATGCCATTTCGCAGTTGATCCGAGAGAAAGGGGCTAACCAATCGGTGGACTCGACGCGCTCCGCTGGCACTTCGGCTGCGGAGCAGCCTCGGGTGCCAGCCTCGGCCGCGAGTCACCTCTAACCGTTGTGCGAGGTCCGCGGCGGGGTGACGACGCAGGGGTGAGCCGGCTCGGCGCGGGCCGGTTGCGTTTTGCCCGGGGAATCGCACCTTGCCTACGGTTGACGCCCGCGGGGGAAGGCGCGGGCGTCCGGCCTTCCCTGGCAACCTCATGCGATACCGCATTCTTTTTCTGTGCGCGGCGGCGGCGGCCCTGGCTCTGGTCGCGGGCGCCGCCGCTCCGCCGGCCGATCTGCCCGCCGCGATCGCCCTGTACGATGCGCGCCGGTACTCGGCGGCGCAGCACCTTTTCGAGAAGCTGGCCGCGGTCCGGCCGGACGACGCGGAGGTGAATTTCCGGCTGGGCCGGATTGCGCTCTGGTTCGATGACGAGGCCCGGAGTCGCGGGTATCTGGAGAAGGCCGCCCGGGCCGCGCCGGACGACGCGCGGATCCAGGACGCGCTGGGCGACGCATACGGGCTGGCCGCCCGGCACGCGGCGCTTTTCGGCAGGATCTGGTGGGCCCGGAAATGCGAGACCGCCTACCGGCGCGCGGTCGAGCTCGACCCGCAGAACCCGGACTACCACTGGAGCCTGCTGCGCTACGACGAGGAGGCGCCGTCGATGGCGGGCGGCGGCATCGACCGGGCGTACACCGAGGCGGCGGTCATCCGGCGCCTGGATCCCGTGGAGGGGCGGATCGCCTTTGCGACGCTCGCCCTGAACCAAAAGCAGGCCGCCCGGGCCTTTCAGGAATTCGACGAGGTCCTGCGCGGCAAGCCGGACGATTTCGTGGCGCTCTATCAGATCGGCCGCTGCGCCGCGATCAGCGGCGAGCAGGTCGATCGCGGCATCCAGGCATTGCGGCGCTGCCTTGAACTGCCGCCGCCCGCGGGGCCCGGCCGGCCGGACTACGCCAATGTCCACTACCGCCTGGGAAACCTGCTGGAGCGGAAAGACGACCTCGCCGGCGCGCGCGCGGAATACGCGGCGATGGCGCGCACCGACCCCGATTTCCGGCCCGCGAAGGACACGCTGCGGAACTAGCGTGGTCCGCCGGCCCGGAACGCCACCGGTGCGGGTGCATCTTTCCGCTCGCGGCCCGCGGTCCGGCGCCGTGTCATGACCCCGTCCATGTTTCCGCGGCCCGTCGACGACCGTCATCCGCTGGAGCGCCGGTTTTCCGGCGAGCGGCCCTCCCGCACGCTGCTCTACCTTTATCGCGGGCAGCGCCGGCAGTTGCTGCTGGCCACGCTGTGCTACGTCGTGAAACACAGCCCCGTCTGGCTCATGCCCGCGATCACGGCCAGCATCGTGGACATGGTCGCGCAGCCCGCGCGGCACCGGCCGTCGGAGCTCTGGGTCGACGCCATCGTGCTGGCGGCGATCCTGGCGCAGAACGTGCCGGTGCACTACGCCTACGCCCGCGCGCTCAGCCGCGCGAGCCGCACGATGGAGATCCAACTCCGCTCGGCCCTGTGCCGGCGGCTGCAGCACCTCTCGATCGGATTCTACGCGCGCCAGAGCGCCGGCGCCCTCCAGAGCAAGGTGGTTCGCGACGTCGAGGCGATCGACCAGCTGACCCGCGTCCTGTTCGACGGGGGCCTGGCCTGCCTCGTCAACATCGTGTTCGCCCTGGTCATCACCGGGCTGCGGCAGCCGCTGTTCCTGGCCTACTTCCTGGTCACCGTGCCGGCGGCCGCGGCGATCGTCTATGCCCTGCGCCGGCCGATCACCGTGCGCAACGCGGCGTTCCGCGAGGAGGTCGAGCGCATGTCGACGCGCATCGGCGAGATGACCCACCTCCTACCGGTCACGCGCGCCCACGGGCTGGAATCCACGGCGCTCGAGCGGGTGGGGGAGTCGCTCGAGCGCGTGCGCGCGGCGGCCACGCACGTCGACGGCATCAACGCCGTGTTCGGCGCGCTCTCCTGGGCGACCTTCAACGGGTTCAACATGCTCTGCCTGATCGTCTCCGCCTGGGCGTGCCTGGCGCACTGGCTGCCGCTGGGCGCGGGCGACGTCGTGCTGCTCACGACCTACTTCGGGCTGATCACCGGCTCCGTGCTGGGCCTCGTGGGGACCGCGCCGCAGATCAGCCGGGGGCTCGAGTCGATCCGTTCAATCGGCGAGGTGCTGCAGTGCCCGGACCTCGAGAACAACGAGGGCAAGCCGGCGATGCCGGCGATCCAGGGCGGTTTCCGGTTTGAGGACGTCACCTTCTCCTATCCGGGGTCCGCGTTCGCCGCCCTGCACGACTTCTCGCTGGAGGTGCCGCCGGGCGAGACGATCGCGCTCGTCGGCCCGTCCGGCGCCGGCAAATCCACCATCCTCAACCTGGTGATCGGCTTCATCCGCCCGACGCGCGGGCGCATCGTGGTCGACGGCCACGACCTCGAGGCCCACGATCTGCGCTCCTACCGGCGCTACCTGGCGGTGGTGCCCCAGGAATCGATCCTCTTCGACGGCACGGTGCGCGAGAACGTCACCTACGGCCTCCCGGCGGTGCCGACGCCGGTGGTCGAGGGGGCGCTGCGCGACGCCAACGCCTGGGAATTCGTCGCGCGCATGCCGGCCGGCCTCGACACCGCGGTGGGCGAGAAGGGCGCGCGCCTGTCGGGCGGCCAGAAACAGCGGCTGGCGATCGCGCGGGCGCTCATCCGGAACCCCCGCGTGCTCATCCTCGACGAGGCCACGTCGGCGCTCGACACCGAGACCGAGGCGCTCATCCAGGAGGCCCTCGCCCGCCTCATGCGCGGCCGCACGACGTTTGTCGTCGCCCACCGCCTCTCGACGATCCGGGGCGCCAACCGCATCGTCGTGCTCGACCGGGGGCGGGTGGTGGAAACCGGGTCCCACGAAGCCCTGCTGCGCGGGAACGGCCTGTACGCGCGCCTGCACGCGATGCAGGCCGGCGCCGGAACCTCCGGGATGCCACCGGCTGCGGAGCCGGGGGGTCCGAACTTTTGCGCGCCGGCGTAACCTCTCACGGCAGAGGCGGTCCAACCCCACATGCCCGGATGCCGTCCCGTGCTCCTGCTGCTTGCGCTGGCCGCGATCGCGACGCCGGCGTGGGCCGCCGCGCCGGCCGGCGCCGGACCAACAGCCCGGCCGCCATCCCCGGCGGCGAATGGCGCCGATGCCGACCCGGCGCCGTCTCCGGACGCGGTCTACGAGTTCGGCAGGACGTTGTTCGACCAATACGCGCCGCCGGAGGTGAAGGCGCAGGTCGAGTTTCCCTCCAAGGAGCAATGGGACGAGTTCGCCGCACGGCTGCAGCGCGCGCTGCAGGGCGATTCCCTGGAAGAGCTGGCCACCTACGAGCCCGAGGCGCGGGCCGCTCTCGCCGCGTTGCGGTCCCTGCCGGGTTACGAGGACTACGCGGACTGGCTGGCGGAGCGCCTCGATCTGGTCGAAGCGGCGGGGCCGGCCGCGCGCGAGCCGCCCGCGGCGCCGGCTCCGGGCGGGCCTTCGATTCGCCGGTCGCTGCCCCACTACGACCTATGGTTGCAGCGCCTGCGTGACCGGCCGCCGCCGGCCGGCGCCGCCGGTCTCATGCCCGGGCTGCGGGCGGCCTTTGCGGCCGAGGGCGTGCCGCCGGACCTCGCCTGGCTGGCCGAGGTGGAGTCGGCGTTCAATCCCAACGCCCGCAGTCCGGCCGGAGCCCGCGGGCTGTTTCAGCTCATGCCGGACACCGCGCGAGCAGCCGGCCTCAGCATCCGGCTGCCCGACGAGCGCACGGACCCCGCCAAGAGCGCTCGCGCCGCCGCGAAGCTGCTGCACCGGCTGCATGCGGTATTCGGCGGCTGGCCGCTGGCGCTGGCGGCTTACAACGCCGGCGAGGGCCGGGTCAGCCGCGCGCTGGCGGCGAACCGCGCCACGACTTTCGCGGAGGTCGCCCGGGCGCTGCCGGCGGAGACACGTCTCTACGTCCCCAAGGTCTACGCGACGATTGCCGTGCGCACCGGCGCCGCACCGGACGGACTGGCCGCGCAAAAAGACTGATCACCCCTGGCGCCAAGATCAGGCGGAGGTCCCACGGCCTCCGCATCCAACCGAGCGAGCGCCTCCAGCGGCGGGTGTCGGCGCGCGGCTGTGCCGGGAGATTTGTCTTTGAGCCGGGGAGCCGTGCGGGCATACCAGCGATCCATGGACGATCTTCCGGCGCCGTCTCCGCCGCCCCCGAGCCCTGCAATGCCGCCGGCGCCCAGTCCGGAGAACGCGGCGGATGGAATGGGGCCGACGCTGGACGGTCCGGCCGGCGCGCCGCCGGTCCTGGCTTCTGCCCAGTCGCCGCTTGATGGAATTCGGGCCACCTTGATCCTGCTGGGTTACCTCGGCGGACAGTTTTGCGCGGGCATGGCCGTGGCGATTGTCGCAGGAATCGCGGCGGCGGTGCGGGGGAGGAACCTGAACAGCTTCCAGCAGGGGTCGGCCCCGATGCAGGATCTCATCGCGCCGGCGGCGATCCTGGGATTGCTGGCGGGCGCCGCGGCGATGGTGGGGTTGTCTGCGGTCCTGGTGCGGGGCCATCTGCGCAATCGCAATCCAACGGGAGCCGCCTGGGCTCCCGGCTCGGTCAAGGGAAACGTCCTGGGGCTGGCCGCCGGATCATTGACCGCGCTGGGCTATGTGGCGGTGGCGGCGCTGGTCAGCGGATTCGGCCAGGCGCCGTCCTCGGCCGGTCCGATCGCCCGGATGGCCACAACCCCGGGTCTGACGCAGGCGGCCTGGCTGGTCATGGCATTGTTGCTGGCGCCGCCCATCGAGGAGCTGCTGTTCCGGGGCGTGTTCTACGGCGGATGCCGGCGGTCATTGGGACCGGTGTGGGCGGCGACCCTGACGACGTTCATCTTCGTCATGCTGCACATCACCGAGATGATCCATTTCCTGCCGTCATTCGCCGGCATCACCGCGCTCGCGCTGGTGGCGCTGGGGTTCCGTCTGCGCACCACCGCGGTCGGACCGGCGGTGGCCGTCCATTTCGGATACAATGCGGTGCTCGCGGTCATCGCCATCTGCTCAACGCCGGGCTGACGCGCCGCGCGCCGGCGGCGGGCCGGAGCCTACTTGGTCGCCGGCGTTCCCGGCGTCGAGGGACTCTCCGCCATCGCTTCCAGCATGGCCCTGACGTCAACCGCGTGCCCTCCCTCCGGCGCCAGTTCCAGGTATTTCCGGAGCGCTTCGGCCGTTTCGGCCGGCACCACATACCGGGAACCCTCCAGGCGGCCGCTGGCGTAGAGGGCCGAACCCTTGATGAACCAGGCATCCGCCTTCCCGGGATCGGCGGCGATCGCGCGATCGGCCGCCTTGACGGCCCCCGCCATATCGCCGGCGTTGTAGAGCGTGGCGCTGATGTTGAAAAGCGCCGTGGCGGGTTTGGCGCTGATGGCCGCCGCCTCGGTGAACCGGGCGATCGCCGGGTCCAGCTGCTTCAGCATCAGGTAGGAATTCCCCTGGGTGGTCAGCATCTGCTCCAGGCCGATCCGGGCCGGGCCGGGGTCCGCATCGGACCCGGCATGCCGCCTCGCCAGCGCAATTCCCTGATCGTAGGTGCGGATCGCGTCCTCGTATTTCCGCAGCCCGATTTGCGCCCGGCCCAACGCCTGGTACATCTCCCATTGGGGGGCATCCGGGCTGGCGGCGATGATCTGTTTGAGGACGGTTTCGGCCTCGTCCCATCTCCGCGCCAGGAGTGCCCCCAGCGCCTGGGCCAGCCGGGTGTCCACCTCGGGCGACCGGGCGGGTGGCGCCTCGATCCGGGGCGGGGCCGCGGCGGGAGCATCGGAGGCCCGCAGGCTCCCGGCCGGAGCGAGCAAAAACGCAAGGCCCAGCAGGCCGGCGGCGGTCATTCGAACGGTCATGATAGTTGACGGCGGGCCACGCTCACCGGGAAGGAGGACAGTGTCGAGAGCGAGGACATCATGGACGAAAAAGTATGGATGGTGTGCGTTGGCGCCCACAGCTGGCTGGTCCTTCTTCAGGTCGCTGCCCTGATGAGGACCATTTCATGGTCGCTCGCGTTCGTGCAAAGCCGGGCACCGTTGTCGAATTCTACCATCACGCGCCCTGCTGCCATTTCTTCCTTGGTCACACCCCAGTCCAACAAAGCGTCTCCCACGGCGGTGACTCGTCCCGTCTGACCGTTGTAGACGACAACATCGCCGGATGTTGCCAGCTCTCCGCTTCGATAGCGCTGCTCGTTCATTGGGCTCAATAAGCCGGGCCGGTGTCTTCCGCGAACCCGTCTCTGCTAGGGTGGCTCCGCTGCGGTGGCAAGCGGTGAATCCGCCCGGCCGCGCTCGAAGCAGGAGGGTGTTCCCCCCATTTTCGCAGGAAGTTTCCCGCAGTCGCAGGACTGCGGGCTTGAGGGGTGGCCGGCAATGATCGACAATTCGGCCATGGATGATCGTTCGATCCTGGTCGTCGAGGATGAGGAAGGTGTGCGTATCGTGGTGCGCGCGGCCCTGGAACAGGTCGGCTACCGCGTGACGACGGCCGCGAACGGGATCGAGGCGACCCGGCTGCTGGAGGACGAACATTTCGGACTGGTGCTGACCGACGTGCTCATGCCGGACAAGGACGGCATCGAGATCATCAGCGACCTGCGCCGGGAGTATCCGGAGCTGCCGGTCATCGCGATGTCGGGCGGCGGGCGCCTGCCCCGCGACGGGTATCTGACGATTGCCCGCCACCTCGGCGCGCACGCGATTCTCGAGAAGCCATTCACGGTCGACGAGCTGCTGGCGACGGTCGACCGTCTCCTCGCGCCGGCCAGCGCCTAGCGTTCCGCGGCGGGCAGCGGGCGCATCCGCCGGCGGGCCCTCCCCGGCGCCGGCACCGCGCGCGCTAGATCTGTCGGGCGGTCCCGGCCGGCAGCTCGTCGAGCAGCGCGTCCAGCGTCGGCGCGCCGAGCGCGTCGTGGCAGGAGCGGGCCAGGCGCTCGTGGTAGAAGCGGAGACCGGCGTCGGCCGCCTCGAGCAGGGCGCCGCCGGGGTTCTCGCCGTGGCTCTCGAAAGCCTGCTTGAAATCGGCCAGGGTGATCCGGGCGAGCGGCCGGGCCGGCTGGTATCGGGTTTCCAATGACGCCTGGCCCTCGGCGGCCGGGATGGCGATGATCAGGTCGAGGTCGCCGAGCCGGTTGAGGCTCTCGTTGAGGAGCTGCCCCGGCACGGTGATCAGGCGCCCCAGGTCCGAGGCGGAATAGGGGGGCTGGCAGGCCTTGAAGCGGCGGCAGATCCCGAGGAGCACGAGCAGCGAGAGGCTCTCGCGGGCCGACGCGCTGAGGTTGTGCCAGGCCATCTGGCTGTTGCGGTGGCGGGCGTTCTGGACGGCGTAGCTGATCTGGCCGCCGACCAGGACGAAGAACCAGAAGACGTAGAGGCCCAGCATCAGGATCGGCAGGATGCCGAGCGAGCCGTAGAAGCTCTTCTGGATCACCACGCGCTTGAAGTACATGAAGGCGAGGTAGTTGTTGAGATAGAGCAGCGCGGTGACGACGATGGCGCCGACGAGGGCGGACGCCCAGAAGACGCGCGTGTTCGGTATGTACCGGTAGAACAGCGTCAGCAGCACCACGACGATCAGGACCGAGAACGCCGGCAGCATCCACCGGAGGGCGTGGAGGAGTTCGCTGCCGAAGGGCAGCCGCTCGAAAAAGACGTTGATGAAGGCGGCGGCGGACAGCGCGGTGAGCGAGGTGAAGAACAGCACGGCGCCCAGCGTGACGATGGCCCAGTAGAACACGATGCGCACGAGCCACGAGCGCCCGCGGCGCACGCCCCAGACGCTGTTG
>CAZKDK010000027.1:0-20404 GCA_964551145.1 uncultured Opitutaceae bacterium | reverse complement strand
GCCTCGAATTTCCAGGCCACCAGCACGCCGGCCACGAAGAGCGCGAACATCGCGCCCCACACGGCCCAGCCGTGCCGCTGGTTCTTCACCATCCGGCCGAGGTAATAGGTGAGCGCGCTGCCGATGGAGAAGATCGAGAGGATCTGGAAGAAGTTCGAGAGGGGCGTCGGGTTTTCGAAGGGGTGCGCGGCGTTGGCGTTGACGTAGCCGCCGCCGTTCGTGCCGAGCATCTTGATCGCCACCTGCGACGCCATCGGGCCCTGCACGATCGTCTGCGTGTCGACGACCTGGTCCACCATGACCGGCTTGTTGTCGGCACCATTGACGGGCTGGCCGTTGGCATCGGTCTTCGCCACCTGGATGGTGTAGGGCTCGAGCGTCTTCGCCGCCGTGTAGGGCCGGAAGTTCTGGATCATGCCCTGCGACACCAGGAACAACGCGAAGACCAGGCAGATCGGGACGAGCAGGTAGTAAGTGACGCGCGTGAGATCGACCCAGAAGTTGCCGATGGTCCGGGCCGTGTGGCGCGCGATGCCGCGTACCAGAGCCGCGGCGATGGCGATGCCGGCGGCCGCCGAGACGAAGTTGTGGAAGGTGAGCCCGACCATCTGCGAGAAATACGACAGGGTCGATTCGCCGACGTAATTCTGCCAGTTGGTGTTGGTGGTGAAGCTCGCGGCGGTGTTGAACGCCAGGGCCGGGGCGACACCGGGCAGGTGCTGCGGATTGAGCGGCAGCAGATCCTGGTAGCGCAGGATGAAGTAGGTCAGCAGCATGCCCACGAGGCTAAACAGGAGCAGCGAGACGGTGTAGCCAAACCAGCCCTGCTCCTGCGCGGGATCGATGCCGCAGACCCGGTAGGTCAGGCGTTCCACCGGCCGGACGACCCGGTCCAGCCACGTCCGGCCGTTCGCATCGAGCACCTGCACGAGGTAGAGCCCGAGCGGCTTGGTGATCAGCAGCAGCACGCCGACGTAGAGGGCGAACTGGGTCCAGGCGTTGAGATTGTTCATGGGGACGACGTCACTTATCCGGTGACCGGTGGCTTCGGCGGAGCGGGAGGTCAGAATTTCTCGGGACGGAGCACCGCCACGATCAGGTAGGCGAGGCAGGCGACAGCGATCAGACCGATGATGAGGTTTTCCATGGGCGGAGCGGAGGGAGGTTGGAGCTTCGGCCGGCTCAGCGGACCTTCTCGCAGAACCAGGCGTAGGCGATGGCGAGACCGAAGAAAGCCACGGTGAGGCCGACGTAGACCAAGTCGGCGGCACGCGGCGAAAGCTCGGCGAGGATCCAGGTGGATGCGTTCATGCCCGACAGGGTAGCGCCAAAAACGCCGGACCCCTAATTAAAAGACCCCCCCGAGGCATTAAAAGGGCGCTAACGCCGGGGCCGGTTGCCGGCGCACCCGCCCACGCCACCGACCGGCCTACTCCTCCAGCCAGACCGCCTGGTACGGATGATGGTCGAGCGCGTTGGGATGCCAGCCGTGCACCGAGGGCTGCAGCAGGAAGACGTGCGGATTGAAGTACAGCGGGATGACGGGCGCGGCATCGAGCAGGAGCGTCTCGGCCCGCTGGAGCAGGCGGGCGCGCGCGGCCGAATCGGCGGTGCGCGCCGCCGCGAACAGCAGGGCGTCATAGTCGGCGCTGGCCCAGCCGGTGCGGTTGTTGCCGTCGTCGCCGCGCCACACGTTGAGAAAGGTGTCGGGGTCAAAATAGTCGGCCACCCAGTCGGCGAGGCTGACCTGGTACCGGCCGGCCCGGCCGTCGGCCTGGACCGACTTCAGCTCCTGGTTGTGCAGGCGCACCTGGATCCCGAGCTCGCGATGCCACATCTCCTGCACGGCCTCCGCCACCAGGCGGAGATTCTCCGAATTGTCGCAAAGCAGCTCGATGGGGGGCAGGCCGCGTCCCTCCGCGTAGCCCGCCTCGGCCAGCAGGCGCCGCGCCCCGGCGGGATCCGTGGGCTGCCCCGCGGGCGGCGTATAGTCCGGCAAGCCCGGCGGCGTCACCGTCGGCGCGGGCTGCCGGCCACCGCGCAGCACGTCCCGCGCGAGCGCGGCTCGGTCGATGGCCAGGGCGAGCGCGCGGCGCACCAGCGGCTGATCGAGTGGCGGACGACGCACGTTGAGACGGAGAAAATAGGTGTTGAGGTAGGGATCGATGCGCAGGAATTGCGGGGCGTCGCGCCCGTACGCCTCCGTTTTGCCGGCGGGCAGCGTATAGGTGACGTGAAGCTGGCCGGCGCGAAAGGCGCGCTCCTCGGCATCGCGGCTGTCGATCGGATAGAAGCGGATGCCCCGCAGCCGGACGCGGGCGGCGTCCCAGTAGGCCGGGGATTTTTCCACGACGATCACGCGGTTGGGCCGCCATTCCGTGAGCACGAACGGGCCGTTGCCGACGAGGCGGCCCGGTCGCGTCCAGGCGCCGCCCCGCTGGTCCGCCGGGCCCTGGCGCTCGATCGAGGGCAGATGCACGGGGTACGCGGCGGTCTGGGCCAGCAGCGACAGCAGGTAGGGCTGCGGATGAGCCAGCGTGATGCGCAGCGTGCGGGCATCGAGCGCCGCGATCCCCACCTGGGAAAAGTCGGCCAGCCGCCCCTGGTTGTAGGCCTCGGCGTTGTCGACCCCGTAGAACAGCGCCGCGTTCTCCGCGCCGAGCGACGGGGTGAGCAGCCGGCGGAACGAGGCGACGAAATCCCCGGCGGTGACGGGATCGCCGTTCGACCAGCGGGCGTCGGCCCGGAGGTGAAACACGTAGACCAGCCCGTCGGGCGACACGTCCCAGGACGACGCCACGCCGGGTATGGGATGCAGGTCGCGCGGGTCCTCGTTCACGAGACCCTCGAAAAGGGCGCACAGCACGTAGTGCTCGCCGATGCCGGTGACCACCTGCGGATCGAGATCGCTGACTTCCGAGCCGATGCCGCAATAGAGCACCTGGTCGCGGTCGCCGCGCTGGACGTTGGTCTGACGGCGCACACAGCTGGCATTCGCCAGGCAGAGAACAGAGAACAGAGTACAGAGTACAGCGATCGGCGACAGCCGGCGGCCGGAGGAAGAGCGTGCCGGCGGGGTCGTCACGACTTCCTCTGGATCAGCGCAACGGCGTGGGCGGCGATCGCCAAGCCGCGGCCGAGGTCGTCCATGCCCTCGTTGGTCGTCGCCTTGAGGCCGATCGCGTCCGCGGACAGGCCGGTCGATTTGGCGAGGGCGAGCTTCATGTCGCCGAGCCGCGCCGAGATCCGGGGTTTCTCGGCGATGACCGTGATGTCGATGTTCAGCGGGGCCCAGCCGCGCTGGCGCAACTCCGCCACGACCTGCAGGAGCAGGCCCTGCGAATCCGCGTTCAGGTAGGCGGGGTTGGAGTCGGGAAAGAAGAATCCGATGTCGGGCAGGCCGGCCGCGCCCAGCAGCGCGTCGCAGACGGCGTGGGTGAGGCAATCGGCGTCGGAATGACCGGCGAGGCCGTAGTCGGTGTCGAAGCGCACGCCGCCGAGCACGAGCGGGCGGCCCGGGGCGATGCGGTGGATGTCGTAGCCATGTCCGATGCGGAAGGGCATGTTGGGGGGTGGTCTAGGCAATCAGGTAAGCGCGAGTCGTGGCTGGCTGCAATCCTCGGATGCGCGAACGGCCGCGAAGGCGGGCGAACGCGGGGCCGCGCTTCTCAGCGCGGCGCGCGGGTGTACCGCGCCTCGATCCACGCCAGGTCCCCGGGCGTGGTGATTTTGGGGTTCGGGTGCGGATTCTCGAGGAACGCAACCGGCAGGCCGAGCTGCTCGACCGCCTGGGCATCGTCCGTCAGGCGGCGGCCGAGGCGCTGCGCGCGCGCGTAGGCGCGGACGATCAGCACGCGGGCGAAGACCTGCGGGGTCTCCATCGCCCACAGCCGGTCGCGGTCGAGGGTGGCGGAGCGCCGGGCTCCCGGTCCCGGGGCGCGGGACGCGGGCACCTGGCGGATGGTGTCAACCACGCGGTGCGCGAGGACGACCGCGCGCTCGCGGCGCACGGCGCGGGCGAGGGCCGCGAGCTGCTCCGGGCGGATGAGCGGCCGGGCGCAGTCGTGGATGAAAACGGTGTCGATGTCGTCGGGCAGCGCGGCCAGGGCGTTGGCCACCGAGTCCTGCCGCGCCCGGCCGCCCCGGACAAAGAGGGCCGGGGTGGGGGCGTGACGGGAGAGCTCGAGCGATTGGCGCGCGTCGCGGCAAACCACGATGTAGAAGTCAGCCACGCCGCTGGCCACGAAGGCGGCGACCGAGTGGGCGAAGACCGGGCGGCCCGCGAGCGGGGCGAGAACCTTGTCGGCCACGGCGCCGCGCATGCGGCGGCCCCGGCCGGCGGCAAGCAGGATGGCGGCGGTGCGGTTCTTCATCAGAGGACAGTCGACAGAGGGCAGAGGTCAGTGGTCAGAGGACAGAGGACAGAGGCACAGGGGCACAGAGAATGGTCAAAGGTGGGTTATGCCCGGCTGAAGAGCACCGTAAACAGGCAAGCCGCCGCCCAGCGCTGGCACCAGTGACTGGTTCGACGGGAAACTTATCTCTTCCATGGCAGCCACGATTTCTTTTCTTTGCTGGCTCCGGCGAAATTCGGATTCGGGACAAAGTTGCCAGCGATCTTTCCTTCAGGGTCAACCTTCCATGCGCCAATTATAACTTCCGGCGGCACTGCATCGTTAGGGCCGTAGGTGCCCTGGATGCGGTAGACCCAGCCGTTTGGGTGGCGCTTCGCCTCTTCAATCTCTCCAGCCATCGGTTGCATGGTTGTGTGTTCTTGCGCCGAACAAAGGGATTGAGGACGGAGGAAAAAACAGAGACCGAACCGCGGGCGACGGGGCGGCAGCGGCGCTCAGGCGAGGTCCGCAAGGATCCCGCGGGCTGCTTCTGCTGCGTCGTCCGCCTGAAGAATCGGGCGGCCCACCACGATGAAATCGGCGCCGCCCCGCGCGGCCTCGGCAGGTGTCATCACGCGCGCCTGGTCATCCGTGCTGCCCGGCCGCCCGGGCCGGATACCGGGGGTGACCAGCTTGACCGACTTCGGCAACTGCGCGCGCAGCGGCGCGAGTTCGAGGGGAGAGCAGACGAGCCCGGTCAGGCCGCGCTCGACGGCCAGGCGGGCCAGGCGCACGACCTGGATCTCGGGCGGGCTCTCGATCCCGGTCTCGCGCAGGTCGGCGCCGCCGAGCGACGTGAGGACGGTCACGCCCAGCAGCCGCAGGTGGGGCGCCGTGTCCGCCTGCGCCTGCACGGCGCGCTGCATCATGTCGCGGCCGCCGGCCGTGTGGATCGTGAGCATTTTGACCGGCAGCCGTGCGGCGGCAGTCACGGCCCGGGCGACCGTGTTCGGGATGTCGTGCAGCTTGAGATCGAGAAACACGTCGAAGCCCAGGTCGGCTGCCTGGCGGACGCAATCCGGTCCGCCGGCGGTGAAAAGCTCGAGGCCGATCTTGACCCAGCGCACGGGCCCGCGCAGGCGGCTGAGCAGCGGAGCGACGTCGCGCAGGGTGGGGGCGTCGAGGGCAAGGATCAGTTCGCAGGGCATCCGGCTCCACGAATGGACGCGAAGGCCCGCGAACTGAAGGACAAAAATGCCCGGATGGGCATCTCCCTTCCCGGACGGTCCCCGCCGGCTTTGTCATCCATTAAATGACAAGGGAGCTTGGCGAGGCGCGGCCCTGTTTGTCATTTAATAGATGACAACGGACCCTTCGGCCGCGCCGGGGGTCCCGCTGCCACTCCGGTGGTCCCGCTGCCACCCCGGGGGGCGCAACGCCCCGGAGGGGGGCCGGGGCCCCGAACGCGAGGCGGGTCTTGCGCCGACCGGATTAGTGTTTATTCGCGCGCGGTTGTCGTTAACTGCTTGGGGCGCGTGAACCCGCCGCCGACCGTCACGATCTTCTCGCCGGCCAAGATCAACCTGTTCCTGGCCGTCACCGGCCGGCGCCCCGACGGGTATCACGACCTGGTTTCGGTCGTGGCGCCGCTCACCTTCGGCGACGAGCTGACGGCGGAGATCGGAAGCCGGCGGCCGGAGGCGGGCGGACCGTTCAGCCTGGAGTGCGACGATTCCGCGGTTCCGCGCGACGGCACCAATCTGATCCTGAGGGCGGCGGCGGCATTCGCGGGCGCCACCGGGTGGGATCGTCCGGTGGCCTTTCGCCTGACCAAGCGGATTCCGCTGGCGGCGGGTCTGGGCGGCGGGAGCAGCAACGCCACAGCCGCGCTGCTTGCCCTGGACCGCCTCAGCGGGGCGGGTCTCGACCGCGCCGTCCTGGCGGGCTTGGCGGCGCAGGTGGGATCCGACTGCCCGCTGTTCCTGGCCGGGGCGCCGGTGGTGATGCGCGGGCGCGGCGAGCAGGTGGAGGAATTGCCGCCGGCGGCGGCGCGACGGCTGCGCGGGCGCCGGGTGCTGCTGTTCAAGCCGGCGCTTGGCGTGAGCACGGCATGGGTCTACGCGCAGCTCGCCTCCATCGCCGGCGCCAAGGGGACCCCGGCCGTCTCCGCCGGGGCGGCGCCGCGACCGGTCGCATTCCCGGGCAGCTACGTCCCGGCCGGGGAAGCCGAGCCGCGCCTGGCGCGCTGGTTGGGCGGGGAGGCGGCGGCCGAGGAGCTTCTCTTCAACAGCCTCGAGCCGGTGGTATTCCGCAAGTTCGTGGCGCTGCCGGCGCTGCTCGGGCGCCTGCGCACGCGGTTCGGTCTCGCTCCGCTCATGAGCGGCAGCGGCAGCGCGTGCTTCGCGCTGCTGCCGGACGACGCGCCGGTGCCGGCCATCATCGACTGCATTCGCGACGCCTGGGGAGAGGTGTGCTTCGTGCAGATGGGGGCGATCGCCTAGGAACCGGCGGACCAAGTCCACCGGCTCCTAGACAAAATGGCTGCGCCATTTTGGGCAGAAGAAGCCGCGAGGGAGTTAGTCTGGGGTCCTGTGCGGGAAAGCGGGAAGAGGGGCCATGTCAAACTTGCCCGGATCAAACCAGCGGGCGCGACCCGTTGGCTAGGGAACCTGGAGGACGAAGTCGGATAGGTTCCTGGACCCAAATCCGAGTTGACCCCTCCGGATCGACCCGGACAATTATCAACCCGTCCCTCCCGGTGACCGCTCCCCCCGATCCTCCCACCTCCGCGATGAATCCCTCCAGGAAGCCCGAGATCATTGTGCAGGGCATATCGGCCTCCCAGGGGATCGCGCTCGGGGAGGTGTTTCTCTACATCCGCACGGAGCTGAAAGTGCGGTCCTACCAGGTCGAGGCCGACCAGCGCGTGGCGGAGATCTCCCGGTTCGAGCAGGGGCTGGTGGTCACGCGCCAGCAGATCTCGAAGATCAAGAGCGAGGTGGAGCAGAATCTGGGTCCGGACGAGGCCCGGATCTTCGACGCGCACCTGATGGTCCTCGATGACGAGGCGCTCATCGGCGAGACGATCCGCGAATTCCAGGCCACCAACCTGAACATCGAGACGTGCTTCAACAACGTCGCGCAGCGCTACATCCAGGCGTTCGACGAGATCAACGACGAGTACCTCCGGGAGCGCGCCGGCGACATCCGCGACGTGGCGCAGCGCGTGCTGCAAAATCTGCTGGGCGAGGCGGCGCACCATCTGGGCACGCTGGCGGAGAAACGGGTGGTCGTGGCCAACGACATCACCCCGTCCGATGCCGCGGGCATCAACCGGAGCGCGGCGATCGGCATCGTCACCGACACCGGCAGCAAGACCAGCCACGCGGTCATCGTCGCGCGCTCCATGCGGATCCCGGCGGTGGTGGGCGTGCGCGACCTCACCAGCCGCGTGGCCAACGGCGACCGGGTGCTCGTCGACGGATACGAGGGAGTGGTCATCGTCAATCCGTCCGACCAGACGCTGTTTCGCTACGGCCGCATCCAGAAGGAGAAGAAGTCGTTCGAGTCGCTGCTGCTTTCCGTCGGCCGGCTCCCGGCCGACACGCTCGACGGGGTGCACGTGCCGCTGCTGGCCAACATCGAGAAGGTCGAGGAGGTGGGCCAGGCGAAGGAGTGCCAGGCCGAGGGCGTGGGCCTGTTCCGCACGGAATACCTGTACCTGAACTCGTCGCGTCTCCCGAGCGAGGAGGAGCAGTTCGCCATCTACCGGACCGTGGCCGAGGCGTTTGCGCCGCAGCAGGTTGTCATCCGCACGCTGGACCTCGGCGGGGACAAGCCGATGGAAGGCATTCCCGGCCTGATTCACCACGAGGCGAACCCTTTTCTCGGCTTCCGCGCCATCCGCCTCTGCCTCGAGCACCCGGAGATGTTCAAGGAGCAGCTCCGGGCGATCCTGCGGGCGAGCGCGTTCGGCCGGGTGCGCATGATGTATCCGATGATCAGCGGGGCCGAGGAGCTGGCGCGGGCCAACGCCGTGCTGGGCGAGGCCCGCGAGGAGCTGCGCCGGCGCGGCGAGCGCCTCGACGACAAGATGGAGGTCGGCAGCATGATCGAGATTCCGAGCGCCGCGGCCACGGTCGACATCCTCGCGCAGCACTGCCAGTTCTTCAGCATCGGCACGAACGATCTGATCCAGTACCTGCTCGCCGTCGACCGGGTCAACGACCGCATCGCGCACCTGTACGAGCCCACGCACCCGGCGGTGCTGCGCACGATCAAGGCGGTCGTCGACAACGCCCACCAGCGCCGGATCCCGGTGGCCGTTTGCGGGGAGATGGCGGGCGATCCCGTGTACACGGCGCTGCTGCTCGGGCTCGGTGTGGACGAGCTCAGCATGTCGCCGGCCTCGCTGCTGGCCGTGAGATACGTCGTGCGCGCCATGAAGATGGCGGACGCGCGCCAGCTCGCGGCCGACGCGCTGGCCCTGACCGATCCCAAGGAGATCTATGCGCGGGCGGAGGAGTTCTACCGCACGCGGGTGAAGGTGGAATGATCTGGGACTTCCGCCATCTGGTCCGGCGCGGCGGCGGCGGATGGCCGCGCGACTGGCGCGACGGCGCCCGGCGCCCGATCCGGCCGCCCGGTGGGGGGAAGGAGACCGGGGAACGGAGGCCGGGGGCGGGAGAGCCCAAGCCGGAGGACCCTGGTTGCTGGCTGGAGCCGCGCTGGCAGCCGCCGCCGGATGCGGCGGACGCGTGGAAGAAGTAGCCAGCGGCTCGCGCTTGGCGGGCGACGGCTGTTAAAATATTGCGGAGGTAGGGCGCGACCGCTGGGCGCGCCGTTTCGCATTCCTGCGTCCTCCGTTATTCACGGCGGGCCCAGCGGTCCCGCCCTACCAAAGCCTCGGCGACGGCGGGCGGTCCCGCCCAACCTGATTGTGGCGGAGGACGCGCCGGAAGTTCGGGAACTGCCTCGCGCCGCAGCGCGATTCGGCTGGCGCGACCGGCCGCGGACCCCTAGGAACGCGGTCCACGTGACCACCGTTTATCTCATCCGCCACGCCCAGAGCCAGCCCCATCCCGACCAGGCCGAGCCGGACTGGCCGCTGTCCGAGGTGGGCGAGGCCCAGGCGCGCGGGCTGGCAGCCGTCCTGGCGCCGCTGGGGATCCAGCGGCTGTACTGCAGCCCGTACCGCCGCTGCCTCGACACGCTGGCGCCCTTTGCCGAGGCGGCCGGACTGGAATTGGTGGCCGATGCGGGGCTGCGCGAGCGGCGGATCGCGGCGGTCTGGATGCGCGATTTCCGCGATGTCTGGCGCCGCTCATGGGAGGATTTCTCGTATGCGCTCGACGGCGGCGAGTCGTCCTTGACCTGCCGGGAGCGCGTGGCGGCGGCGGTCGAGGCGATCGCGGCGCGGCACCCGGGCGAGACGATCGCGCTGGGCTCGCACGGCAACGCCATCGGGTTGTTGATGAACCAGGTCGATCTGGCCTTCGGCTTCCGGGAGGCGAGCGCGCTGCGCACGCCGGAAATCGTGAGGATCGTCCGGCGCGGCGGCCGGTTCTTCTGGGACCGCGCGTTCGCCGCGGGTGCGGCCTTCGATGAGCTGGCCACCGATTTCCGCGCCACCCCGGGGGTGGTCGCCTAGGAAACTCGCGGACGCGATGGGCCGACGCCGGGTTCACGCATGAGTTGAATCTGTCCGGACCCGCTCCTACACTCCATGCCGATGAAGAAACGTCGCCCCAGTCCGACGTATCGCATCCTGGTGATCGACGACAAGCCGGGCATCCACGAGGATTTCCGGAAGATCCTCTGTGCGGACCGCAACAGCAGCTCGCAGCTCGAGGCGATCGAGGCGGAGCTTTTCGAGACCCGGCCGCCGCTCGGGATGCAGAGCAACTTTGAGATCGATTCCGCCTTCCAGGCGGAGGAGGGGCTGGCGCGGGTGCATCATGCCCTCCAGGAAGGGCGTCCCTATGCCATGGCCTTCGTCGACGTGCGGATGCCGCCCGGATCGGACGGGGTCGAGATCACGCCCAAGCTGTGGGCGGCGGATCCTTCGCTGCCCGTTGTGATCTGCACGGCGTACGCCGACTATTCGTGGGAGGAGATGTTCGCCCGGCTCGGTACCACGACCCGGATGTTCATCCTGAAGAAGCCGTTTGACCGGGACGAGGTGTTGCAGCTGGCGCATGCGCTCTCCGAGCACCGGCGTCCTCCCGAGAGCACCATCCCGCCATTTCCCATGTCACGCCACCCGCCGGAGGGCCCCGATCAGGGACCGCCGGGCGGCGCACCGGGCCGTTGAGCCCGGGTCCGGTCGCGCCCGGGCGGGTTCTTGACACCCTCTCCGCGCGTGGCAACCTGCGGCATCCGTCATGGAACTGGCCCTTGACCAACCGGTGCTGGTCCTGAATCGCCTCTGGCAGGCGGTGAATGTGATTGGTGCCCGCCGGGCCTTCGCCCTGCTGGCGCGCGGGCACGCCAGCGTCGTGCACCACTACGAGGACGACTTCAAGGTCTTCTCGATGCTGGACTGGATCGACTTCTCGCGGCACAACCCGCCGCTGTCGGCAGTGGAGACGGTCCACACGGTGCGGCACACGATCCGGCTGCCGCGGGTCATCCTGCTGACCTTTTTCGACAAGCTGCCCTGCAAGGAGCTCAAGCTGACGCGCAACAATGTCTTCGAGCGCGACCGCAACCAGTGCCAGTATTGCGGCGGCAACTTCCCCCGCGAGGAGCTGAACCTCGACCACGTCATCCCGCGGCACTACGGCGGCCGCACGACCTGGGAAAACGTGGTCTGCTCGTGCATGCGGTGCAACACCCGCAAGGCGAACCGGCTGCCGCATGAAGCCGGCATCCGCCTCATCCGCAAGCCGGTCCGGCCCAAGTGGCGGCCCGTCATCTCGCTGGTGCTGGGCGCGCGGCACCGCGAGATGTGGAAGGATTTCCTCGACCTCGCGTACTGGAACGTCGAACTCGACGAATAGGCCGCGGGACCGGCACTCATGGGCTACCCCAATCCACCCCGATACCGGCGGGCGCTCCGCCGGGCCGTGGCGCTGCTGGGCGGCGGATTGCTCGCCGCGCTGCTGGCGTTCCCGGCGTCCGCGCAGGCCGCGCGCGACGACGCGCGCGCCGCGCGGATGAAGGAGCGGATCAACACCTTGACGGCGCTGATGGCCGACAAGACCGACCCCGCCGAGAAGGAGCAGCTCGCGCGCCGGCTCGAGTCGATGAAACAGGAGCTGGCCATCGTCGAGCAGCGCCAGGCGATCGACAGCCAGGAGCGCGTTCTGCAGACGCTGATGCAGACGCAGCCGCGGGAGCAGCTGCGCGCCATCCTCCAGACGGTGCCGCCCGACACGACGGCGGTGGACAAACGGCTGGGCGAACTGGGCGCCCGCCGGGCGCAGGCCACGGCGGAGCTGGACGACCTGCGCCACCAGCTCGAGGAGCTGCCGGCCGCGCCGGCGGAAGGCGTGGCGGCCGCATCGAATCCGGCCGCGGCGACCGCGAACGCGGCCAACGGGCCGGGCAACGGTGCGGCGTCTCCGGCGGGCGCGGCCGCCAGAGGTGGATCCGCCGTCCGGGCGGCGGCGGTCAAGCGGGCCGGGCTCGAGGAGGCGATTGTCGTCAAGGAGGAGGAATTGCGGGCGATCGCGTTGCAGCAGGAGGCGGCGGAGGTCGAGAGCGACGTGATCGCGCAGGCCCAGGCGCTTCGCGAGAAGCTGCGCGCGGCGGATGCGCCGGTCCATCTCTCGCTGCGCGGCCTCTACGAGCAGGGTCTGCTCCTGCAGGGGGACTCGGCTTCGACCCGGCAGCTCGCGACCCGGCGGGCGAATGTTGAGGACAATCTGCGCAACGCCGAGGCCGCAACCGCGTTGGCGCGACAGAAGCAGGACAAGTACGACGAGGAGTTGAAGCTGCTGGAGAGCCGGGCGCCAGCCCCGCCGGCCTCCGCCCCGGCACCCGCGCCGACGCCTGCGCCTGCGCCAACCGCGGCGCCTGATGCGCCCACGGCGGCGCCGGCACCGGCAGCCGCGACCCCGGCGGCCCCCGCGCCGCGGCGGGCCTGGCTCGAACGCTTCATCGCCGCGGAAGACGCACGCCGCCAGCTTTCGGGCCAGCGCGTGACGTTCCTGAACTCCCAGGTGGAGGCGCTGCGCCGGATGCGTACGCAGCTGGAGACGCAGGCGAGGCTGAGCGATTGCGGGCACCGGTTCCTCCGGGAGCAGTTTCGCGTCCTGTGGCTCGCCTATCTGCAGCGCCTGGGCTTTCCGCTGGCGGTCGCGGTCGTGCTCGTGCTCCTCTACCTCGCGATCAGCCGCCTGGTGCTGCCGCGGCGATACCAGAAGGAGGAGCTGTTCCTGGCGCGGCGGCTGGGCCGTTACGCCACGGTCCTCGTGGCGGTCGTGGTGGCGGCGGTGTTCCTGATCGAGGACATCACGACGCTGGCCACGACCCTGGGGCTGGTCAGCGCCGCACTCGTCATCTCGCTGCAGGACGTCTGCGCCTCGTTTTTCGCCTGGTTCGTGATCATGCTCGGGCGGAAGTTCACCATCGGCGACCGGCTGGAGATTGACGGGGTCAAGGGTGACGTCCTCGACATCCAGCTGCTGCGCACGACGCTGGTCGAGGTGAACGCCTGGCTCGGCGCCGACCAGCCGACGGGGCGCATCATCGTCATCCCCAACAACCTCGTCTTCAAAAACAAGGTCTTCAACTACTCGCACGGCCATCCCTTCATCTGGAGCAAGATCGAGCTGACCGTGACCTTCGCGACGCCGGTGGCGACCGCGCTCGCCCTTTTCCGGAAGGTGCTCGCGGAGGAAACGCGGGAGGAGTTCGCGACGGCGCGGCAGGCCGCGACGGTTCTGGAGCGGCGCTACGGCGTGACGGACGCCGAGTACGAGCCGAAGGTCCACACCCGCATCGCCGACAGCGGCGTCACCTTCAGCCTGTTCTACGTGACCCACTACCGGCAGGCCTCGGCGGTGCGCAACCGGATCAACCGGCGGCTGATCGCCGAATTGGAGAAGCGCCGGGAAATCCAGCTCGCCTACACCACGATGAGCGTGCTGACCAACCCGGCGCCCGAGGGTCCGACGGCGATCCTCGGCCCGGACCCGGACGAGCCGCCGGCGACTGCGGCACCGGGCGGCTAGCCAGCCGGGCGGCGCCAGTCTGCGACTGGCGGGTCCGCGATCGTCGAGTGTCATGTCTGATGGACCCGTCAGCATGAGGTTTCGAACATCAACCCGCGGCGCTGGCCGTGCGGCAGCCATTTTGTTCGCAGCAGTGGCCGCGGGGTGCGCGACGGCTGATCGCACGGACGATCCAGTCGGCTCTGGTTGCGCGGTGAATGGGGTGCGCGTTGTCGGGCAGCCGCGAACTGGCGCCGTCGGCGGGTCCAATCGCGGCTGGCCGGCCGATCCGGGTCGCGAGGTGCAGGCACGCATGTCGCGGGGCGACCATCGATTCAAAGTTTGGATGGCCGATCTGGATTCAGGCCGCGCGTATTTCCCTGGTCTCAGCGGCACTGACGGCGCGCGGCTGGGTCGCACGGCGCACATCGAAGTCGAGGTCATCGACGACGGGGAGATCTTCCCGGTGGAAAGGGATCCCTACAGCAGCCGGGCGCAGGCGGCCGCGCAGTTTGCCGAGCTGGCGCGCTTCAATCAGACCCTCTTTCGCGAGCTGGACCGGCGGGGCCGGATCGCGCCGCGGGCAGGTGGCTGACGATCCCGGGGACTCCGCCGTCAGGGTATCTTGTTGGAGCGGCGACGCCCCCGTCGCCGGCCTCCGGATGCTCACGCGACGAGCCTCCTTCGCCGGGCCTTCCACCTTCGCCGAGGCTTCGGCGGACAAGACGGAGCCCAGGGGGCGTCGCGTCCCCCGGGAATCGCTAATGCCGGTCCGGCGGGACGATGCCTGCGGATGGCGCGGCCGGATTCAGGCGGAGATCGACCATCAGGTCCGCGGCGATCTTCTCGAGGTCGGCCCGGAGGGCGGAGAGCCGGGCCGAATCGGGCACGAGGATGGTGGCGCGGGCCCGGAACAGGGTGCCGCCACCCATGGGGGCGCTGACCCGTTCGGACGAGAGTTCCTCGACATTGGCTTGGTGGGCGACGAGCACGGCCGACACCTGCCGCAGGATGCCCGGGCGGTCCTGCCCGACAACCTCGAGCGCGACCACGGTACCCTTGGCGGACAGTGCCGGCTCCGCTTCCGCGTGGACGATGATCCGGAGGCCCTCGGCCTCGAGTCGCTGCAGCGCGCGCTTCAGATCATCCGCCCGGTCGGCGGGCGCTTCGACGCTGATGATGCCGGCGAACTGTCCGCCGAGATGGCACATCCGGCTCTCCAGCCAGTTACCGCCGCGGTCGGCCACGCAGGCGGCGACCAGCTGCACCAACCCGGGCCGGTCGGCTCCGATGACGGTCATGACGAGCGTGGTGAGCATGGGACGATGATGGAAAGGGGGAGGCGAATGGCGAACGCCGGCAGCCGCCGGAGCGTTGAGTCAGCGAATGTTGGCGTGATGGCTCTGGAGCGAATTGACCGCGGCCCGGCCGACGATGATGGGGCCGAAGCCGACAATCCTGGCTTTCTCTATATTGGATGGGCGGGGCTTTGGGCGGTCATTGATCGGGTTTGCGCTGGCCGGCCGCAGAGGCCTGTCAGGCAGAACCGAGCGGGCAGGGCATCAACGCTTAAGCGAAGGTCGGCTCGATATGAAGGAAATTCATAATCAATGTATCGCCGGTGGGGCCGCCCGACGGAGGAGGCGGGCTAGGCCCGAACGAGCGGCAGGGTGACGCGCATGACCGTGCCCTGCGGACCGGTCGAGAGCACGGCGATGTCGCCGTGATGGCTGCGCAGGATGCGCTTCACGATGGCCAGGCCCAGGCCGGTGCCGTCGGGCCGGCCCGACAGGAAGGAGTCGAAAATCTGGCCGCGGATCGCGTCGGGGATGCCGGAGCCGTTGTCGGCGATGTCGATGGTGACGATCGGCAGGCCGGCCTGCTCGCGCGCGGCGCAGGTGATGGCGATGGCCCCGCCGACCGGCATGACCTGCATGGCGTTGAGCAGCAGGTTGAGCATGACCTGCTGCAGCTGGCCCTTGTGTCCGTCGACGACCAGCGGCGCGGGCGGAGGCTGGAACCGGAGATGGATCTTGGCCTGGGCGAGCTTGAGGCGGATGAGCACGATGGTGTCGTCGATGATCTCGGCGACGGACCAGCGCGAATGGAGGCTCGACGGGGCCTTGCCGAAGGTGAGCACGCGGGTGACGATCGCCTCGAGCTGGTCGAGCTTCTCGCTGATGACCTGGGTGTCCTTCCGGCGCGGGTCCTCCGCGGGGAAATCGAGGCCGAGGTGGCCGTAGAGCAGTTTGATCACCGTGAGCGGATTGCGGATCTCGTGCGCAATCTCCGCGGCAAGCAGGCCGAGCGTCGTGAGGCGCTCGCTCTTGCGCAGGGATTCCTCGCTTGCGAAGACGCGGCCGTACAGGCGGGAGTTCTGGAGCGCGACGGCCGCGAGGCTGGCCAGGGCCCCGAGAAGGCGTTTCTCGTCGTTGTTGAACCGGTGCGGGCGGTCGGAGAACACGGCGAGCGCGCCGATCGCCTCGCCCTCGTCGAGCAGCGGCGCCGCCAGCAGGGATTGGAGATGGTTGTCGCGCGGCAGGTCGATGACGTCGACGAATTCCGGGCTCTGGACGTTGTGGTACTCGATCTGCCGCCGGGTGTGGAAGACCGTGGCGGTCAGGCAGTGATCGAGGGGCAGGTCGCCCGCGGGCAGGGGCTCGCCCCCGCCGGGCGGCGGCTCCTCCGCGCCGGCGCTGGCAACGATGCGCTCCGTCCCGCGCGCGGCATCGAGCAGGTAAAGGGCGCACAGGCGCATGCCCATGATCCGGCGGGCCTCGCGCGTCACCGTGTCGAAGAGCTCCTGTTCCTCGAGCTTGGACACGAGGGACTGGCCGATGGTGATGAGCGCCTCGAGCTGGCCGGCCTTACCCTGGAGCTGGCGGAGCCGCCACAGGTGCTGCACCACGGTCGTCGCCTCGGCGGTGAGCCGGACAAACAGCGCGAGGTCGGCCTCGGTGAAGCCGTCCCGCCGGTCGCTGTCGAGGTTGACGACCCCGATGATCTGGCCCTGCGCCTCCATGGGCGCCGCCATCTCGGAGCGGACGCCGGGCCGGAGCGCGATGTAGCGCGGGTCGGCGGCGACGTCCGGCACCAGCTGCGGCCGGCCGTGGAACGCCACCCAGCCGGTGATGCCCTGGCCCGGCCGGAGGGCGACGTCGCCGCCCGCCGGCGGCGGGCCGTGGAGGATGTCGATTTCGAGCCGGCCGGTGTCGGGATTGAGCAGGCCGATCGAGCCGCTGGACGCCCCGAAGAGCTGCGCCAGCTCGCCGAGGATCGTGCGCAGCGCCGCCTCGGGCTCCTCGGTCCAGCCGATCAGGGAGGCGATCCGGTAGACGGCCGCGAGCGCGCGCGGGTCGTCCGGCACCGCGTCTTCGGCGCCGGGCGAAAGGTCCGCGGCGCCGGGCGGCGGGTCGGCGGGCGATGCAGGCGGGCGGCTCACGCGGGGCAGTGTGCCGCCCGGGGCGGAAATTTCCACACCAGATTCGGCGGGTCCGCCCGGCGCCCGCTAGACCGCAACCTCCGGCTTGGGCGCGGGCTTGACCAACAGGTCAAGCGCGTCGCGGAGGGCGTGCAGCCGGCCGACATCCGTGGCGGGCTCGTGATTGGCGCTCTCGATGTAGAAGGTGTCGAGCGCGATGCCGCGTTCCGTGTTGATGCGGGCGAACGTGATGTCGAAGCCGTGATCAAAGATGCACTTGGCCAGGCGGTACAGGAGCCCGATCTGGTCGTGCGCCTGGATGTCGATGATCGTCCGCTGCATCGCGAGCTCGTGGAAGACCTCGACGGTGGGGGGAAACGAGAGCTGCAGGGGATTGGGCTCGGCCAGGTAGCGGCGGGCGGCGATCCGCTCCGCCTGGGCGACGATGTCGGGGTAAAGGTCCTTGTTCTGGATCAACGCGGATTCGATGGCGCGGCCGAACGTCTCCATCGCGTTCTGGCTCTGGACGACCCCGCGACCCGGCTCGACGACCGAGAACGTGTCGATGGCGATGTGATCGGAACGCGAAATGACCTTGGCGCTCAGGATGTTCAGCCCCGCCACGCTGAACCCGCCCGCCAGCTTGTAGAAGAGCCCGGCGCGGTCCCAGGTGACGACGTTCACGACGGTCAGGCTGCGGTTGAGATCATCCTTCCAGTCGACCACGGGCCGGAGCGAGCTGACCGAGTCGGCGGCATTGATGGAGTGCAGCAGCCGGTTCACCATCTGGATGTGCAGGGTGATCTCGGCGGCCTCGGTGTGGACGAAGTACCGCTCCGGGAGCAGGTTGAAGTGGGCGTTGATCTCGTCCTGGCTGACGCCGGGGATCGACTGGGTGGTCAGCTCTTTTTGCATCGTGGTCTTGCGTTCGAAATGGCGTAGATCCACCGCGGCTCCCAGCACGAGGCGGTCCATCGTGGCGAGGAAAAGGGTGGTATGGAGGGTGTCCTTGTAGCTATTCCAGAGCGAGGCCGCCGTGGCGCGGGCGTCGCAGAACGTATGGACATAGAGATAGCGAAGCCTCTCGGCATCGCCAACCAATTCGGCAAAGGCGGCGGCGGACTGCGGGTCATCGAGGTTATGCCGCTGCCAGAATCGTGCCATAATGAGGTGATTCTTGATGACAAAGGAAACCAGCTCCCGGCTCTTCGGGTCGATCTGGAGTCGTTCGAGCAACGGGCCGGCCAGGCGGACGCCGCTTTCGCTGTGGCCCTTGATGCCGGCGGCCTTTCCCGTGTCGTGCAGGAACAGGATGAGGTAGAGCAGGGTGGGCGCGGAGGTCTCGTGCAGCGAGCGGCGGTACTTGAGGGTGATCGGTTCGGCCTCGGCGAAGACCCGGTCCAGTTCGCGGATCGCGTTCAGCGTGTGGATGTCGGCGGTGTAGCGATGGTAGAATTCGTGCTGGACGAGGCAGGTGAGCTTCGCGAAGGCCGGGATGAAACGCCCGAGGACGCCGAGCTCGTGCATGGCGTTGAGCGTCGGGAACACGGCGCCGGCCTCCTCGAGGATGCTGCGGAAGCTGATGTTGGCGTCGGGTGATTCCAGCACGCGCCGGGTGAGCAGCGGGAGCGATTCGCGGATCAGGCTGGCGAGGTTGAAGTCGAGCGTCGCGCCGAGCTGCTGGCAGTGGCGGAAGACGCGGATGAGCCGCGCCGGGTCCTCGGAAAAGACGGTGGGCGCCGCGGCCGCGAGCTCGCCGCCGCGCAGGAGGAAGCCGTCGATCAGCTTGGTGCGCTCGGTGCGGCGCAGGCGCAGCACGTCGCGGATGGACAGCCGCGAGCCGTTGTCCTCCCGGATGGCCAGCGCCAGGCGGGTCTCGACGATCTTGGAGATCCGGTAGATGGCCTGCGCGTTGCGGTAGTAGTCCGCCATGAAGTCCTCGACCCGCTGGAGGACGTCGTGCTGGCGGTAGCCGAGGCGCGAGGCCACGCGCGGCTGCGACTCGAGGTCCAGCAGGTCGGTCGGCCGCTTGCTGCCGAAATGGAGTTCGTTGCGGACGCGGAGGAGAAAGTTGTAGCCGCGCTGAAAGTCGGTGAGTTCGCGGCGGCGCAGGTAGTTGAGCGTGTGCAGCTCCTCCATCCGCTCGATGCCGAGCTTCACCCGGGCCATCCAGACCGCGTTCTGGTAGTCGCGCAGGCCGCCGACGCCGTTCTTGATGTCGGGCTCCTGCAGGAAGGCGGTGTCGCCGTATTTGGCGCGGCGGGCGACCTGGTCGGCGAGGCGGTCCGCGATGTAGGCCCGCGGATTCTCGGACGTCGCGAAGGCGCGGTAGGCCTTGGCAAAGGCCTCGTAGAGCGCGGGCGGACCGGCGACGAGGTGGGATTCGAGCAGCGAGGTCTTGGTGCGGATGTCCTTGCGCGCCTCGACGAAGACATCGTCGACGGCGCGGGTGGAATGACCGACCTTCAGGTCGCAGTCCCAGAGGACGTACAGCACCTCGTTGACCAGGTGCTCCATCAGCGGCTTGACTGTGGCGGGCTTCGTCTTGGCGGGCAGCAGGAACATCACATCGATGTCGCTCAGCGGGCTGAGTTCGTGCCGGCCGTAGCCGCCCAGGGCGATCAGGCAGACGGACGACGGCGGCTCGCCGCGCGTACGCCGGTAGGCCGCCAGCGCATAATCGAACAGGTGGGCCAGCATCACGTCGATCATCCCGGCGCGGGCCTGGGCGATCTTGAGCCCGGCCTCGCCGCCGTCGTGGTGCATGCGGATCATCGCGCTTTCCAGGCGCAGGAAGGTCCGGCAGGCCGCCAGGCGGTCCGGCAGGGACACGTCTCCCTCGAAATTCAGGCGCTCGCGCGCGTGGTTCTGGAGCCGGCCGGCCATGAGGATGTCCAATGAGCAGCAAAGCGCCAATAGCGCAAAGCCGTAATTTCGGAAGGCGGACCGGGCGGCGGTTCTGAATCCGGGAAGCCCGGAGTGCAGCCACTCCTGGTCGCCTGGCGTGCCGGCCGCCGGGATACCTTCGGATCACGGGTGCGCCTCCCCCCGGGGTCGGAGCAACCGCCGGGAGGCGGATTGCCACTTAATCGCTTGCCCCGCTCCGGCGCGGCTTCTTGACTGCGCGATTCCGAACCGGAACCCGAAGATGTCCGAGATCACCAAGAGCTACGAGCCGCGCGAAGTGGAGAAGAAATGGTACGCCGCCTGGGAGGCGGGCGGTGCCTTTGCCGGGCGCGCGGCGCCGGGCCGGGAGCCGTACAGCATCGTCATCCCGCCCCCGAACGTGACGGGCGTGCTCACGATCGGCCACGTCCTCAACAACACGCTCCAGGACGCCCTCATCCGCCGGGCGCGCCTCGCCGGCCGGACGGCGCTCTGGGTCCCCGGCACCGATCACGCGGGGATCGCCACGCAGACCGTGGTCGAACGCGAGCTGCGCAAGCAGAAGCTGCACCGCCGCGACCTCGGGCGGGAGGCGTTCGTGGCCC
>CAZKDK010000026.1:0-20512 GCA_964551145.1 uncultured Opitutaceae bacterium | reverse complement strand
AGGCGCGGGTCTTGTTGAGCCCGAACATGCTCGTGTACTCGCCGATCGACGGGAAATGGCTGCTGGCCTGGCGCTCGTGCTGGATGCGGAGCAGCATGACCACCTCGGCGTCGGCCAGGGCGGACTTCAGGTCGTGCGAGACCTTGACGCCGAGGTCGGTGAACCAGTGCGGGACGAGGGTGGAGGGGCCGACGAGCGTGACGGCCGCGCCGAGCTTGTTGAGCGCGTAGATGTTGGAGCGGGCGACGCGGCTGAAGAGGATGTCGCCGAGGATGACGACCTTGCGGCCCTTGAGGCGGCCGAGGTGCTCCTTCATCGTGAACGTGTCGAGCAGGGCCTGGGTGGGATGCTCGTGGGCCCCGTCGCCCGCGTTGACGACGGGAATATTGAGCACGTGGCTGAGGTAGAGGGGCGAGCCGGCGGCGGAGTGGCGCAGGACGATGAGGTCGGCGTTGAGCGCCTGGATGTTCTGGGCGGTGTCACGCAGGGTCTCGCCCTTGGTCGTGCTGGAGGAGCCCGCGTCGAACGAGATGACGTCGGCGCTGAGCCGCTTCGCCGCCATCTCGAAGGAGATGCGCGTGCGGGTGCTCGGCTCGAAGAAGAGATTGACCATCGTCTTGCCGCGCAGCGCGGGCACTTTCTTCATGCTGCGCCCGAGGATCTTCTTGAACGCGGCCGCAGTCGCGTGGATCTGGGCGATCTCGGCGCGGCTCAATTCCTCGATGGCGATCAGGTTGCGTCGGTTCCAGGGCATCGGAGGTGGGGCGGGGCGGAGGGTGGGGAGGGACGGCGGGCGCTAGAGGGGCTGCACCATGACGGAGTCAGCCGAGGGATCGGCGGGGTCGAGCTGCACGACCACCCGCTCGTCATCGGCCGCCGCGAGCGTCAGCCCGCAGTAGTCGGCGGCGACGGGGAGCTTGCGGCCGCCGCGGTCGACGAGCACCGCGAGTTCGACCTTGGCCGGGCGGCCGTGGTCGAAGAGCTCGTCCAGCGCCGCCTTCACCGTGCGGCCGGAGAAGATCACGTCGTCGACGAGCACGACGGTCGCGCCGCCGACGTCGCCGGGAATCTGGGTCGCCGCGAACTCCTTGGGGATCGGATTGCGCCCGAAGTCGTCGCGATGGAAGGAAATGTCGATCACCCCGACCGGCGCCGGCGGCGACCCGCCAACCGCGGCCAGCCGCGCCGCGAGCCGGCGGGCGAGGACGATGCCGCCGTTGGCGATGCCGAGGAGCACGGGCGGACGGCCCGGGTGGCTCCGGGCAATGGTGGCGGCCAGACGCTGGATCGCGTTTTGGATTTCTTCGGAACCGATGCGCCGCGGGGTGGCCACGAGCTTTCGTTGTGACCGGGACCGGCGGCGCGGTAAAGCGAAAAGCCCGCGAGACGCTGCGCGCGACCGGAGCGGCCGGCCCGGCGGGCGGCCAAGATGCCGGGCGCGGTTGCGGCCCGGACGGGAGTCACGCCGACGGGGCATCGGCCAGCCACGCGGCTAGGTCCACATCGGTCGCGATGATCGTGGCCTGACGGTATTCGGGCCCGAGGAGCGACGCATAGGACGTCACCGCGAAGCGGCGGCAGTGCAGGAGCACCTGCGCCCGCTGGCCGGGGGCGCGCACGAGGCGGCCGAGGGCCTGGTTGACCTTCTGCATGCCGGGAATCTGGTACACCCGCCGGAACGCCTCCGCATGGGCCAAGCCGGCGCGCTCCAGCCCGGCCAGGCGCGAACGCTGGATGGCGTTGACCTCGGGCAGGGCCGGGCCGACCACCAAGGCATGTGTCACGCGGCCGCCGAGCAGGTCGATGCTCTCCGCGAAGCTGCTGCCCAGCACCAGAAAAAGAGCATCCGCGGCTGCGAGCGACTCTTCGACCCAGGCGGCCTGCGCGGCCAGCCCCGCTCCGCGCGGCTGGACCGTCGCGCGCAGCGGCGAGCCGGCCTCCGCCAGGGCCTGCCGGATGCTTTCGGCGTAAGCGTAGCTCGGGAAGAACACCGCCACGGCGCCGTGCGCGGCCGCCCGCAGCGCCCCGACCGTTGCCGCGGTGGCTCCGTAGTGGCGCGAGCGGTGCTGAAAGGTCGTGTCGACCCGGGTGTCGAGGGCGACCCGGTAGGCACGGTCGCGCCAGGGCGCCCGCGCCCGCAGGAGCCGCGGGCGCGTCGCTTCGCGGGCCTCCTCCAGCTGCAGGAGCGCGGCCCCGGAGGTGAGGTCGTGCAGCGCCTGGCGGGCTCGCCGCGAGAGTTTGCCGAGCGCGGCGGGCGGTCCGGCCGGCGCGGCGGCGGGCTCCAAGGGCGGCTTGTCGAGCCCGCAGGCCGTCGCAAACGCCTGCGGTGGCTCGAGGGTGGCCGATGCCAGCACGACGCCGGCATAGGTGCGCAGCGTCCGCCCAATCAGGGCCGCGGCGTCCAGGCAGGTGAACTGAAGTTCGCCGGCCCGCGGGCACCAGAGCAGCGTCGGCACCTCCGCCCCCGCGCCGCCGGTGGCCGACCCGGCCCCGGCCGGAAGGGTGAAATCGCCCGCGAGCCAGTCGCGGAGGGCAAGCGTCTCCCAGAGTTGCTCCGAGGCCAGCGGCCCGAGGGTGGCGTGATCGAGCGGAGTCGTGGCCACCAGGGTGGCGACACGGTCGATCGCCTCGCGCACATCGTCCTCGGCGGCCAGATCCAGGGCGTCGGTGTGCCGGAGGCCGGCGAGCAGCCGGCTCCAGTGTTCCCACGCCAGCAGGAGCGCGCCGGGGGCGCGGACGCGCTGCAGCTCGCCGAGGACGATCGCGGCGTCGCCGGCGCGGGCGGCGTGCGACCAGGCGTCGGCGACCCGGGCCGGCAGATTGTGGGCCTCGTCGATGAGGAGGAGCGTCTGGGCCGGATCGAATCCCAACCGTTCGTAGAAAACGCCGCGGCTGTCGGGCGCGAAGACGTAGTTGTAGTCGCCGATCCACACGTCGTTGAACGGCAGCGCGGCGCGGGTGATCTCGTAGGGGCAGACGTGGGCCTGGCGGCCGGCCGCCCGGAGGGATTCCAGGTCGCGCGGCTGGTCGTCGCGCAGATAGAAGCGCGCCAGGCCGCTCTGCGGCCAGCGGATCTCCTGGTCGGCCAGAAACGAGCAGGCGTCGCGCCGGCAATGGAAGACCGTGTTGATGCAGTGCTCGGCCTTCGGCCGCACCTGCCAGGCCGCGACCGGCGCCGCGGGGGCGTCGGGGTTTTGGGTTTTGGGTCCTGGGTTCTGGGTTGAAACCGCCGGCCCCGGGGCGGTCATGGCGGCGAGGGTATCCATGACCTGGATCTGGCCGGTGGATTTCCCCGTGAGGTAAAGCACGCGCGCGTAGCGCCCGGCGCGGAGCCGGCCGAGGGCGAACTCAAGCAGCACGCCGGTCTTGCCGTAGCCGGTGGGGGCCTCGAAAAGGACGAGGGACGAGGGTCGAGGGTCGGGAGTCGAAGGCCCGGCCTCGCCGAAGGCGGCGAGCAGCTCGGCCTGGATGGTCTCCTGGCCGGGGCGCAGCACGGCGAACGGCGGGCGGAAACTGAGCCGGCGCAGGCGTTCCCGCGCCCGCAGGCGGAGCTCGAGGAACTCGACCAGCCGGTCGAGCTGGAACTGGAACGGCGCCTCGTCCGCGGCGCCGAGCGCCACGGTCTGGGTCAGGCCGGTGCCGAGCTCCACAAAGACGAGTTCGGCGCCGACGGGCGCGGGCGCCATCACCCGCCGGCCCAGGGCCAGATAGGCGGCCGCCTGGAGGAAGTAGTCGGGATGGCCGGCGCGCAGGGCGGCCTCTTCGGCCGGGAGCGGGCCGGCGACGGTTTTGATCTCGCGGATGACCGTGACGCCGGGCGCGGAGACGAGCTGGTCGATCCGGCCGGTGAACGCGAAGCTCCAGCCGCGGTGGCTCCAGGTCTCAACCACGGGCACCTCGAAGGCGGCCGCGAGGAGGGTCTGCACGGAGACGGCCCGCTCGGTCTCGGCGCGCAGCCGGCCGTGCCACTGCTGTCCCAGCTGGGCGCGCCAGACGCCCGCCGCGCCGCCCGCACCGCTGTCGCGCGGCCCGAGGGTGAAGCCGGCGAATTCGCCGACGCCCAGGGCGCAGGTGCGATCATCGAGGGAAAACTGCATCCGGAATTGAAAGTGGGAGTGAGCGGGAAAGTGAGAGTGGAGGGAAAGGGGGCCGACCGATCAACGTCGCTTTTTCGAGTCCCCGGTCACCGCCACGTTCACCCTCACTCCAAGAGGATCTCCGTGTACCCGCGAAGGTAGTCCTCGAGCCGGCGGGTGAGCCGGGCGACGGCGGGCGCGGCCTCGGTCTGATCCGCCAGCGGCCGGTTGAGCAGGCCGGCGATGGCGGCGCGGTCGGCCGGCCCGAGGCCCTGCGCCCACTCCTGTTTGACCGGATAGCCCTCGTCGCGGGCGAAGCAGTAGAGGGCCTTGAAATAGACGATGTCGGGCCGGTCGGCGGCGCCGAAGGCGGCGAGGGTCTGGCGAAGGAGCGCGCCGATGCCGGCCCAGCCATCCTCGTGCGCCGGGTTGCGGGCGATGATCCCGGTGAAGGCCGAGGCCAGCCGCAGGGCGTCATAGCTGCGTCCGATGCCGCCGTGGTGGACGAGCACGCGGGCCTCCTTGATGAACCAGGTCCGGCCCTGGCTGGCGCTCTCGAGCCAGAGGTCGGCTTCGTCGAAGAGGTCCAGCGCGACCGTGGCGGAGGCGGCCCGGCTGGCGATCCGCCGCAGGCAGAGGTGCGGGCCGTGCACGGCGGAAAACACCTGGTACTGCTGGAAGCGCTCGGCCGGAGGCAGCCGCCGCAGCACCCAGGCCTCGGTATGGAGGGACAGTCCCGGCATCAGGGAAGGGGGGGCCGCGGCGGGCGCGGCCCCGTCACGGGCGGCGTTCGACCGGCGCCGGTGGAGGAGGCGCCGGCGCCGCGCCGGGCTCGGCGCCGTCCCGGGAGCCGGCGGGCGGCGCAACGGTGCCGCCGGAGATGACGAGCTTCATCCCGTCGCCCACGGACATGTCCAGTTCGATGATCTCGCGCCTGGCCAGCATGAGCAGGAATCCGCTGGTGGGATTGGGAGTCGTCGGCACGTACACCGACCAGAGGTCGTCGGCGACACGATCCTGCGCCTCGCCCGTGGTCTTGCCCGTGAGGAACCCGATCGTGTAGGAGCCGGCGCGCGGGAACTGGACGAGGACCACCTTGGAGAACAGGGAACGGTTCTGCGTGGAGAACGTGTCGACGATCTGCTTGACCGTGTTGTAGACCGTGCTGACCCCGGGAATGCTCTGGATGAACCGCTCGGCGAGGCTGCCGAAGAACTGGCCGAGAAAATAGCGCGAGAGGTAGCCGAGGCCCGTGATCATGGCCAGGACGATGACTGTGGCCAACACGTTCCACACGATCTGGAGGATCGCGTGGTCGAGCAGCGACTCGGGCACGAAGAAGAAGAAATAGCGGCGGAAGCCGCCGCCGACCCCTTCGACGAGCAGGCTGAAGACGTACCAGGTGACGGCGAGCGGCGCCAGCGTCAGCAGGCCTGAGATGAAGGCGGTGCGGACCGAATGTAGGAGGCGCTTGTTCATGAGGACGCGGCCGGACAACTATGCGCCCGCCCCTGTGCAAACGCACGCCAAAACACGGCGCGCACCCCGCGCTTGCAGCCGGCGGCCGGTGTGGCATGGTGCGCGGCGCCGGGGCCGCCCGGCTTTTCCCCCGATGAACCAGGAACAATGGACCGCGGTTGACCGCTATCTCACGGAACTTCTCCTGCCGGCGGACCCGGTGCTGGCAGCCGCGCTGGAGGCCAGCACGGCCGCCGGGCTGCCTCCGATCCACGTGTCGCCTCCGCAGGGCCGGCTGCTCGAGCTGCTGGCCCGGCTGCAGGGCGCGCGGTCGATCCTCGAGATCGGCACGCTGGGCGGATACAGCACGATCTGGCTGGCCCGGGCGCTGCCGCCGGGGGGCCGGCTGGTCACCCTGGAGGTCGATCCGAAGCACGCCGCGGTCGCGCGCGCCAATTTCGCCCGCGCCGGCCTCGACGGGGCGATCGATCTGCGCCTGGGGCCGGCGCTCGACACGCTGCCGCTCCTGGTGGCGGAGGGCGCCGGGCCGTTCGACCTGATCTTCATCGACGCCGACAAGGCGGGATATCCGGACTACCTGCCCTGGGCGCTGCGGCTCGCGCGCCGCGGCAGCGTGATCATCGCCGACAATGTCGTGCGCCACGGAGCGGTGGCGGATGCGGCCAGCGGCGATGCCGCGGTGCAGGGGGTCAGGCGGTTCAACGCGCTGCTTGCCGCCGAGCGGCGCGTGAGCGCGACCGCCATCCAGACGGTCGGCAGCAAGGGCTACGACGGATTCGCGCTCGCGCTGGTGGTCGCCGATCCGTGAGCGGGGGCGGGTGCTCCGCCGGAACTTGCGCGCCGCGGCCAATCGGCGAAGATCGCCGCGCGATGGATCGCATCCTGCACGTGCTCACGGGCCCCACGGCGGTCGGCAAGACCGAATGGGCGCTGGCGTGGGCGGAGCGGCACGGCGCCGAGATCGTTTCGTGCGACTCCCTGCTGTTCTTCCGCGGGATGGACATCGGCACGGCCAAGCCGCCGGCGGCGGACCGGGCCCGCGTGCCGCACCACCTGATCGACATCCTCGATCTCGGCGAACGGATGGACGTGGCGGATTTTGTGCGCCGGGCGCAGGCGGCGTGCGCGGACATCCTGGCCCGCGGGCGGCGCGTGCTGGTCGCGGGCGGCAGCGGGTTCTATTTGAAGGCCTTTTTCGCCCCGGTCGCCGACGAGGTCGACGTCGCGGACAGCGTCCGCGCGGCGGTGGCGGACCAGCTGGCGCACGACGGGCTGCCGGCCCTCGTCGCGGACCTGCGGCGGTTGAATCCCGCGGGACTCGGTTCCCTGGACGTGCGGAATCCGCGACGGGTGGCGCGGGCGCTGGAGCGCTGCCGCGCGTCGGGCCGCACGCTCGCCGAGCTGGCGGCGGCCTTTGCCGGCCAGCCGCCGCCGTTCGCCGGGTGGGGGGTGCGGCTGGTGCGGCTCGATCGTCCGCGGCCGGAGCTGGATGCGCGGATTGCCGCGCGCGTGCGGGCGATGCTGGCGGCGGGGCTGGTGGAGGAAGTGCGCGGGCTGCTGGCCGCGGGCCTGGCGCGGAACCCGGCGGCGGCCCGCGCGATCGGCTATCGTGAAACCATCGCCTGCCTGGAAGGGCGCCTGCGGGCGGACCAGCTGGAGGCCGCCATCGCCCAGGACACGCGCGCCCTCGTGCGGAAGCAGCTCACCTGGTTCCGAACGCAGCTGCCGGCCCATCCGGTGCGGCCGGCGGAACCGATGGCGGTGGACGCCCTGTTCGCGTAGGGACGGTTGCCGGCGCGCCGGCCATCCGTTGCCTCTCCCGGCGCGCCCGGCGGTCGCGCCCTACCGACGGCCGAAAACGGCGGGCCCCTCCCGGTGGCCCGGCACGCCCGACCATCGGTCGGGCCGACAGAAGCGCGAACCGGCGGGCATTCCGCCTTCGCCAAGGCTGCGGCGGACAAGAAAGCCCGCCCCACCATCCGGGACCTCATTCTGGCAGCTTGACCTGGTAGCGCTGGAGGGAGCTGCCCTCGAGGCGGTGCAGGGCGGAGATGGAATTGACCAGGGTGATCCGCGCCTGCAGCTCGGCGACGCGGGAGTTCTCCAGGTCGGCTTGCGACTGCAGGACGTCGCGGCTGGTGGCCAGGCCGGCGTCGAACCGGGCGATCTGCAGGTCGTACTGTTTCGTGCTGAATTCCGCGGCGAGGGCGGCGATCTTCACCTTCTCGCTGTTGGTCTCCACCGCCCGCACGGCGGAGCGGATTTGGACGAGGATGCTCTGCTCGAGCTGGCGGACGACGAGGGTCTGCTGGCTGAGGGTGGCCGCGCTCTGGCGATAGCGCGCGCGGTCGCTCACCCGGCCCCACGGATAGGTGAGGGTGAGGTCGAGCTGCCACGAGTTGTTGTCGCGGCTGGCGGCGCTGTCGAAGGCGTCGGCGGCGCTGCCGCGGGTGCCGTTCAGGCCGATCGCGCCGCCCACATTGAGGGTGGGCCGCATGGAGTTCCGGGCGACGGCGAGATCCAGCTTGAGCTGATCCAGCAGCATCTTCGCGGAGATGTAGTCGGGCTGGTTCTGGATCGCGAGCTGGTAGGACGCCGCGGCCACCGGAAGTTCGCCGGTGAATTCCTCGAACCGGGTCGGCCCCAGTTCCGCATCGAGCTCGAATCGCCCGATCAGGGCCAGGAGGGCGTCGCCGCTGTCCCGGACCGACTTTTCGGCCTGGAGGACGTTGCTGCGGGCGTTGGCGACGCCGACCTGCGCCTGGAGGACGTCGATATCCGTGGCTTTGCCGACCTCCTTCTTGGCCTTGGCCTCCTCGAGGAGGCGGTTGGCGAGATTCAGCGACACTTGGAAGACGCTGAGCTGCTCGCGGGCGTAGACCAGGTTGTAGTAGGCGCCCTCGGTCTGCTGGACGATGTCGAGAGCCCTCGCCTTGAAGTCGAAGCCGGCGCGGGTGAAGCCGATCCTGGCGCGGTTGAGGGCCGCCGTGGTGACGGCGGTCCCGGCGCCGCGCAGGAGCGGCTGCGTGACGGAGAGCGTGACATCCGCGGTATAGGCCGGATTGAAGATGCTGTTGACCGACGCCGGATCGCTGCGGGAGCGGCCGAAGTCCGTGCTGACGCCGACGGCGGTGCCGGTGGTGAGGAGTTCCGCGACGCCAAACCGGAGGCTGCGGTCATCGCTGCTGGTTTCGGGGAATTCGCGGATGGCGGCGGTCGTGCTGTGGCTCTGGGAACCCGTCAGGGAGAGCGTGGGGATAAAGCTGCCGCGGGCGACGTCGACCGCATCGCGGGCGATCGCAGGGTTGAAGTGCTGGATCTCGAGATCGAATCCGTTCTCGATGGCGCGCCGGACGCAGTCCTCCAGCGTCAGCGGAGCCGGGGTGGTTGCGGAAGCCGGGGCCGTTGCAGAAGCCAGGGCCGTTGCGGATGCCGGGGCGGCGGGTGGAGGGCTCTCCGGCGTCGCGGCTGTCAGCCACGCACCGGCCAGAAGGCTCGCAAGCGCGAGGGAGGAACGAAATCGAGGGGACATGGTAAAGATGGACTCTGCGGGAAGCGGGAAACGGCGAGGCTGGCAGACGGGCGCGGGCGCGTCAAAAGAGCTTTGGCCGGAACAGGGGCCCCGGACGGGCTGGAAACCGGGGAAGACGCGGCGTGCCGGCGGCCGGTCCGGTCCGCTGGTGGTGACGTTTCCCGACGCCGGAGGTTTCGCACGAACGCACCGCGCGCACGGCGCGGTGGCGGGCGGGGCTGATGGCGCGGGAGCGGACGGTCGCGGCATGATGCGACGCAGATTGCCCGAGATGCGGCCGGGCGTTCAAGGTTTTTGGACCGGCGGCGCCGGCGGGGGGACGGGCGGCGGCGGTCGCCGCCGGACGGCCTGCGGAACTCAACGCCCGTCGTCGCGGATGCCGCTCTGCTTCAGTTCGCGTCCGACGAGGTCGCCGATGGAGACGACGGCCGTCGACATGGCGTCGAGCCGGGCGAGCTGCATGCGGGTGATGGCATATTGCGGGTTGGCCTCGCTCAGGTCCGGGACCTTTTTTTCCTTCACGAAGACGAAGAGGCCGGTGTTCTGGTCGGCCAGCATTTCGGACACCTGGCCCTGGCCCAGTCGATCGAGCGCGGCAGCCACCGGAGGTTCCAGGTCCTGGGGCGCCTGTCGGCGGAGAAACGGCGGGAAGGTCTTGACGACGAGCTTGGGCTCGCCCGGGCCGACGCGGGCCACGGCCGCCTCGAACGAGTCGCCGGTCTTGAGGCGGTCCGAGAGCTGCCTGCTGACGAGCTGCCCCCACTGGAAGAACCGCATGCGGCGCTCGTTCTCCTTGTAGTCGGCAACCACGCGGTCGCGGACCTGGGCCAGCTCCGGCCGGTACGCCGGCTGTGTTTCGCGCCAGAACAGCACGACGCTGCCATCGGCCGCGGCCAGCGGGTCGGAGACGGCGTGCTGGTCGTTGAGGCGGAGCGCCTCGTCCACGACCTGCGGGCTCCACCCAAGCCCGGCCGGCACCGTGTCTCGCGTGAACGGGGGCACTGCCTGGAGGGTCAGGCCGCCCTTGGCCAGGAACGCGTCGAACTCGGGGGTGCCGGGTTTGAGCTTACCGTCGTAGATGGCGAGGGTGAAATCAGAGGCGGCCTTGACGGCGAGGCGCTGGGCGCGCTCGGTCCGCAGGGCCTGCTCGACGGCCGGCCGGACCGCCGCGAAGTCGGCATCCGGATTGGGCGGGGTGAGCGCAGGCGGCTTCGGCTGGCCCTCGGGGGTTTTCGGCGCCGGTTTGGGAAAGAGGGCGGGATTGGCGTCGTAATAATCGCGGACGTCGGCGTCGCCCAGCTTGACGGAGACAAGGAATCGGGCGGCGGGGAAGGCGACATAGGCGACGACCGCCCGCGGAGGAACTTCGTAACTTAAGGCGTTCTCCTCGAAGAAGCGCTTCAGCGCGTCCTCGTTGACGGTGATATCGGGCTTGAAGGCGGCGAAATCGGCCGTGGCGACCGCAATGTTCCAACGGGTGTCGGTTCGGACGAGCTGGTCGCGAACCTCGCCGGGCAGCACGTAGCCGGGCCCGAGGAAGAGCTGGCGTTCGCGTTCGATGCGCAGGTCGTCGGAAAGGACGCGGGCGAAGTCGCCCTCCGAAGGGCCGCCCGCTCGAGATTGGATCCTGAGATTGTCGCGGAAGCGGGCGTAGCTGCTGGCGTCGAACTGGCCGTCCTGGCCGGCGAAGGCGCGGAGGCCCTTGATGTAGGCGGCCAGGTCGATCTGGGTGGGCGCGGGGATATGGAGCCGGTCGGCGAGCGCGATTGACGCGAGGCGTTCGAGGGCGAACTGGCGGACTTGCGCACTGGTGACGCCGCTGAGTTCGGCGAGGCCGAACTGGGTCTGCAGGCTCAGGGTCGCATCGCCCATGAGCTGGGTGCCTGCACCCGGGTTGACCAAGTCGTAACCGAAGAACCGCTGTCGGAGAACCTTGGGCCCGGCGCGCCCGATGCCGGGAGACGCTCCGATGGTGATGATGAACGAGATGATCGTTACGGCCAGCAGCACGGCGAAGATGGTGCGAAAGTGGTGCTGGAAGGTGCGCTGAATCCAGGAAATCATGGGCGAAAGGGGGCGAGCTAAGGCGCGGCGCGTGAGGGTGTCAACCGCGCGGTGGGGCAGGCGGTGGGATCTCCGCGCCGCCGGAGGCACGACTCGCGCGGGAGCCCGACGGCCCACAACCAATCGCTGCGGGGCCGGCTGGCGCCGTGGGCGGAACAGCTGCGGGCCTTTCGGAACGAGGGCTTCTGCGAACGGTATCCGGCCAGGGGCCAGGTCGAGTGCGTCGCGCGCATCCACCGCGAGCTGGCCCGGCTCGCCCGGGTGCCGACCCGGGGCCGGACGTGGCCATCGCGCGGACGCCGGTCGCGGCCGTCCGCTGGCGGACGTTCCCGGGAGACGCGGGCCGGATCAGGCGCGCGCCGCAGCCACCGCGGGGGCGGCGGCGGGTGCCGCGGGCGCACCCTTGGCGCGGGGCAACTCGAGTATGAAGGTGGCTCCCTTGCCTGAACCCTCGCTCTGCACCGTAAGCGATCCGCCCATCTCCTTGGCCTCGAGGGTGCTGGCGTGCAGTCCGAAGCCGTGGCCGTCCTTCTTGGTGGTGAACCCGTGGGTGAAGATGCGCTCGAGGTTCGCGGCGGAGATGCCGATTCCATTGTCGCGGACGATCAGGCGGACGCCGCGACCGCCGGCTTCGATGCGCAGGACGAGCCGCTTGTCCGGGCGTTGCGCCTCGTCGAGGGCGTACTTGGCGTTGCGAATGAGATTCGTGAGGATCTGCAGGACCTTGTGCCGCTCGACCTGAACGAGGGGCACCTCCTCGAATTCGCGGACCACCTCGACATCGTGGCGTGCGAGGGCGGCGGAGTTCAATCGCAGCGCGTCCTCGAAAAGCGTGGCCGGAGGAAGCGCCTCGCTGACGCCCACCGCCTTGGCATAGGTCTGCTGCATGCTGACGATGTCCTTGATGTGATCGACGTTCTGCCGCAGCGACGCCACCTCGGCCAGCCATCGCTGCCGTTCGCCGGTGAGATGATCGGCCAGCGTGTCGATGTAGGGCAGCACGCGCTGGCCCTTGGGATCGCCCGTCAGGAAGGCGGCGAGGTCCCCGGCGTGTTCGTGGAGCAGCGCGCTGAGCTTGCCGACGCCGCTGATCCGGGAGTTCTGCACGCTGTCGGTGAGGATGTTGACCGACACGTTGACGCTGTTGAGGACGTTGCCGACGTTGTGCAGCACCCCGTTGGCCACCTCGACCGTGCCGGCGAGGCGCGCGGCTTGCATCAGGTGCTTGTACGTGTCGCTCAACTCCAGTGCCGACCGCTTGGAATCTGTAATGTCCTCAAGAATGGCGATCTCTTGGATGACGTGCCCAGCTTCATTGCGCACCACCGCAACAGACAGCCGACCCCAGACCAAGCGGCCATCCTTGAGGACAAAGCGTTGTTCGACTGTATATCCGTCGGACTTTCCGGTCTCGATCGCCGCGCGCAACTCGCGGAGACGCAGGACATCCTCCGGATGCGTCAGATCGGCGATATTTTTGCGGTCGACCGTTTGAGTCGCCGGCAGGTCGAGAATTCGGCGGAAGACCGCGTTGAAATGGTATTCGTCGCCGAGGTCGGCGCGCTTCCAGGAGATCCCGACCGGGGCGTGCTCGAAGATGAGCCGGAACAGCAGTTCCCGCTGCTGCAGTTCCTCCTCCGCGCGCTTGATGTCGGTGACGACCTTGCTGATTCCGAAGGTGCCGATGATCTTGCCGGTGTCGTCGCGCCACGGCAGCTTGGACGTCAGTGACCAGCTGACGTGCCCGTCGGTGAAGGTCTCCTTCTCGAGCTTGCCGATCATGGGCTCGCCCGTCCGGAGGATGCGCTGTTCGTCATCGAAGGCGGGTTGAGCGTGGTCGGCGGAGAAGAAATCGAAATCGGTCTTGCCGATGATCCCGGCGGCGTCCGGGCGGCCGAGGAGACGCGCATGCGACTCGCTGCAGCGCACGAAGCGGGACTGCGCGTCCTTGAAATAGACGGCATCGGGCACGGACCGCATGAAATGATCCATGAAGCTGCGCTCGCGCCGGAGGGCGGATTCGGCCTGTTCGCGGGCGGCGGCGTCCTGCTGGCGCTGCGCGGCGGCACCGGCGAGTTCGGCGACCTGGGCCTGCAGGCGGCGGTTCAGTTCGGCGGCCTCCGCGCCGAGGCTGGCGGCGCGAGCCCGCGAACGGCGAAGCGCGAGCCCGGCGAGGACGGCGGCGGCCAGGGCCGCCAGGGCGGCGCCGGCGAATACCGGGACAGAGGTGAGCACGGAGCCCAGCGGGGCGACCGGGGCCGGCAGGTTGGCGAGGAGGCAGAACATGGGGGGCGTGGGCGGGCTCAGACGGCCATCGGAATCACATTGTCGCCGGCCTCCGCAGGGCTGGCCTCGCCGGCGAGTTCGGTCTGGCGGCGCACGGCGGCGGCGAGTTCGGAAAGGCGCACGGGTTTCGAGATGTAATCGTTCATGCCGGACGCCAGGCAGGATTCCCGGTCGCCCTGCATGGCGCTTGCGGTCATGGCGATGATGCGGACCGGAGCCGGCCAGGTGGCGTGCCCGTTGGCTTCCTCGGACCGGATGAGGCGGGTGGCCTCGAAGCCGTCCATCCCGGGCATCTGGCAGTCCATCAGGATAAGCTGATAGTGCTTGTGGCGGAGGGCCGGGAGCACGTCGCGTCCGTCGCCGACGACGTCGGCGCTCAGACCGAGCTTCTTGAGCTGGAGGAGGGCGACCTTCTGGTTCACCGGGTTGTCTTCGGCGATGAGAAGCGAGACCGACCTGCCGGTGGCGCCCAGGGTGGGAATCTGCGCGTCCTTCGACCGGTACGGGGCTCGTGAACTCATCGGCGGGTTCGTCGCGATGGTGCTGCGGCTGCCGTTCATGCGCACGTGGCGCATCACGGTGGTCAGGCAGCGGAACAGCTGGGAATGCTTGACCGGCTTGGTCAGGCACGCGGATAGGCCGTGCTGGCTGCGCTCCGCCGTGTCGAGGCGCTCGCCGAGCGAGGTGAGCATGACCATTCGCGGCGAACCGAGATCGGGCGTCTTGTTGATGGCGTCGGCCAGCATGAGGCCGTCCATCTCCGGCATCTGCATGTCGAGCAGAATCAGGTCGTAGGGATGTTCGGTCGCGACGGCCGCCCGCAGAGTCTCAAGGGCGGCCGCGCCGCCGGCAACCATCTCGTTGTCGACGCCCCAGCGGTTCAGCTGATGATGCAGCACCTTGCGATTGGTGCTGTTGTCGTCCACCACGAGCGCGCGCAGCCCTCGCAGATCGGTCCGTTCGACCGGCTCGGCCGACGTCTCCGGAGCCTGTTTGGCGAAGGGCAGGGTAAACGCGAAGATCGAGCCCTGGCCCATCTTGCTGCGAACCGAGATCTCGCCGCCCATCGTCTGAATGAGCCGCTGGCAGATGGCCAGGCCCAGTCCCGTGCCGCCGTAGCGGCGGGTGGTGGATTCATCGGCCTGGGTAAAGGGATGGAACAGGCGCGGGAGGACATCCTCGGGGATGCCGATGCCGGTGTCGTGGATCTCGAAACGCAGGTCGGCGTTGTCGCCTTCCTGGCGCGCGAGGTTGACGTCGAGAAAGACCTCACCGCGCTCGGTGAACTTGATGGCGTTGCCGAGCAGATTGAGGAGTATCTGCCGGAGGCGGTGCGGATCGCCGCGCAGGCGGGTGGGGACGCCGTCGCCGATCGACGTGATGAGCTCCAGCTTCTTCTGCACGGCGCGGGCCGCCGGAAGCTCGATGGTGCTCTCGACGACCTCCCACAGGTCGAAATCCATCACTTCGAGGCTGAGCCGGCCGGCCTCGATCTTGGAGAAGTCGAGGATGTCGTTGAGAATGGTCAACAGCGTCTCGCTGCTCTGACGCAGCGTCTCGACGAAGTCGCGCTGTTCGGTGGTCAGTTCGGTTTCGAGGAGCAGGTTGGCCATGCCGAGGATGCCGTTCATCGGCGTCCGGATCTCGTGACTCATGTTCGCCAGGAATGCGCTCTTGGACCGGTTGGCGTCTTCGGCGGCCCGCCGCTCCCGCTGGGCCAGTTCTTCGGCGTTTTTCCGTTCGGCGACCTCCTTCCGCAGCTCGACCGTGCGGGCGTCGACGTTGCGCTGCAGCGTCTCCATCTGCGTATGCGACTCCTGCAGGAGATGCCACTTCTCGGTGAGGGCCAAACCCAGCTGGAGCACCTCGACGTTGTCAAAGGGCTTCTTGAGGATGACCAGCCGGTCGGACTGGCCAATCTTAACGATCAGATCCCTCCACGTGTAATCCGAGAACGCGCTGCAGATGACGATCTGAAGGTCGGGCTCGACCTCCCAGAGGCGGATGGTGGTCTCGAGGCCATCCCAGCCCGGCGGCATGCGCATGTCGACGAAAGCCATCGCATAAGGCCGGCCCGCGGCGCTGGCCGAGCGAGCAAGTTCAACCCCGTCCTGACCCTGGTAGGCCGAATCGACCGTGAAAACGTTGAGCGATTTCGTTGCGGGGGAATCGCCGAAGAGCTCGGCCTCGGCCTGGGAAAGCGCGTTGCCTGCACCTTCCGGCTGCAGGATCTTCTTGAAGTCGTCGTGGATCGCCCGGTTGTCGTCTATGACGAGTATTCGCCGATTCTTTTCTTTTACTGGGGGCGTGGAATTCATGGGGCCTCCTGCGTTCAGGACTTACCTAGGCGGGCTCAAAGCGTTACGGTGGTGCAGCCTTCTACATGGCCTACCATATCGGGAGGGCCGAAACGCAGAATGGGGTGATATCCTCAATAGCCCCGACACGGATACACTAGTATTTAAAGTCTTTTGCAGTAAGGTTGACAGGGGGTTGAGATCGGCTGCAGCACCGGGCATGCGCTCCCAGAAGCTACCGCTGGAGCTTAATATTCATAACTATGTCAATAAGAACAGATAATGAAATAGTTTTGGATTCAGGCCACATGGGATTGCGCGCTTGGTACTCGTGCCAGGCTCCTCTTCGGTCTCCCAAATCGGGCCTTTAATGAGCCGCAACTCGGGAATTTGCGGTGCGTCGGCGGTGTCTACCGAAGCAATTTTCACCCTAATTTGCAGGCCAAAGCACCCTCGGCCGCCGGATTAGCAGGGGTAGAGCCTACCGCGTCCGGCTCCGGACCCGACCGTCAGCTTGTTCTGCCGGCGAACGCCCGGGTCAGTGCGACCAGAAATCCCGTGTCGCCGGGTAACGACTGGAAGATCTCGATAGCGGCAGCCGACTCCTCTTCGACGATCTCCCGCGATCGAGCGAGCCCATAGAGCCCGACGAAGGTTGCCTTGCCCGATCTGGCGTCCTTGCCGGGCGTCTTTCCGAGAGTCGCCGCATCGCCGGTCGCGTCAAGGAGGTCGTCGACGATCTGGAACGCCATCCCGAGGTGCCGGCCGGCCGATTGCAGTTTCCCGATTTCGGCCGCCCGGGCGCCCGCGATGCGCGCGCCCATGGCCAGGGGCGTTCGGATCATGGCTGCGGTCTTGCGCTCATGGATTTGCCGCAGCATTGCCTCGGTGACCTCCGTGGATTTCTCCCCAAGGAGGTCGAGCATCTGGCCGCCGATCAGCCAGTCCGAACCGGCGGCAACGGCCAGTTCCCGACAGAGGGCGGCCGCGAGGCGGGCCTTCCGTCCGTAGGCGTCGCTGAGCAGCGCGAATGCATGGGTGAGCAGCGCATCGCCCGCGAGGAGAGCTGTCGCTTCGTCGAACGCCCGATGGCACGTCGGGCGCCCGCGGCGCAAATCGTCGTTGTCCATGCAGGGCAGGTCGTCGTGAACAAGGGAGTAGGCGTGGACGCATTCCACTGCCACCGCCGCGGGAAGCGGATCGGTGCTCCCGGTCCGGTCGAAGAGTTCGGCGGCGGCGAGCACGAGGACCGGACGAAGTCGCTTGCCGCCCCCCTGCATGGCGTACCGCATTGCCTCATGGAGGCGGGCCGGCACGGCGGAGGCGGGGGGAAGCAGGCGGTCGACGGCCAGCTCCACTCGCGCCACATGATTGGCGAATCGGGTCGCGAAATCCGGGTTTCGCATCTCGGGGGACGGCCCATCCATGTCTTCCCGCAATGGCTGCGGCGCGATCGGTTGGCAAACGCTTATTCGCCAAGCCGGCTGCCGGGGTTGCCTGCATGCCTCGAGCGGTCGCCGGGCCCGGATGAAATAGAAGAAACTCGCAAAGCTGAATCGAGGCCTGCATAAGCAGGGACCAGTCGAGCCCCATGCCAACCTACGAGTACAGCTGTCAGAAGTGCGGCGCCATATTCGAGGTATTCCAGTCGATGAGCGATGCTCCGCTGAAGATTTGCACCTGCGGCAAGAAGGGCCGGGTGAAGCGGCTGGTCGGTCGCGGGGCCGGTATCATTTTCAAGGGCAGTGGTTTCTACGAGACGGACTACAAGCGCCGTCCAGCGCCGCGTGCGAAAGGCGAGAAGCCGGATGGCCAGAGTCCGGCCAAGGGCGGCGCCGCATCGACCCCGTCGGCCAAGGGAGACACTCCTTCTCCGCCCGCAGGGGGAGCGCCCGTAAAGAAATAGAGTCCCGTTTCAATCAACCAAAGGTCCGCCATGAGCTCAACACGGCTCGAGCACAGGATTGGCAAAGCGAAATACGGTCCCAGTCTCAACGAGGTGATCGTCGGCGCCGCCCTGAGCCTTGTGATCGGGGCGCTGCTGGCGACGACTTTCATGGTGACAACCCCGGTCAAGGTCGTTCGGGATCCTCCCAAGGTGTCCGACGACGGCGTCGTTTATTACGCGGAGGGGAACCGAAACCTCGATCTGGCGAAGCAATGGATGCGGAAGAAGCAGCTGTTTCTCGAGGGCAGTTCGGTGAGCCTCAACGAGGATGAACTCAACTCTTGGATCCGGGCCGAGATCGGGACGCCTCCGCCGGCCCCGACGCCCGCCGGCGGCATGAAGGCCACACCGGTATCCTCGAAGCCGCCCCCGGCGCTGTTCCAGGTCGAGTCTCCCAACTTCCGCGTTCGCGACGGGATGATCCAGATCGGCTGCCGGGCCACGCTCAACCTTGAGTCCTTTGGGCTCACCCTGCCGCTCATCACGCAGGCCACGGGGCGTTTTGAGAGACAGGGAGACACCTTCGCGTTTGTTCCGGAGAAATGCTATGTCGGCTCGTTTCCCGTGCACAAGATTCCGGGCCTGGGTGGGTTGACGCTCAGGTTTCTGCTGTCTCACGTGCCGGTGTCCGAGGATATCCGGGCGGCTTGGAGGAAGCTCACCAACGTGGCGGTTGAGGGGAATACGCTGAGGCTGTCGATGCCGTGACGGGCGGACCCGAGTCCGAGACTCCGGCCCCAGTCCCCGGCGCAGCGGCCGGACTGCGCCGGTTTCTGCCGCCGATCGGCTCGCCGGCCTACCACCTGTTGCTCGGGTTCGTGGCGATCTTCCTGCTTGGCCCGCTGGGCGGCATCTCGGCGGCGTTCATGAACTTCTCGATTGGGTTCTTCATCGGCGGCCAGGTGCTGGCGGGCATCCTCGGCAGCACGATCACGCTGGGATACGGGCCGGCCGGCAAGCATGGCGCCAATTACATGCAGACCCTGGCCGCCTCGGTGGCCGGCATGTGCGGCATGGCGGTGCTCATCCAGGCGCGCGACTGGCTGGGATTGCCGGAGGTGCCCGCCTGGGAGCTGGTCCTCTATTACACCTGCATCGGGATGTTCGGCGTCGGGCTCGGCATGGTCTATACGCCGGTGCTGGTGGACCGGATGCAGCTGACCTTTCCCTCCGGTCTGGCGGTCGCCAACATCCTGCGGGCGCTCACGGACAAGCGGCTGCTCAAGCGTTCCGTGGCGAAACTGGGCGGTGGCATCGTGGGCGGCTATGCTGGAGGCATCGTGTCGCTGGTGTTCCCCGGGTTCATCGAGAGGATACACCTCGGCGGCCTTTCCACGTCGACGTTCGGAGCAGGGATGATCGTCGGCGCGCGCATCGCCATTCCCGCGCTGGTTGTCGCGGAGGTGGGTGACCTGCTGAAACCCTACCTGATCAACATCGGCTGGCTCCATCCGGGCGAACCGTTCCGCAAGATCGGATTCATCATCGCGCTCGGCACGATCCTGGGCGCGGCCGTCCTGGACGTCACCCTCATCCTGATCGAAGCCGTGCGGCGCCTCCTGTCGAAGACCGCGGTGCCGGCCGCGCCGCAGGAGGACTGGAAACGGGTGAACGTATTCCGGCTGGTGCTGTGGGTGACCTTCTGGGGTGCGGCGGTGATCGTCGTCGGCCACGCGATCATGGGCGAGCCCCTGCGTTATCTGACGGTCTGCGTGGGCCTCGCCTTCCTGTTCGTGCTCGTGAACGGAATCTCGCTCGGCATCTCGGACTCCAATCCGATCTCGAGTGCATTTGTGATGACCGTGTTCATCCTGGCGGCGATCGGCCTGTCCGATGCCGGCACGGGCCTGATGTGCGCCTCGATCATGCTGATCGCCTGCAGCGAGGGCGGCGACATGCAGCAGGACCGGTCCACGGGATGGCGGCTGGGCACCAACCGCGTCGTGCAATTCCGCTACCAGACGATCGGGATCGCGATGGGCGCCGTGCTCGCGGTCGTGCTCGCCAAGGTGTTCCTAAGCGCCTACCCGGTGCTCAAGCTCGACCAGTTCGGCGGGCATGTCGCCGGGGCCGAGCAGTGGCAGAGCGCGATGACCTACAAGTTCGTGGGCGCCCTGCGCGGGATCACGACCGCGCAGCCTCACATCATGACGGCGCTCTGGCTTGGCGTCGCCATCGGGCTGGCGACGGAGATCCTCCGCAAGCTAATCAAGCGGAGCCGGCGGTACCTGCTGTGGAAGCAGGCCGCGCGAAGCGGCAAGATCTTCGACTTTTTGCTCGACGCGGTCGTGCTGCCGAGCCCGTACGCTTCCAGCTTCGGCGGATTCGTCGAGCTGGGCACCTGCTGGTGGTGGGCCGCCGGCGGCACGATCGGCTCGATGTACGAGACAATCATGGCACGACGCGCCGCGAAGCTGGGCCGGTCGGCGGAAGGCGATGTGCCGGCTGACATGAGCACGACGTCGCTGGTGGGCGGCGGCCTCATCGCGGGCGATTCGCTCGCGGCACTGAGCGTCGGCGTTTACGGCCTGCTCACGACGCTGGCGCGCTGACGCTGGCGGCGAATCCAGGCGGTTCGAGGGGTCCGGCCGAACGAGCGCGACCCATCCGGGGGGTAATGTCCTCCTTCGCCAACGCTACGGAGGACATTTCCGGCCAGGATTACCCGCCTTCGCCAAGCTTCCGCCGCCGCTAGGCCTATGGCGGACAGGTCGGCGCGGCAGCCCCGACCGAGTCGGGGCTGGCTTGCCGAGCCGTAGCCCGCAGGGCGAAGGCTGGTGGACGCTACTGGACTCGAACCAGTGACCCCTAGTGTGTGATACTAGTGCTC
>CAZKDK010000025.1:0-21277 GCA_964551145.1 uncultured Opitutaceae bacterium | reverse complement strand
AATTTCTGCATCATCGCCCACGTCGACCACGGCAAGACGACCCTGTCCGACCGCCTGCTTGAGCACACCCACACGGTCGCCCTGCGGGAGATGAAGGACCAGATGCTCGACTCGATGGACCTCGAGCAGGAGCGGGGCATCACGATCAAGATGCATCCGGTGACCATGACCTATCCGGCCAAGGACGGAAAGGTCTACCAGCTCAACCTCATGGACACCCCCGGCCACGTGGACTTCTCCTACGAGGTCTCGCGGTCGCTGGCGGCGTGCGAGGGCGCGCTCCTGCTGGTCGACGCCGCCCAGGGCGTGGAGGCGCAGACCGTGGCCAACGCCCACCTCGCGTTCGCCCAGAAGCTCAAGGTCATCCCCATCATCAACAAGATCGACCTGCCGAGCGCCAACCTCGAACTCTGCACCCGCCAGCTCGAGGACATCCTGACCATCCCCGCCGAGGAGGTGATCCTGGCCAGCGGCAAGGCCGGGATCGGCATCGACGAGATCCTGGAGGCGATCGTCGCCCGGGTGCCGTCGCCGCGCTGGACCGAATATCCGGCGACGCGCGTGCTCGTCTTCGACTCCAAATACGACGCCTACCGGGGCGTGATCGCCTACGGCCGGGTGTTCTCCGGCTCCATCAAGGCCGGCGACATGATGATGCTCATGAGCACGGGGCAGAAGGCCGAGGTCAAGGAGGTCGGCGCCTTTCACCCGAAAATGGAGCCGTGCCCCGCGCTCGATGCCGGCGACGTGGGCTACATTGTCAGCACGATCAAGGCGACGGGGGACATCAAGATCGGCGACACGATCACGCTCGCCAGCCGGCCCGCCACGGAAATGCTGCCCGGCTACCTCGAGGTCCATCCGATGGTCTACTGCGGCCTGTATCCGCTGGAGACCCAGGACTACGAGAAGCTCAAGGCCGCGATCGCCCGGCTGCGGCTCAACGATTCGGCGTTCGTCTTCCAGCCGGAAACGTCGGTGGCGCTCGGCTTCGGCTTCCGCTGCGGCTTCCTCGGACTCCTGCACATGGAGGTCATCCAGGAACGCATCCGGCGCGAGCACGACGTCGACATCATTTCCACGTACCCGAGCGTCGTCTACCGGGTGAAAACGGTGACGGGCGAGACCCTGACGGTGGACAATCCGGTCAAGCTGCCCGATCCCACGGCGATCCGGGCGATCTACGAGCCGACGATCCGCGCGTCCATCCACATCCCGAACACCTGCCTCGGCGACGTCCTGAATCTGGTCATGGAGAAACGCGGCACGTGCGAGCGCACGACCACGCTCGACACGATGCGCGTCATGCTGAGCTGCACGCTGCCGCTCAATGAGATCCTGGTCGATTTCAACGACCGGCTGAAGAGCATGACCCGGGGCTACGGCTCGATGGACTACGAACTGGGCGAGTACCGCGAGTCGGACCTGGTGCGCATGGACATCCTGGTGAACGGCGAGCCAGTCGACGCCTTTGCCGGCATTGTGCACCGGTCGAAGGCCGAGGGGCAGGGGCGGGCGCTCTGCGAGAAGCTGGCCGACATCATTCCGGCCCAGATGTTCAAGATCGCGGTGCAGGCCGCCATCGGCGGCAAGATCATCGCCCGGGCGAACGTCCGCCAGTTCCGCAAGGACGTCACCGCGAAATGCTACGGCGGCGACATCTCGCGCAAGCGGAAGCTCCTGGAGAAGCAGCGCGAGGGCAAAAAGAAGATGAAGCAGATCGGCCGGGTCTCCATCCCGCCCGACGCCTTCATTCGCGTGCTCAAGAACAACTGACCATGTTCGGCTTCCTCCAGTCCAACGAGCGGAAGATGCGCGAGAACGCGGAGAACTGGCTGCGCCTCGCCGACAAGGTCGGCCACTACCGCCGCGACCAGCTGCCGGAGGCGCGGGTGCTGGAACTCCGCCGGAAGAGCGCCGACCTGCGGCTCATGCTCCGCCAGCGGGCCGATGCGGGCCGGCTCAAGCTCGGCATCGACGCGCTCGAGGACGTGCTGCGGCCGATCGGCGGCGCGTTCTATCCGAAGTCGTCCATCGTCGAGAACGTCGAGTTCCTGCTCGTGGCGGCGATCATCGTCCTGGGCGTCCGCACCTTCTTCCTCCAGCCGTTCAAGATCCCGACCAACTCGATGTGGCCGACCTACTACGGCATGACGGCCGAGAATCTGCCGCCGGGCACGCCGGCGCCCGGCCTCCTCGGACAGGCCTTTCGTTTCATCGCCTTCGGCGCGCAGCGCCGCGAGGCGGTGGCGCCGACCGATGGCGAGATTTCCCTCAAGTTCTTCGGCAGCGGCTACGTGGCCTTCACGGTCCGGCCCGCGCACAAATGGCTCGTGATTCCCACGGAGGTCCATGAGTACACCTTCTACGTCGACGGCGTCGAGACCACGGTGCAGGTGCCGGTCGATTTCGGCGACTTCGACCGGGTGGTGCAGGAGACCCTGCTGGGCGGCAGCGACGGCCTGCACTTCCTCGAGCAGGCGAGCCGGCGCGGCGCGGTGTCCCGTTCGCAGATCGAGCTGCGCGAGGGTTCCGGTGACATCCGGTCGGTCTATCTCGTGAAACTCGGCCGGACGGTCCGCGCCGGCGATCCCATCGTGCGCTTCGATCTGCTGACGGGCGACCAGTTGTTCGTCGACCGGCTCAGCTACCACTTCGTCCGCCCCAAGGTCGGCGACGGCTTTGTCTTCCGCACGCGCCATATCGCCTACATCGGCGCGGACCAGTACTACGTCAAACGGCTGGTCGGCCTGCCCGGCGACACCCTCGAGGTCCGCCCGCCGGTCCTCTATCGCAACGGGCGCCCCATTGCCGGCGCCGCCGCCTTCAATCTCAACGCGAACCGGGTGGGTTTGTACCGGGGCTATTTCAACGGTGTGGCGGGCGGCGAATCCAACCTCGGGCTGCTCGCCGCCCCCGGCGAAACGGTGACGGTCGCCCCGCACAGTTTCTTCGCCATGGGCGACAACTCCGGCAACAGCAAGGACGGGCGCTACTGGGGATTTGTGCCGGAGAAGGACGTGGTGGGCCGGCCCCTCTTCATCTACTATCCGTTCACGCGCCGCTGGGGTCCGGCGCGCTGACGTCACGCCTGGGCCGGTCCAGCCGCCGATCCGCGGCAGAGCCGGAGCAGGACGAGATAGACCACGGGCGTGGCCACCAGCGAGAGCAACACGGAAAAGACCAGGGCGCCAATGACCGCGACGGCCAGGGGTCGGAGCATGTCCGCGCCCGCGCCGATGCCCCAGGCCAGCGGCAACATGCCGAGCGCGGCGGCCAGCGAGGTCATCAGCACCGGCCGCAGCCGGCGGTGGCCGGCCCGGACGAGCGCTTCGACGAGCTCGACGCCCGCGGCCTGCAGTTGCCGGAAATAGTCGAGCACGAGAATGCCGTTCTTGGCAACGATGCCGACTCCGATGATGGCCCCGAGGAACGAGACAATGTTGAGCGTGATTCCCGTGATCCACAGCGCCGCCACGGTCCCGAACAGCGCAAGCACAGCCCCGAACACGATGGCCACCGGTTCGTAGAACGACCGGAATTCGATGACGAGCACCGTGAACACCAGCAGGATAGCGGCGACCAGGACCAGCACGAGATTGCGAAAGGACTCCTGCTGCTGCTGATAGAGGCCGCCGAATCCGACCGTCCCGGGCGGCAGCCATTGGTCCCGGCTCAGTCGGGCTTGGATTTCCTTCATGGCGCCGCCCAGATTGCGGCCCTCGAGCCGCGCCGACACGATCACGTCCTGCCGCAAGTCGTCGCGGCTGAGTTCGATCTCGCTGGGCTCCTCGACCATATCCGCCACCTGATCCAGCCGCACCACCGCACCGGCAGCCGTGCGCAGGGGCAGCTCGCGCAGCGCGGCGGTGCGATTGACGCTCGCCGGATCGACCTGCACGCGGATGTTGACCACCCGGTCGCCTTCAAGGACATGTGACGCAACCTGGCCGAGCAGGGCGGTGTTCACCGCCTCGGCGATGTCGCTGGCCGTGAGCCCGAACCGTTCCGCCTCGGCGGGGCGCACCCTGAGGTTGATCGTCGGACCCGTCTTCGTGAGGCCGTCAAAGGTGTCCACCACGCCAGGCACTGCCCTGATCTGCTCCGCCACGCGCGGCGCGGTCTGCTTCAGCCATTGCAGGTCGGGCGAGAACAGCTTGATTTCGATCGGGTTGGGCGTCTGCTGCAGGTCGCCGATGATATCGGTCAGGATCCCGGGGAAGTCCCATCGGATCGCGGGGAACCGTTCGTTGAATTCGTGGCGGAACCGGGCGATGACTTCCTCCGTGGTATGTCCGCGGCTGCGCTTGAGCTTGACCGCAATATCGCCGCGATAGGGTTCGGTGATGAACAGGCCCAGTTCCGTGCCGAGCCGCCGGGAATAGCCCTCCACGTCCGGATCCCCGCGGATGATGACTTCCGCTTCGTCCAGCTGACGCGAGGTTTCGCTGAGGCTGGTGCCGGGCGGCGCATTGAAATCAATCACGAACCCGCCTTCGTCGAAGTCGGGCAGAAAATCCGATTCCAGCTGCCGGTAGATGAGGAACGTGGCAAGCAGCACCAGGGCGCAGCCCGCCAGCGTCAGCCCGCCATGTCGCAGCGCCCAGCGGACCGCACCTTCGTAGAGGCGGAGGATCCGCTTCAGCAGAAACCCGCCTTCCGGGCTGCCGGACGCATCGCCTGCGCTCCCTTGGGCGCGACCACCCATTAGCCAGGCGGCGAGCGACGGCGTGAGCGTAAGTGCCAGCACCAACGATACCAGCAGGGACACGACCATCGTCAGGGCCAAAGCGCGGAAAAACACACCCGCGACCCCGCTCAAAAAAGCCAGGGGGATGAAGACCACCACTGGCGTCAAGGTGGAGCCGATCAGCGCATAGAGGATCTCGCCCATCGCCTCCTGGATGCCCTCCAGCCGCGGTCGTCCGGCGGCGATTCTCACCCACATCGCCTCCACGACGACGATGGCATTGTCGATGATCAGGCCGATGGCCGCCGCGATGCCCCCCAGGGTCATCATATTGAAGCTCATGTTGGCCAGATTCATGGCGACAAACGTGAGCAGCACCGTGATGGGGATGGTGACGATGGCCGTGAGCACGCTGCCCCAGTTCTTCAGGAAGAAATAGAGAATGCCCACCGACAGGATGAGCCCGAAGATGACGGCGTCCCACACGCTCCGCACCGAATCGCTCACGAAGGACGACTGGTCGTAGAAGAACGCGAGGTGCATGTCCGGCGGCAGTTCCCGCCGGAGTTGTTGGACCTGCGCCTTGAGCGCCGCGGCGATATCCAGCGTGCTGCCATCGGGCTGGCTGTGAATGTTGAAAAGCACGGCATCGCGGCCCTGCGCCGTCACAATGGTGAAGGCCGGCTCCGGCCCGCGTTCGACCCGCGCCACATCCCGGATCTGCACCGGATGGCCGTCGCTGACCCGGATGATGGCCTGCTCGATCTCCGCCGGCGAATGCACGCGCCCGTCCACCGTGGCGAGATAGAGGTGGTAGTTCTCCTCGATCAGGCCCGCGGATGCGATGAGGTTGTTCTTCGTGAGGGCGTCACTCACGTCATGCAGGCTGAGCTGGGCTGCCTGCAGCTTGAGCGGATCCACGACCACATGGTATTCGGGGGCGTGTCCGCCGGTGAGCTCCACCCGCGCGACGCCGGGGACCTGGAGAAAGCGGGGCTTCAGCTCGTAGTTGGCCCGTTCCCAGAGTTCTGTCAGATCGCGGCGGGCGCTCGTGAGGCTGATGCCGATGATCGGAAATGCGGAGAACGTCAGACGGGAGACCTCGGTCGAGGCGGTCGCGGGCAGGTCACCGCGGATGGCGGACAGCCGCCCGAGCACGTACAATTCCGCCTGGACCATGTCCACGCGCCAGTTGAAGAAGACGTTGATCTGCGCCGTGCCGCGTTTGGTCGCGGAACGCACCGACACCGCCCCCGGAATCTCCTTCATCGCCTCTTCGATCGGCCGCGTGACCGTGGCCATCATTTCGGCGGCGGGCATGATCCCGTTGTCCACCAGGATGACCACGCGCGGGAAATTGGTCTGCGGAAACACCGCTGAAGGCGTGCGCCAGGCGGAAATAACGCCCGCCAGACACAACGCCACCGCCACAAACGTGATGGACAGCGCGTGGCGGGTGGCGAAGCGGCCAAGCGCGGAAACGTCACCTGCTTTCATGGGAGCATGGGAACCGGGCGGGGCGCACCCGTTTCAGGGATTCACCACCTGAATCCTGGTTTTCTCTGGCAGCCCGTAGGCGCCGACAGTCACCACTGTGTCGCCGTCCTTCAGTCCGGGGCCGTCGATGGCGACCAGCCCGCCCTCGCGCAGGCCGGTCTTGACGACGACCTGCGTGGCTTGGTCGCCGGCCACGACAGCCACCGCGCTCCGGCCATCGGTGCCGGGGACGACGCTGGCCGCCGGGGCCGCCAGGCAATCCGTCAGCTCGGCGGTCACGATGCGCAGGGGCACCAGCTGGCCCGGTCGCAGCGCACTGCCGGGCGGCAAGGGAGCCCGCACGGGCACCGTGTCGTTGGTCGGATCCACGGCCGCGCCAACGTACGCCAGCGTCGTCGCTACGGGAGGATTGCTGAGGATCTGCAGGCGTTGACCCGTGACGAGTCTGGCCGCTTCGGCGGAGGGTATGTTGGCGGCCACAGCCAGCCGGTGCAGGTCCGTGATTTCGGCAAGCACCGTCGTCAGGTCGACGGCTTCGCCGGGCCGGACGTTGACCCGCGTGACCGTGCCGGACAAGGGGGCCGTGACCTGCAGGAGGGCGAGTTGAGCCTCGGCCGCGGCCAGCTGCGCTTCCGCCTCCTGCAGGCTGCGCTGCGAGGTATTGTGCTCGGCAAACAGGCGCCGCTGCCGCGCCGCGGTCTCCCGGGAGAGGTCGACCGCCACTTTCGCCGCCCGCGAGTCCAGCTCGAACAGCAAGGCGCCTTGCTCGACCCGCTGGCCCTCAGCCACGTCGGCCCGGGCCACGATCCCCGCGACGGAGGGAGCCACGCGGGCGGTTGCCGGAGGCTGTCCTTCTTCCGCCGGAGCCGGCAGGACCGTGCCGAAACCGTCGACGTAGCCATGCAACGTCGTGCGGACGAGTTTGCCCACCTGCACGGCGACGAGCGTCGGCGTTTCTTCGTCCGGTGCCTCCGTCGCGGCTCGGTGTGCCATCCTCAGGGCTGCGTAGATTGCCGCGCCTACTACCACCACGGCCAATGCGGCCAGAGCCTGTTTACGGTTCATGATCGATCGACGATTACTTTGTTTCTGGATTAAGCTCCGCCTGTTGGAGAACCGCGGCGGGCAGCCTCAGCGGGCTTTGCGTGGCATCTTCGAGCTGCCCGAGCGCTTGCTGCGCCTTGGTCAGCGCGTCCAGCCGGGAGAGCGCTCCGGCGTTGAATTCGACCTGGGCGCTGGCCATCGCCAGGGCATCCGCCTCGCCTTCGTGGTGCATCGCGCGCACGGCATCCAGGCGCTTCTGCAGGTCGCCCTGCAAGGCCCCGGCTGCGGCGGACTGCCGCTGCGCCGCGCCGTAGCCGGCCAGCGCCAGATCGATCTGGCCCATGGCTTTGGCCTGCACGGCGAAAAAATGCGCCGCCGCCAGCGTCCGCCGGGCGCGTGCCTCGGCGATCGGGCCCTGATTCTGGTTCAGGATCGGCAACGTCAGCAACACGGCCAGGGTCCACTTGTTGTCTGTCTGGTCGTACTCGTAGCCGGGGCCGAGCTGGATGTCGGGATACTGGTTCGCGATCTCGAGCTGAAGCGCCGACTGGGTGGCGGCGTATTCGGCCAGCGCGCCGCGAATATCGGCCCGGTTCAGGACAGCCTGCTGCCGGATTTCCGGTTCCGTCAGCGCCGTGGGAAACTCGTCGAGCCCGGCGAATGACAGGACCACGTTCTGCAGCGCTGCCACCGGCAGGCCGATTGCATCCGCCAGACCCGCCAGAGCCTCGCCCTCCTGCCGCTGCGCCTGCTGGCGGGCCAGCCGGGTGGTGCCGAGCGCGATCCGGACCTCCGTGACTTCCACCCCCGCGACACTGCCGGCCGCGAGCTGACCTTCCAGCAGCCGCACCACTTCGGACTGCGCCGCCTCCTGGCGGGCGAGCAGCGACTCGGTCTCCCGCGCCGAATAGAGATCGACTAGTGCGGCCCGCACGCCGCTGCGGACCTGCCAGATCGTCGCTTGGAGATTCCAGCGTGCAGCGTCGGCGAGTTGCCGTGCCTGGGTGGAGCGATAGCCCCGTTTTCCCGCCGTTTCGATGGGAACATCGAGCGTGACACCGGGGATCCACGGAGGCGGCGTGGTGGTGTCGTAGGTTCCCGATAATCCGAGGGAGGGATTGGGTCGCTGGCGCGCCGTCACCTGGCCTGCCGTCGCCACCGCCCATTCGGCGCGCGCCACCCCGAGGCTGGGCTGATAGTAATACGCCGCCAGCGCCAGCTTCTCGAAATCCCATCGGGGCAGCGGCCAGATTGGAGGTTCCTGATCGAGGCACTTGGCGACGAACCGGCGCAAACCCTCATCGTCGAGCGAGCGCGAAGAGAGCACCGCCGCCGTTTCCTCCGCGCTGATGGGTTGCGCTCGGTAGTGGACGCAGCCCGCGCCGGCGGCGAGCACGCCGCCGATCGCGGCGGCCACGAGACAGCGCCGGCCGAGCCCACGGAGTTTCATGGCGCAACCGAGTGCGTGCCGGCGCATGGGGCGTTGTCGCCGTCCCGCGCCGGTGAGTCAATCCATCCCGTAGACGAGCACCTTGAATGTGCCGGGCACGATGGGCGGGCGGCGCCGGCCGCCGGTCGGCGACTCCGGCAGGGGGCCAAATTCGGCCGTGGCGAGATAGATGCGGTGCGTCGTCGGGTCCAGTGCCATGGTGCGGGCCCCCGATTCGGTCGCCAGCGTCTGAACGACCGTCAGGTGTCCCGGAGAATCCTCGCGCGCGATGGTGACCGTGCCGTCGCCGCAGGAGGCGAAGGCCAGCCCCGTGCCGGGATCGAAGGCATTGTCGTCGACGCCCCGGCCGATGGGCACCGTCGCCAGCACCCGGCCGGTGGTGGTGTCCAGCATCACCATGCGTTCATTGTGGCAGCCGATGAACAGGCGGTGATGCGCCGCGTCGATGGCCAGGCCCGACGGTTCCTCGCCGGGCGCGATGGGCCAGACCGCGGCGATCTGGTGCGACATGGTGTCGATGGCCACGACCTCGCTCTTGTCCTCGATGTTGTCGTAGATCCGGCCGGCGGCGGGGTCGGCGACCGCGAATTCGGGTCTGCCCGGCAGGATGACGGTGCCGATCACCTGGTTGGTGCGGGCATCGATGATGGTCGCCGAGTTGGCCCGGCCGTTGAAGGTGTAGACCTCCTGGCGGCCCGGGTCGTAGAGGATGGCGTCCGGGCCGCGCCCGGTCTCGACCTTGAAGAGGGTCTTCAGGGTGCGCAGGTCGACCACGCTGCTCTTCGATTCCTGGCCGTTGCTGGTGAATCCGCGGCCCAGCTCCGGCGCGAGCGCCACGCCGTGAACGCCCGGCGTGCCGTCGATGGTGCCGACGACGGCATTCCGGTCCAGGTCGATGACCACCACCTGGGTGGCGTGGGCGACGTAGAGGCGCCGGGCGACGGGGTCCACCGACAGGTAATCCCATCCGCCTTCGCCGCCGATGGGGATCGCCTGGATGAGATGGTAGGGATGCCCGGCGTCCGATCCGGGACCGGCGCCCTTGAGGGCAGCGGGGGCGATCAGGGCCAGGAAGATGACGGCGTGGGCAATTCGCAGGGAGGAACGGATCATGGGTGGATGGATGCGGGTAGCAGGTGATTGCGGAAGGTTCTGCGCCGGACCGCGGCCACTATGCCACTGGTATCCCTCAGATGCAAAACGTCCGGCCGGCGGCCGATCCGCGATCGTGGGGACGCGACGCCCTCGTCGCGTGTTCGACGTCCGATGTTCCGGAGCGGCGACGAGGGCGTTGCCGCTCCAGTTGCGACAAAAGATTCCGAGACCGGACCGGACGGTCTCTCAGTGTCCTCTGTGTTCTCTGTGCCCTCTGTGATGGAAAGAGGACATCCGCCGTCGGTCCGTCTTCCTTCACCCGATCCGCCGTGCGATCTTCCAGCCGATGTAGACCCCCACCAGAGAGCCGACACCGCTGATCACAAATGCCCAGAACATCCCGAACGGGCTGGCCAGGATCCATCCGAGGTAGCCGAGGATTGCCGAGGATCCGTAGATGCACAGGTTGTTCATGGAGGCTGGGGTCCTGAGGCGTGCATTCTCACTTTTCGGAGGGTTTTGGCGAGTCCGACGATTATACGGCAGCCCTGGGGTTCCTGAGGAATCTGCAGCGAGACGGCGCCCCTCGTCGTCGGCGGCACCAACGAGGCTGTTGCCGTGTTTTTGCGTCGCGGCGGCCTGCAGGGTAGGGCACCCCGCCCTGAAGTTTCTAATGAAAGACGACAGCCGGTATGACGTTGCCCGGGAGGTGTCTGACCGCGGCGTCCAGCCTTGCAGAGGCCCCGGCAGGTGCGGGATATTCGATTGTCCCTGGTCTTTCGGCGTGATATTCCTGGCGGCACCATGAAATTCGCCAGCCTTGCGCTCAACGCGCACACGGAGCTTTCCATCAACCTCGATTCGATCGAGCTCGTCACATTCACGCTGGTCGAGGCCGCGGGAGGCCCGGGACAATCTCCCGTTTGCAGCACAGCGGATGTTCTCTTTCGGGCGGGCGCCGGAAAACCCGTCCATTACGAAGGCGCGGCGGCGCGGGCCCTGCACGGCATCGTCCATCGCGCGGCCTGAGGGCCCGTGGACAGCCGGTAGGGAGACCCGTCGTCGGGTCGTTCCCGGGCTTTTCCGGTGCGACTGGGCTATTACGCACAATAAGTATTATGTCTAATATAGGATCCAGGGCCAATGGAGGGCCACGGTCACCCTGCCCAAGGAAGCGAGTCCCACCCCAGCACCGCTCGGAGCGCCGGCCGGTTCCTGCGGGCTGAGCGGCTGCCAACTCAAGAACGCGGGACGATATGCGCTGGCAGCATCCCCACCCGTTGAGCCGGAGCATCGGGTCCGCGTCGCCGGCCCTGCTCGCTCGCGAGTTCAGCGCCGCAGGCGCGATTCGTCAGCTACCCTGCCGTCGACTGCGCCTCAGCGGCGCGATCGATCGTTAAAGGCGCCGACGACCACGCCGATCGCCCCCAGCATGGCGCCGAGCACGAACGCCCTGCCGAAGATGGATCCAATCGCGCCGCCGGCGACGACGCCGATCATGCACGCCCAGCCCGACCAGGCGTCCGAATCATGGGCGTGACCGGTCTTTTGTCCGTTCGAAGGTTTCGAGGAAGATTTCACGGAAGATATCAGTAGAAAGCATTGTGGTTGTGGTGTCGTGCGGGGGCATGATGCCCCTCATTCCAGTCGGAAATCGCCGGGCCAGCCGGCGACGATCTGCCGCGGAAAACGCAGGCTCGCGGCAGCACCGCGGCAGCCGGCGCAGATCAAACCCGCAGCTCGACCACGCCCGCCAAAGACGCTTTGCCAGCCCGGCTCCCCCTGGCAGAGCCCGGGCCCATCGAACCGTGATTGCGTCGAATCGGGAACGGCAGTTCGAGTCGGCCGCCCCGCGTGTCGAGCCCTCCATCGGGCCCTGGGCTTGCGCTTCAGGCGGCGCTCGGACTCGTCCCGAACCTTCTTTTTCGCGACGAAGGAACTCCCCTACCCTGAGATTTCCAGCAGGCGTGAACGCCAGCGAGTGGATTCAACATCGCTTTCGCCGCTGAAACGCGCGCACCGCGGCCACGAGCAGCAATGCGCAGTAGAACCATTCGCTGGGCGCACCACCGCCGCCGCCGCCAGCACCTCCGGAGGCGGGCGTGGACGGCGTTGTATCGGTGCCGCCCCCCGAGGGAGGCGTCGTCGTGCCGTCGCCGGAGCCGGCCGTCAACGCCAGGGTCGTGACCACCCCGTCCGGTGTGACCTTGCGGATGGCGCCGTTTCCACTGTCGGCAACCCACAGATTGCGGCTGCCATCGACGACGAGGCCACGCGGTTGGTTGAACAGCGCGCCGGCTCCCGTGCCATCGCCCAATCCGGCGATGCCGGCGTTTCCGGCCAGCGTCGTGACCGCGCCAGCCTGAGTGACGCGGCGGATGGTGCCGTTGCCGGTGTCGGCAACATAGAAACTGCCTGTGTTGCTGGCCGGATCGACCGCCACGCCGGCGGGTTGATTGAACAGAGCGGAGCCGCCGGTGCCGTCGTTGCCGCCGCTGATGCCCGCCGAGCCCGCCACGGTGGTCACCACGCCGTCCAGGGTGATCCGGCGGACGGTGGAGTTGTAGGCATCCGTCACGTAGATCTGGCGGTTGTCCGTCGCGATGCCGGCGGGATGGTTGAAACGGGCGGCGCTGCCCGCGCCGTCCGCGTCGCCCGGGGCGCCCGCCGCACCGGCCAGCGTGCTCACCGTGCCATCCGGAGTCACCTTGCGGACGGTGGCGCTCACGGCGTCCGCCACATAGAGGTTCCCGGACCCGTCAACCGCGATGCCGGAGGGGGAATTGAACCAGGCCGCGCCGCCGGTCCCGTCACGGTTGCCCCGGTCGGCCGCCGAGCCCGCGACCGTGGTGACAACGCCGGCCGGGGTGATCTTGCGAATGGTGGCATTGCCGGTGTCGGCGACATAGAGATTGCCGGCCGAGTCCGCGGAAATGCCGCCGGGCTGGTTGAATCTCGCGTTGCTCCCCGTGCCATCCTGCGAGCCGACGGAACCGGCCAGGCCCGCCAGCGTGGCGACCTGGCCCGCCGGGTTGATTTTTCGGATCGTGCTGTTTCCCGCGTCGGCGACGTAGAGATTGCCCGCTCCATCCACCGCCAGGGCCACGGGATATTGCAGCTGGCCCGTGGCGCTGCCGCTGACCGTAAGGGTGGCGGGATTGCTGGCGGCCGAGCCGACGGCGCTGGTGGTCACGCAGCGGAACTGATCGCCCGACATCGCGGCCGTCGGCGCGCTGACCGTGAGGGTCGCGCCGAGCACGCCGTGATAGCTGCCGCCCTCCGCGAGATCCGTCCAGGTCGTCGAGCCCGCGGCTTGCCGCTGCCATTGATAGGTCGGTGCGGGATTGCCGCTCGCATCGACGGTGAAACTGACGCTGGCTCCGGCCGCGCTGGAGTTCGACGCCGGCTGCACGGTCACCACCGGCGTCGTGACCGGGCCCAGGCCCGCGGCGGTGACGCCGACATTCGCCGGCAGCGTGGCCCCCCGCCCGGCAACGGGGTCGGGCCCGTTGTCGATGTCCTGATAACCCTGGAACTTGTAGTCGCGCGTGGCGGTGCCGGTGAGTTCGAAGGCGAACCCGCGGTACGCCCTCCAGTCGGCCAGGCCGGACGGCAGCGAAACGGTCAGGCTGTTGGCGCCCCGAAACGCGTTTGCACCGGTCACGCTCCAGGTTGCCGCCGCGGGGGTGGACACCGTGCAGGTGGAGCCGCCGCTGCCCGCGGCCTGGACGGTGGCACCGGTGACGGGAACCGCGCCGTCGTCCCCGGTGCGGCCCACCGGCAGCAGCCGCAGATTCGCGATGGAATAGGTGAAGGAGATGGCCGGGGACTCGAACGAGAAGATCACGGTGTTGACGACGGACAGGTCGAGGGGGACCTCCCGCAGGCTCCAGCCCGGCTGGACCAGTTGCGAACCCAGGATCTCCACGCGGCGCGGTCCCGGGGCCAGCGGGGTGCAGGTGCCGAAGCTGGCGAATTCAGGGACCAGCGACTCGGGCTGGCCGAGCGACACGTCGATCGGAAACGGCTCCGCCGCCAGATTGTGCGCCACGATGCCGGCGGACATGTCGACCCCGTCGGTCGAACTCTGGGGAATCAGCCCCAGGCCCTGGTGCTGCACCCGGACGAACGAGTTGTGCTCGACCCGGAGCGGCCCGGTGATGTTGATCCCGTTCCACACCACGTCGTGCACGTAGTTGTCGTGGACATAGAAGTTCTTGGTGCCCGCATCCAGGTAGATGCCCGCGCCCCAGCGGCTGTGGTTGCCAAAAATCTCGTTGTAGGCGACCTCCGAGCCCTGCCCGTCCATGGACCAGGCGCCGACGTCGCCGCAGTCCTCGAAGTCGATGGCGGTCGTATCGACCAGGTTGCGCAGGAACCGGGAGGCGGGGCCCATGGTCAGGCCGGTTCCGGACGACCGGCGGATGGTGCAGTTCTCGACCGTCGCCCGTGTGCACCCCACCGTGTCGACGGGCGCGTTGTTCGTCCAGTTCCAGCCGCAGTCCTCGACCAGCACCTCGCGCACGGTGTTGTCGCTGCCCGTCGCGTGGATGGCGCTGCGCCCGGCCAGGCGCACCGACCCGCCCTGCACGACGTTGCCGGATCCCGAGATGTCGATGCCGCCGAGATACTGCGGCGACCAGAGCGCAAAGCCGTCGAACGTCCGAATCCACGTCGGTGCGACCAGGTGGCAGTCGTCCACAACGCACGCGGTGCAATTCTGGAGGTTGAACCACCCGCCGCGCGCATCCAAGCCCATCAGCGTGATGTGGGACTGGCCGCTCAGGCTCAACACCGCGTCCGCGGTGCCCGCCTCCACCCGGTTGGCCGGCGGCGCCCCGTCTGGCGTCCAGACGTAGAGCTGCTGCCCGGCCGGATCCCACCACCACTCGCCCGGCGCGTCCAGCAGCTCGAGTTTCCCGAAGACGTAGAATCGGTTGCCCCGCCGGGGCACCAGCATCGACATCTGGTTGATGGGCGAGGCGAAGGTCAGGCGCCCCGTCGCGTGATCGTGCGCGACAACCTGCCGGCTGTAGCCGACCCAGGCCTCGCCCGCCATGATCTGCACCCAGGCGCCGGTGAGGTCGACCGCGGGAAGGCCGGCGGACACCAGGTCGCCGGCCGATGCGTCGTCGGCGAGCGCGCAGGCCTGCGCGGAAAGATCGTCCGGCAGCGGCGAATTGGGCCAGCGCGCCTCGTTCAGCAGCCGCCCGTCGCAGAACACCTGGACCGGCTGGGAGGGCCACGGCGCCCGGTAGATCGAGCCCGCCTGGGCGGTCCACGCTCCAGTGACGGGCCGGGATCCCACCAGGACCGGAGTCTCCCCCGGATAGGCCTGGATCAGGATCGGCGCGGCGGCCGTGCCGGACCGACTCACGGCGACGGATTCATGGTAGCTGCCACCGCGGAGGACGAGCACGTCTCCGGGGCCGAGCCTGCCGGCGCCGTATTGAACGGTGGCGAATGGCGCGGCCTGGGTGCCCGCCGCGGCATCGCTGCCCGAGGGCGACACGTAGTAGGTTGTCGCGGGCGCCAGCGGCGCCAGCCGCGCCAGGGCCAGGACGGCGATTGACCAGCGGGACATTGTTTTCATGAAGAACGCGTCAGTTGACCGGGGGTGTGGCGCCAGTGCGCCCGGCTATTCCGCTCGCAGGGCGATCATGGGGTCGATCCGCGCCACGCGGCGCGCCGGCAGCCAGCAGGCCAGACCGGCGACGGTGAAAACAAACACGGCGACTCCGCCAAAGACCGCGGGATCGTGCGGGCTCGTGGCATAGAGCAGGAGCCCCAGAATCCGCATGAGCGCCCAGGACGCGCCGAGCCCGGCCGCCACGCCGAGCGCCGTCCAGCCGAGCCCGCGGCGAAGCACCAGCCATTGCAGCCCGCCCGGTCTCGCCCCGAGCGCGAGGCGCACGCCGAACTCCCGCCGCCGCTCCGCCACCAGGGCGGACACCACCGCGAAAAGCCCCATGCCGGCCAGGATCAGGGCGCCGGCGGAAATGCCTCCCAGGGTGGCCGACGCGCAGCGTTCGACGTGAATCGCGGAGGCCGCGCGCTCCTCCAACGACGCGACCTCGGTGATGACGAGGTCCGGGTTCACGGCGAACCCGGCGCTGCGCACCACCTCGGCAAAACCCGCGACCGGCGGACCCTGCAGCTGCAGCACCGCCACCACCGACTGGACGTCATAGAGATTCCGCTGCCAGAACGGCACGTAGCATTGCGGGCCCGGGGCGACGCGCTGACCCTCCTCGCGCACGTCGGCCGCCACCCCGACAATCTCCCACGTTTCGCGTTCCTCCGCCTCGCGGCCATAGACGGCCCGCCACTCTCCCCGGCGACCCGCTTCCAGGCGGCGGCCCAGCGGGTCCTCCCCGGGGAAAACCTCCCGGGCCATCGTCTCGTTGATCACCACGACGCCCGGATCGCCGCGGTTCATCCCGTCGAAACCACGCCCCCGGAGCACCCGCACGCCCAGCGCGGCGAAATACCCGGGCGACACGCGGTTGAACGAACAGCGGAGGCCGGCCGGCGCCGGTCGGCCGTCGATCCGCACCGGCACCGTCTCGCTGCCTCCGAGCAAGGGAAGGCGGCTGGCCAGCGCGCAGCGTTCGACCCCGGGCAGGCGCGCAAGCTCCTCGCGCAGCCTGCCGGCGAACGCCAGGTAGTTGTCCGTTGGTGGTGGATACGTGTACGCCGGCGGCGGCAGCTGCCCGATCACGGCGATCCGGCGCACCGGATCGAATCCGGCATCGGTCCGCACCAGGCGGACCAGGGCCCGGGCACACAGCGCCGCTCCCACCAGCATGAAGACCGCCAGCGCGGCCTGCGCCACCGCCGATGCCGGGCGCCAGCGCCGGGCCAGCCGGCCGTCCCGCAACGGGCCGTTGCGCCCGGCGGGGGCATCCGGCCGGGCGGCGCCCAAGGCGAGTCGCGCGGGCGCGAATCCGGCAGCGATCGCCGCGCCCAGCGTCGCCGCGGCGACGAGCAACCACAAGGGGCCGCTGCGCACGCGGACCGGGCCCGCGGAAAGCCACCAATAGTCGAGGGAGCGCACCAGCAGGAAGCAGAACCACCGCGCCAGCGGGACCGCCGCCACCCCCGCGGCCCCGACCAGGAGCAGGTTTTCCACGGCCAGCAGCTGGAACATCCGGCGGCGGCCGCCCCCCAGCGCCGCCCGCACCCCAAGCTCGCCCCGGCGGCCGGCGGTGCGCTGGAGCACGAGATTGAAGGCGGTCGCGCAGGCCATCATATAGAGAAAAGCGCCGGCCCCCAGAAGGATCGCCATCACGCGGTCGCCGTCCGATTGATACAGACTGCGGATCGGCGCGACCCGGGGCACGACGCCCGCCACCATCCCTGCGGGGAGGCCGTCCGGCGGCGGGATCGTCGCCAGCTCGGCCTGGGCCTGGCCCGGCGTCACACCCGGCTTCAACCGGCCGACCGCCCACACCAGCGTCTGCCACCAGTCACCGCGCGCCAGCGCCTGATCGGTGGTGGGCAGGAACGCGTCCCAGGCGGGGAACCCGGTGGGCGACAGGAACGACTCCGGCATGATCCCGACGATCCGGCATCGCCGCCCCCCGAGCAGCACGGTGCGGCCGAGGATGGCGGGATCGCCGCCAAATTCCGCCACCCAGGTCCGGTGCGCCAGAACGACCACCGAACCGGCGCCCGCGGCGAGATGCTCCTCGGTCGTAAAGGTCCGGCCCCGGGCGGCCGGCACCCCGAACACACCGAAGAAACCCGGCGTGACCCAGGCCACCTTGACCGCCGACGGACGGCCTTCGACGACCAGGTTCATCTGTTCCGGGTGCTGGGCCGCCAGCTGGCTGAATGACCTCGCGCGCGTCCGATAACCGGCAAATCCCGCGGCGGTCAGGACGGAGGGCTCCCCGGTCCGCGTGTTGTATTGCTCGACGACCATGAGCGTCGACGGGACCGCATACGGGAGCGACGGATGCAGCACCTGGAGGGCCACCGTGACGACGGCGGCGGTGGCGCCGATCGCGACCGCCAGCGTGACCACCACGGCGAGGACGAAGCCCGGCGATTTTCCCAGCGCGCGCCGGGCGTAGCCGCCGTCCCGCAACAGCTGGTCGAGCCAGACGAAGCCCCATTCATCGCGGCATTGCTCCTTGAACTGGTCCACGCCGCCAAACTGCCGCCGGACATCGCGGAGAGCCTCGCCTGCCGGCAGCCCGGCGGCGCGGTTGGCCGCCTCCTGCATCTCAAGATGCCCGCGGATCTCCTCGGCCAACTCGGCTTCGAGGCGTCCCCGCTGGAAGACGTCGCGCAACCGGCGACCGAGGTTGCGGAACAGGCTGATCATGACTGCGACCCCTTGGTCTGCCGTGGCGGGCGCGTTTCGCCCGCGTCCGGCGTTTTCCCCGATTCCAAGGCGGGGCCGCTCCCGACGCTTCCGGCCGGACCCGCCGAGGACCCCCACAGCCGGGAGACGCGGCCGGCCGCTGACGGGAAGCGCGAATGCGGGCGCATGGGCCGAGGGCCGCTACCGGCGGGCTTCGAGGATCTGCGCCATGACCGTCGTGAGCGACTTCCAGTCCTCACGTTCGGTCGCGAGCTGTTTCCGGCCCGGGCCGGTCAGCTCGTAGTACTTGGCGCGACGGTTGTTTTCCGACGGGCGCCATTCGGCCTCGATCCAGCCCTTCCGTTCCATCCGGTGCAGCGCGGGATAAAGGGCTCCTTCCTCCACCTTCAGCGTTGCCTTGGACAACAGGTGGATGCGCTGGGCAATGCCCCAGCCGTGCTGCGGCCCACCCTGCAGCACATGGAGTATCATCAGGTCGAGTGTACCTTGAAGCAGTTCGATGTTGGCCATGATCGTTCCCCTAGTGCGTTTATGGATATCGCCCCCTCCCCTAAATACGCAAGGGGAAATATCCGTGCACTTCCGAACGGCATGGGGACCGAGTGCACCTGCCGGAAAAGAGCCGCGCCGCTGCGTGTGCCGGGCCTGCGGCAAAGCCACTGTGCCCTGCGTGTTCGATCCCCAGCGCCGTTCGGACTCGTCCCGGGCCCCCATTTTTGCGATGAACGTGGTACCCCTCCATGGACCACATCCTGCGCTGCCACCCCGTCAACGGGATCAATTTCGTCCGCGGCGAAAACTGCGCCCTGTTCGACGACCAGGGCCGGCGGTTCGTCGATCTCGAGTCCGGCAGTTGGGCCGCGGTGCTCGGACACAGCCATCCGCGACTGAACCGGACGATCAGGGCGCAACTGGACCAGTTGATGCATCTCGGCGTTCGCTATCCGAATCAGCTGGCCGAGTCCGCCGCCTGCGACGTCCTGGAGCTCGTCGGCCTCCCCGACGGCAAGTGCACCTTCCTCAGCTCCGGCAGCGAGGCCGTGGAATTCGGCGTGCAGGTGGCCCGGCGCGTCACGGACCGGCCCCTGCTCCTCACGTTTTCCGATTCCTATCTGGCGGCTTTCGGATCCGCCGGACGCAAGGATCCGGCCGAGTGGCATCTGGTCGACTGGCACGCGCCCGCGGCGGCCGGCCCGGCGGCGGACGTCGAGGGCTGTCTGAAGACGATTCCATTCGAGCGCATCGGCGGATTCGTGTTCGAGCCGGGCGGCGGCGCCCCGGGCTTTGTGCGGTTTCCGCCCGCGCCCCTGGTCGAGGCCATCGCGCGCCGCGTGCAGGAGGATGGAGGCGTTGTGGTCGTGAACGAGATCACCACCGGCATGGGCCGGACGGGGAAATGGTTCGGCTACCAGCACTACGACCTCCGCCCCGACATCGTTGCGCTCGGCAAGGGCCTCGGAAACGGATTCCCGGTCAGCGCCACCGCGATCCGGCGCGTTTTTGCCGACAAGCTCGAGCACAGCGGATTCCGGCACGCGCAGTCCCACCAGAACAATCCGCTCGGTTGCGCGATCGCCCGCGAGGTCATCGCGATTTTGCGGGAGGAACGCCTGATCGAACGCAGCCGGGATGTCGGGGCCTCGTTTCTGGCCGGGCTCGGCCGGCTCCGGGCTGCGAATCCAAAGATCAAGGACGTCCGCGGCCGCGGCATGCTCCTGGCGGTGGAATTCGATCCGAACTCCGGCCTGTCGGGCACCACGGTCCAGTCGGCGCTGTGGGACCGTGGGTTCATCGCCGGCGGCTACCCGGCGGGCTATCCCGCCGGCACGGGCCTGCGCTTCGACCCGCCGCTGACCATCGAGGAGTCCGACCTCTCCCGCCTCTTGGACACCCTCGCTTCCGTGCTGGCGTGAGGCCCGTGTGAACCGTACAACCTGGATCCGCTCCGACGCCGCTGGATCTGCCCGCGGAATCAGGAGCGAAAATCACCCCATGAAACATTGCATGTCCGCGGTTGGGCTCAAGCTCGGCATCCTTGTCCTCTTCCCCTTGATGGCGGCCTCGGCGTCTGCCGCGAAGATGGAAACCGTCCGGCTGTCGGACACGATGATCATGGTGCAACAGGACCGGGCCCGCACCTTTGCGCTCAATACCGCCCGGGGGATCGTCGTCATCGACACCTTCGGCTCGGTCGCGCAGATGCGGAAGGCCAGGGAATTGATCGAAGTGGAATTCAAACGTCACGACTACGCGTTCGTGATCAACACGCACGACCACATCGAACACCTCGGCGGCAACGGCGCGTTCCCAACCGGATGGATCATCGCGCAGGAAGGGATGGCCCAGGGTCTGGCGAACATAAAGACCGAGAGTCCGACCTATATCGCGAATGCCGAAAAGAGCATCGCCCGGCTGGAAAAGCAGCTCACCACCCTGCAGCCCGGATCGCCCGAGTATGGCGACACGACCGATCGAATCGCCGCCCAACGCGCGTTTATCGATCAGGTGAAGACCGGATGCGTTCCCCCCAACGTGACCTTTGGCGACCGGATGACACTCGACCTCGGAGACCGGACGGTCGTGCTCATCTCGGTGGGAAAGGGCCACAGCTCCTCCGATATCTTCGTGTACGTGCCCCAGGAGGGCGTCCTGTTGACGGGCGGACGAGGCCATCTGCGCATGATTCCGCCCAGCGTCGGGGACCTGGCCGAGACCGCGGACTTCACCAGGCTCATCTCCGTGCTGGGCGAGTTTGTGGATTCGGAGCGGGAGTTGCGGCACATCATCTCGGGGCACATGGATCCCGTCACCAAGGCCGACCTGAGGTTCATCCGTGACTACTACCGCGTGATTTTCGACGGACTCAAGCAGGCCAGGGCCGCCGGCCAGACGTTGGAACAGGCCAAGGGCGCATACTCCCTTGCGGCGAAGTTCCGCGACTGGCCGCGTCTCGCCAACCCGACCGACGCCATGCTCAAGCAGCATGAGCAAAACCTGACAAAGCTGTGGGCCATGCTGGGCCGGGTTCAATAGGCAGCACGATCCAGGCGGCGCGGTGGGACCGCGGGTTCATTGCGGGCGGCTATCCGGCGGGCGCTGTGTGAATTGTACGGCCTGGGCTTGCCCCGATTTCTCGGACACGGGTTCAGGGGGATAATCTCGGTCTGGC
>CAZKDK010000024.1:0-21623 GCA_964551145.1 uncultured Opitutaceae bacterium | reverse complement strand
GGCCGCGCAGGACCTTCTCGATCATGCCCCAGGTGAAGGCGGCGACGGCCGTGGCGATCGTGGTCGTGGTGAATGCGTTGGCCGCGATGCCGTCGGCCCCGACCGCGCTGCCGGCATTGAAGCCGTACCAGCCGACCCAGAGCATGCCGGTGCCGACCATGCACAGCACCATGCTGTGCGGCGGCATCTTCTGGCGGCCGAAGCCGAGGCGGGGCCCGAGGATCAGGCACAGGATGAGCGCCGACCAGCCGGAGGACATGTGCACCACCGTGCCGCCGGCAAAGTCGATGGCCGAGATCGCCGCATCGGGGTTCCACACGCCGTTCATCAGGCCCGTGGCGCCCCACACCATGTGGGCGAGCGGGAAATAGACCCCCAGCATCCACAGCGTCACGAACAGCAGGACGGCCGAGAATTTCATGCGCTCGGCGATCGCGCCGACGATCAGGGCCGGCGTGATGATCGCGAACATCAGCTGGTACATCGCAAAGACGTTCTGCGAGACCCAGAAGGCGTAGTCCGTGTTGGGCGCCGAGGTCACCCCGCGGAAAAAGAAGTACTCCGAGCCGCCGAGAAAGCGGCCGAGCGCCCCGCCGCTGAAGCTGCGGCCGAATACCAGGCTGTACCCCACCGCCCACCAGAGAATCGTGACCAGTCCCGCGATGCCCAAGCATTGGCCGAGCACGGAGAGCACGTTCTTCCGGCGGACAAGCCCGCCGTAAAAGAGCGCCAGGCCGGGCAGGGTCATGAACAGGACCAGCGCCGACGACGTCATCATCCAAGCGTTGTGCCCGGGGCCGGGCACACCGGTCAGCGCCTTGCCGGGATCGCCATTGGTGACGTAGGCCTCGAGCGCGGTGACGCGCTGATCAAGCGACGGAGCGGTTGCGTCCGCCAGCAACGGTTGACTCAAAAGCGCAAACGCCAGCAGGGCCAGCACCGCGCGCAGAGGTGAGGGTATGCGCAGCTTCATGGTGAATGACCCCCATGACGTAAGCAGGATCAATGCCATGAACGTTTCTCATCACCCGAATGCGCAAAACTGCGCACAGGCGACAGGCCCTGCGCGGTCGCCGTCCTGGTGGCGGCCAAACCGCCGCCAAAAAATGGCCGGCCCCGTCGGGCCGGCCCGATATCTGGAAGAACTGGGGGGCTGCCGCGGGCGCAGCCGGGCGCGCGTTCAGATGGCGGCTTCGCCCCGCTCGTCCGTGCGGATGCGAACCACCTCGTCGAGGGGCAGGACAAACACCTTGCCGTCGCCGATCTTGCCGGTTTTGGCGGCCTTGACGATGGTCTCCACCGTCTTGCCGACAAGTTCGTCTCCCAAGGCGATCTCGATCTTCACCTTGGGGAGGAAATCGACGGTGTATTCGCTGCCACGGTAGATTTCGGTGTGGCCTTTCTGCCGGCCGAATCCCTTGACCTCGGTGACCGTCATGCCCTCGATGCCGATGCCGGACAGGGCGTCCTTAACTTCCTCGAGCTTGAAGGGCTTGATGATGGCGATGATGAGCTTCATTGATGTCGAAGTTAACAGTTAGAAGGTTGGTTCGATAGCAGTTGTCAATCCCGCGGTTGCCCCGGTTTAGGCGCCGCTCCCCCGCCGCTCCCGGCGCAGCTGCCAAAAGAGCATCGCGCCGTAGCCGCCGGCGACCCCGGCCGACACCCACCACTGGGTGCCATCGGCGAATAGCGCCGGGCTGGCGATCTGGACGGCGACGAGCGCCACCAGGAGATACGCCACCCGCCGCATCGAGCCGGGCATGACCGCCCAGCCGTTGTTGAGCCGGCCGCTATCCTGGCGTTTCACCAGGCGGCGGTGGGCGGCGTCCTGGATGAGGCCGAAGCCGAGGCCGATGGTTCCGCCGAGCGTCAGGCCCAGCAGCGAACGAAGGATGTCGATCAGTGAGGTGGTCATGGGTCGGTCCGCGAATGTTGATCGGGTTGTGCCCGGCGGGCGGGAGCGCTCCGCCGGGCGGTTGGCGGCAATCAGGCGCGCATCATCGGAGTCTCGGATTGCTTGTCCATCACCATGCCGGCGTAGCCGGGCACGCCCATCTCGGGCACATCGAGGCCCTCGATCTCGACCTCCTGGGACACGCGGTTGCCGACGAGTTTCTCGGCGATATAGTAGACGACGATCGACAGGATCGACAGCGTAATGAAACACGTGGTCACGCCGATGAGCTCGGCCCAGAACTGGCCGAGGCCGCCGCCGTAGAACAGGCCCCGCACCGTGCCGCTGACGCCGTTCCAGCCATCGCCATAGGTGCCGTCCGCCAACAAGCCGATCGAGAGGCACCCCCAGGCGCCGTTGGCGCCGTGGACGGAAATGGCGCCGACGCAATCGTCGATGCCCACCCGGTCCCAGAAGAAGACCGACTCGACCACCAGGATGCCCGAGACGATGCCGATGATGGCGGCGCCGCCCGCGCTGACGAAGGCGCACGGAGCCGTGATGGCCACGAGGCCGGCCAGCATGCCATTGCACATCATGGACGGATCAGGCTTCTTGGTGCGCACCCACCACATCCACAGAGTCGACGCGACGGCTCCCGTGGCCGACGCGAGCATCGTGTTCACGGCGACCACGGCGATGCGGAGATCGGTGGCGGCGAGCGAAGAGCCGGGATTGAAGCCGAACCAGCCAAAGGCCAGGATGAACGTGCCCAGCATCACCAGGGGAATGCTGTGCGGCGTGATCGGGTGCACGAGCTTCCCGTTCTTGTCGTACTTGCCGTAGCGGGGACCGATCAGCCAGGCGAAGATCAGCGCGATCACCCCGCCCTGCATGTGCACGACGGATGACCCGGCGAAGTCCACATGGCCGTGACCGAGGCCCGGGAAGAGGACGCCGAGTTGGGACAGCCAGCCGCCGCCCCAGACCCAGTTGCCGAAGAGCGGATACATGATCATGCCGATGCAGCAGCCGTAGATCATGAACGCCGAGAATTTCCAGCGCTCCGCGGCCGCACCCGTGGGAATCGTCGCGGTCGTGTCCATGAATACCATCTGGAACAGGAAGAGCGCGAAGGCCGCGGTGTCATAGCCCGCGCCCTGCAGGAGGAAGCCCTTCCAGCCGAGCAGGCCGAAGAACTTGCCCCCGATCGTGAGGCCGAGTTCATGGCTCAGTCCGCCATAGCCGCCCATCGTGCCGATCGCGCCGAGGCCGCCGAACATGAAGGCGAAGCCGCAGACGTAGAACCCCAGCATGCCCATGGGATAGATCATGAAGTTCATGGCCATGGTGTGGCCGGCGTTCTTGGCGCGGCACAGGCCCGTTTCCACCAGCGCGAAGCCCGCCTGCATGAACATGACGAGGAAACCCGTGACCAGCGTCCAGGTGAAGTTGATCGCCACGCGATTGTGGCCGACCGCGTCGGAGAGCTTCACCGCGAGCGGCTCGAGCTTGGCCTGCGCCGTGTAGTCGTCGTACGCCCGCTTCGCCTCCTGGTAGGCCTTCACTTGAGCGGGGTCCTTTTGCTGTTCCGCGGTCAGCTCGGCGGGCGCGGAGACGACGAAGTGCGTGCCGGCGGCATCCTGCACGTCCGCCGCGGAGCCGGTGGCCGTGCCGGCCGGATCTGGTTTCGGTTCATCCGCCCGCGCCCGGGGCGTGGCGAGACCGCTGCAGAGCGCCAGGCCCAGCAGGGCCGCGCTCAGCCATCGTGAGCCTGAATTTCGGGTGATCATCGTGGTGCTTGCCCGCATCGGCATCGATGCGGTGAGTGGGTTGGATTGAACAGACGGTTCGCCGGGACCCGTCGTGGTGGACTTGACGCACCGGCCCAGCCGCACTCCCGGGCGAATCCGCCCGGACGTGGCAGCGAAGCCGATGAACGCGGCTTCTAGCACGCACCATGCCAACCCCCGGGGGAATTTGCCGGCCGCCCGCCGGCCGCCGGCCCCGCCACCGAGAACCGCCCCTCCCCACCCGCGCTCAGGCCGGGGGCGTGACCGTGTGGATGTGCAGCTCGCGCAGCTGCTTCGCCGTCACGGGCGTCGGGCTCTGCGTCATCAGGTCCTGCGCCTTCTGGGTCTTCGGAAAGGCGATGACGTCGCGGATGCTCGTCGTGCCGCAGAGGAGCGCCACCAGACGGTCGACGCCGAAGGCGATGCCGCCGTGCGGCGGCGCGCCGTAGCGGAACGCGCGCAGCAGGTATCCGAACCGGCTCTCCACCACATCCGCCGGGATCTGCAGAACCTCCTTGAAGACCTTCTCCTGCAGGGCCGGCTGGTGGATGCGGATCGAGCCGCCTCCGATTTCCATGCCATTGAGCACGACATCATAGTGCTGGCCGCGCACCTGGCGGGGATGGGTGTCAAGCAGCGGGACATCCTCCGCCACCGGCGCCGTGAAGGGATGGTGCGTCGCCACAAAACGCTTCGCCTCCTCGTCGTAGGTCATCAGCGGAAAATCGACGACCCAGAGGAAGTTCCACTGGTTGGCCGGAATCGCCAGCCGGCCGCGTTTCTGGAGCAGCGCCGCGCAGTCCAGCCGGATGCGCCCGAGGATCGCGCACGCCTTTTCCCACGGCGCCGCCGCGAAAAAGACGATGTCGCCCTCGGCGATGCCGAGGCGCCGCGTGAGCTCGGCCTTCTCGGCGTCGCTGAAGAATTTCACGATGGGCGATTTCCATTCCCCGCCCTCGACCTTGATGAAGGCGAGTCCCTTCGCGCCGAGGGAGCGGGCCGCCTCCTCGAGGGACGTGAGTTCGCCCTGCGTCACGTCGGCCAGGCCCTTCGCGTTGAGCGCCTTGACCGCGCCGCCGCCGGCGGCGGCCGAGGCGAACACCTTGAAGGCCGATTGCCTGAAGGTGTCCGTAAGGTCCACCAGTTCGAGACCGAACCGCGTGTCGGGCTTGTCCACCCCGAAGCGGTTCATCGCCTCGGTGAACGCCAGCCGCGGGAACGGCGTGGGCAGGTCCACGCCCAGGATGTCGCGCCAGATCCTCTTCAGCATGCCCTCGCAGAGCGCGTAGATGCCCTCGCGATCGATGAAGGAGGCCTCGACGTCGATCTGCGTGAACTCCATCTGCCGGTCGGCGCGGAGATCCTCGTCGCGGAAGCAGCGCGCGATCTGGAAATAGCGCTCCACGCCCGCAACCATCAGGATCTGCTTGAACTGCTGCGGCGACTGCGAGAGGGCGTAGAACTGGCCCGGGTGGATCCGCGAAGGCACGAGGTACTCCCGCGCACCCTCGGGCGTGCTCTTGAAGAGGATCGGCGTCTCGACCTCGATGAAACCCTCCGCGTCGAAGTAGTCGCGCACCGTCTTGACCGTCCGGTGGCGCACCTCGAGGTTGCGCCGCATGCCCGGCCGGCGCAGGTCGAGATAGCGGTAGGTCAGGCGCAGGTCCTCGTTGACGCGGTCGCCGCCGGCGTCGTCGAGCGGGAACGGCGGCGTGTCGGAGAGGTTGTGGACTTCCAGGGCGGTCGCGTCCACCTCGACCTCGCCGGTCGGCAGGTTCGGATTCACGGTGCCCTCGGGGCGCCGGACCACCTTGCCCGTCACGCCGATCACCGATTCCGGCTTGAGCCCGGCGGCGCGCGCCCCGACGTCGGCGTCATCCTGCGGATCGAATTTCACCTGGGTGATGCCCCGGCGGTCGCGGAGGTCGACGAAGATGATGCCTCCGTGGTCCCGGATGGAGTCGACCCAGCCGGCCAGCGAGGCCGTGGTGCCGAGATCGGCCGCGGTCAGCTGGCCACAGTGGTGCGTGCGCTTCATGAGGGACAAGGGGCGAAAGGCGGCCAGCTAAGCGGACGGCCCGGCCGGAGCGCAAACAGAAACTGGGACCTGGCTCCGCCGCGCCCTACGCCTCGATCTCGAACGGGAAGTTCGGGGATCCGAGCAGTTCCTGCTCCAGCTGGCGGACGCGCTGGGTGGTCTCCTCGTGCTTGACCCAATGCTTGTCCGCGTGGGCCCGCAGCTTCTTGAGGTAATCCAGGACGTAGCTGTGCGACAGCGCGGAGTGCTCCTTGGCGGTGCGCTTGACGGCGTCGTCGATCGCCATGACGCCCGTCGACTGCAGCAGCTCGCACATGCTCAGGATCCGGTTGAACTCCGCCTGGATGGCCGCCATGTCGGGCTGTTGCCGGATGCGCTCGGTCCACTCGCGGAACAGGGCGACCGGCAGGCGCGGCAGCACCGCCGTCGCATGCGGCGTCGCGGCCAGCGCCGCCTGGTGCGCGTCGGCCACCCGGTTGATGAAGGCGGTCTCCTCCTCGAGCTCGCCGCCCGCGAGACTGGCCTGGGTCAGCACCTCCTCCGCCGCCGCCGAGATCCGCTTCTGCGCGGGATCGTACGCCGCCGTCACCATGTTGCGCGCGGTGCCGAGCGCCCGCAGGTAGGCGCCCAGCTTGCGCTGGAACCGCTCGATCGAACGCGTCCAGTCCGAATAGTCCTTCACGCTCGCCAGGCCCTTGACGAATTGGGGCGACTCCGTCCGCACGTAGGTCTCCGTGAGCTCCTCCACCCGCGGCTCGATCTTGGCGAAGACCTTGGCGACACTGTCCAGCGCCGCCTCGATCTGCGTCAGCTCATCCTGGGTGGCCTGGATCGTGCGGGAAACGTCGCGGGGCCGTCCGGCCATGGCCATCAACCGGTCGACCGAGGACTGCGTCTTCTCCAAGACCCCGACCCGCGTCAGCAGATCGTCCTGGGCCTCCTGGAGCAGCGCATGCGCGATGCGCAGGTGCGCATCGTCGATCAGGAGCTGCTTGAATTCGTAGCTGATTTCCGACACGGCGGGAAGGGCGCGACCCCATGGATTCCAGCCGCGCCCGGGAAAACCGCAAGCCTGCATCTCCGGCGGGGCCGGTCTGGCGGCTCCCCGGCCCCGTCAGTGCGCAATCAGGCTGGTGCCGGTCATCTCGGGCGGGACGGGCACACCCATCAGCTCGAGCAGCGTCGGGGCGATGTCGGCGAGGCGGCCGCCGGCGCGCAGCTTCGTTTTCGCGGCCGCATACCCCGCGCCCACCACGAAGACCTCGACCAGGTTGAGCGTGTGCGACGTGTGCGGGGCGTTGTGCTCGGGGTCCCACATCTGCTCGCAGTTGCCGTGGTCCGCACACACGATCGCGGCGCCGCCGAGCTTCAGCACGGCCTCGACCAGCACGCCCGTCCCGAGGTCGGTCGCCTCGACGGCGCGGATCGCCGCGGGCAGCGAGCCGGTGTGCCCGACCATGTCGGGATTGGCGTAGTTCACCACGAGCAGGTCGTACTTGCCGGAAAGAATCGCGTCGCGCGCCGCGAAGGTCACCGCCATCGACGACATGTCCGGCGCCAGGTCGTAGGTCGTCACCTTCGGACTCGCCACCATCGCGCGGTCTTCGCCCGGAAACGGCTCCTCGCGGTAGTCGTTGAAGAAAAACGTTACGTGCGGGTACTTCTCCGTCTCCGCGCAGCGGAACTGCCGCAGCCCGCGCCCGGCGAGATAGTCGCCGAGTATGTTGGTCAGCTTGGGGGGCTTCCGGAGGATGGTCTCGATCGGCAGGCCCTTCTGGTATTCGGTCAGGCCGGCGAAAAAGAGGTCGAGCTTCCGGCCGCGGTCGAACTCCTTGAAGCCGTCCTCGCAGAACGCCCGGGACAGCTCGCGCGGGCGGTCGCCGCGGAAATTGAAGAAGACGACGCTGTCGCCGTCGCCGATCGGCGCCACGGGCATGCCGTCCGCGCCGGTGACCCAGGTGGGCACGACGAATTCGTCGCCCTTCTGCGAATCGTTGGTCGGCTTGTCGTAGTACTGCTGCATGCCGGCGACGGCGCTGGACGCGGCCGCGTCCGCCTTGGCGCCCGTCAGCATCTGGTAGGCGCGCGCCACGCGGTCCCAGCGGTTGTCGCGGTCCATGCTGTAGAACCGGCCGCAGACGCTCGCGATCCGGCCGACGCCCAGCTCGGCCATCTTCGCCTCGAGCTGCCGGATGAAGCCGAGCCCGCTCGACGGCGGCGTGTCGCGGCCGTCCATGAAGGCGTGGACGAAGATCCGGTCCTTCACGCCCGCCTCCTTCGCCAGCCGGAGGAGGCCATAGAGGTGGTCGAGCAGGCTGTGCACGCCGGCATCCGAGGCCAGACCCATGAAGTGCAGCCGGGTGCCGCGCGCCTTCACCCGTTCGAGCGCCGCGCGCCACACGGCGTTGCCGGCGATCTCCCCGTCGCCGACCGCCTTGGATATCCGCACGATCTCCTGGTCGACGATCCGGCCGGCGCCGATGTTCTGGTGGCCGACCTCGCTGTTGCCCATGACGCCCTTGGGTACGCCGACGTCGAGGCCGCACGCCCTGACCAGGGTGACGGGGTACTCCGCGTGCAGCCGGTCGTCGAACGGCTTGCGGGCCAGGTGCACGGCGTTGAACTTGTCGTGCGCGGGATTCGGGTTGTGGCCCCAGCCGTCACGGACGACGAGGAGGACAGGTCGGCGGTTTGAACTCATGGCAAAGGGTGTCTGGGCGGGCCGGCGGAGCCGGCCCCGGAGCCGGTTCGATCCGCCGAGCCATCACTCATGCGGTTGCGCTTCGCCACCGGCAATGTCAAAATCCGGCCGGCGCAGCCGCCTGACGGGATCAGACGGCCCGCCGAGCGCGTTTGACATCCCCCGGGAATCTCCCGACCAGTAGCTGGGGTCCATGAGCCAACGCGCCGTCCTCCTCGTCAACCTCGGATCGCCCGACTCGCCGTCGACCGCGGACGTGCGCCGTTATCTGGCCGAGTTCCTGGGCGACGAGCGCGTGCTGGACCGGCCGCCGCAGCCGCTGCGCTGGCTCCTCCTCCACGGCATCATCCTGCGCACGCGCCCGCCCAAATCCGCCCATGCCTATGCCGCCACCTGGACACCGGAGGGGGCGCCGCTCATCGTCACCAGCCGGCGGGTCCAGCAGAACCTGGCTGCCGCGTTGGGACCCGAGGTGCCCGTCGCCCTCGCCATGCGGTGCGGGCGCCCCTCGATCGAGACGGTGATGCGGCAGCTGGCCGACGGCGGAGTCGGGGAACTCCTGGTCTTCCCCCAATACCCGCACTATGCGATGTCGAGTTGGGAAACCGTGGTCGTGAAGGTGCGGGAGGAGGCCGCGCGGCTCGCGCCGCGGCTGCGCCTCGACGTGGTGCCGCCGTTCTATGCCGACGCCGACTACATCGACGCGCTCCATGCGACGGCCCGTCCCTGGCTGGACCACCCGCATGACCACCTGCTCTTCAGTTTCCACGGGCTCCCGGTCCGGCACCTCCGCAAGGCGGATTCGTCGCACGCGCATTGCATGGTCGTGGGCGACTGCTGCACCACCGCCAGTCCCGCCCACGCCACCTGCTACCGGGCCCAGATCATCCGCACGACCGAGCTGTTCGCCCTTCGTGCCGGCCTCGATCCCGCCCGGTACTCGATCTCCTTCCAGTCGCGCCTCCAGGGCGAGCCGTGGCTCCGGCCGTACACCGACGCCGAATTCCGGCGCCTGGCCGCGGCGGGGAAAAAGCGGCTGCTCGTCATCACTCCCGCGTTTGTCGCGGATTGTCTGGAGACGCTCGAGGAGATCCGGATCACCGGCCGCCGCACGTTCCTGGAGGCGGGCGGCGAATCGTTCGAGCATATCCCCTGCCCCAACGACCAGCCGCCGTACATCGACTTCCTTGCGGGTCGCGTGCGCCGTTGGCTGGGCCAGACGGGGCACGCGGCCTCCCGGTCGCCGGTCGCCGCGGGCGCGGCCTGACCGGGCCGGCAGCGGGGCGCCACGCCGTCCGCCCATGGCGGTTATCGCGTGATGCATTTCACTGGCGACCGGGGTGCGGTCTGTTTTTGACTTAACATGGCGCTGGGAATCGTCACGGTCTTCGCATTGGGGGGCAGGCGGTTGCTCCAGCCGTCCGCACCCGAACCTGGCTTTCGTGGGCAACCCGTCGGAAATACCAGCGGCTGGAGCCACCGGCACCAACGCCCGTGGCGTGGGCGCGGCCCTGCTGGTGCTCGACGCCACCGGGAAGGTCCTGGTGGCCAACGACGCCGCCTGCGCCCTTTGGCGGGCCGGCAGCACGGAACTGATCGGCGGTCGTTTCCCGACCCTGTTCGCGTTCGACGCCGGTTCCCGCGACGCGCAATGGGACGTCCTCCTGGCGGGCGCGGCCGCCGGCCCGCTCCACCTGGTGGCCGAGCCGCAGGACGGGGCGCAGCAGGACGTTGAGGTGAGCCTCGAAAAGGCGGCCGCCGCGGCCGGCCCGGTCTGGCTGGCATCCGTCCGCCCCGCCGGTGCGCCCGGCGCCGGTGCGGATTTGCTCGCGTTTCTGGGCGGACGCAGCCCGGTCGGATTCTTCGACCTCAATTTCAAGGGCGGGACCTACTACTATTCGCCCGCCTGGAAACGGCAGCTGGGCTACGCCGAATCCGAACTCGCGGACACCGTCGAAACCTGGCGCGGCCTGCTGCATCCCGAGGACTCGACCGCCGCGCCCGACCGGGCGACGACGCGGTTCTTCAGCGGCGCGCGCAGTTTCTCGGTCGAGTACCGGATGCGCCACAAGGAAGGCCGCTACGTGTGGATCCTGGGCGTCGGTCTCCAGGTGTTTGGCCCGGAGGGCGAGATTGAACGGGTCGCGGGCGTCCAGCTCGACATCACGGAACGCCGCGAATTCGAGGAGACCGCCGTCGAGCGCGAGGATCGTTTCCAGCGGCTGACCGAACAGGGCCCGCTGGGTGCGTTCGATCTGGATTTCGCCGGGAACCGCCATTGGTTCTCGCCGGCCTGGAAGCGGCTGCTCGGCTACCAGCCGGACGAACTGATCGACGGCCCGGACACGCTGGCCACCGTGCTGCACCCGGACGAAGCGCCGGCCGGAATGAAGGAATATTTCCTGGCCCGGCATCCCGGCGAGGCCGCCTTCCTCGATCTCTGCCGCCTGCGCCACAAGGACGGCCACTACCTGTGGGCGGTTGCGGGCGTGTTCCGGCATGTCTCGCGCAAGCGCGAGCTGCTCCGCGTCCTCGGGTTCCATTGCGCCCTGCCGGACGAGCTGCCGGTGGCGGACGGGCTGGCGATCCCCCCGGCGCTGCTGGCCGGTGCGCTCGCCGAGCTGCGGGAGGGCCTGGTCCTGACGGATGCGGCCGGCCGCGTGACCCTGGCCAGCGAGAAGGCCGCGCAGCTCCTCGAGTCGACGCCCGCCGCCCTGCGCGGCCGGTCCCTCGCCGAGATCTTCCCGCTGCTGAGCCGCGCCAGCGGCGCCTCCGTTGAGTTTCCGCAGGAGCGGCTGCTGGCCTCGGGCGAGGCCGTCGCCTTCAACACGGACCACCTGCTGGCACGGGCCGGCGGCGCCAAGCCGCGCGCGCTCGCCTTCGGCGCCCGCCCCGTCCCGGACGCCACCGGCCGGATCGTCGGGGCCGCCGTCGTCTTCCGCGATCCCGAGGAGCTGCCGCTCACGCCCGACGAGCTGGTCAAGGCCAACCGGGGCGAGCTGCTCGGCGGGCTCGCCGGCCGGATCGCCGACCATCTCAACAACCTCCTGACGACGATCCTGAACAGCATCGCCTCGGCCCGGACCCACCCCGACGGCGCAGTTCTCCAGGACGGCGAGAACGCCGCCCTCGCCGCCCGGAGCCTGACCAAGGAGCTTCTCTCCCTCGCCAAGGGCGGGGGCGCGGCCCGGATGACACTCTCGGCCGAGACCGTGCTGACCGAGGCCGCGCGCATCGCCGCCGCCGGCGCGGGCGTCGAGGTCGCGGTCGCGGTGGCCCCCGGCACGGCCGGCATCCAGGCCGACCGCGCCCAGATTCTGCAGGTTTTCCAAAACCTGATCGTCAACGCGATCGAGGCCATGCCGCCGGGCCGTCCCGGCCATGTCTGGCTGCGCGCCGCCAGTGTCGTGCTCGCGGGAGGCCAGATCCCGCCGCTGGCGGCCGGCCCGTACGTGCAGTTCGAGGTCCAGGACGACGGCGGCGGCATCCCGCGCGAAGACCTGCCGAAGATCTTCGACGCCTACTTCACCACCAAGAAGCACGGCACCGGTCTGGGCCTCGCCAGCGCGCTCGAGATCGTGCGCCGGCACGACGGCCAGATCGGCGTGGACTCGACCGCCGGCACCGGCACGACCTTCACCCTCTTCCTGCCCCAGGCCGGCCTGGCGACGGACGTCGAGGCCCGCCGCGCGCCGACCATGCGCTTCCGCACCGGCCGCATTCTTTTCATGGATGACGATGAGAACATCTGCAAACTCACCGCCCGCATGCTCGAGAGCCTCGAGTACAAGTTCGACATCGCCCACAAGGGCGAGGAGGCGCTTGCCCTTTACACGCGATACCTGAACATCGGCCGGCCCTATGACGCGGTCATCGTGGACCTCACGATCATCGGCGGCCTCGGCGGCGAGGAGACGTTCAAACGGTTGCGCGAACAGGACCGCGACGCGCGCGTCATCGTTTCCAGCGGCTACGACAGCGAAGAGCTGGCCCGGCAGTACCTCGACATGGGGTTCTGCGGCTACCTGACCAAACCCTACCGCACCGCCGATCTCGGGCGCGTCCTCAAGACGGTGCTCGGCTGAAGGATGCATCTACCCCTCCCCATGAACTCAAGACTACGTCCGTACGTCCTGCTCGCATCCCTGACCTTGGCGTCCGTCACCGGGGCGGTCCGCGCGGCGCCCGTCGACCGGGCGCAAAAGTCCAAGGAATGCGAGGCCCTGCGCATGAACTACGCGGCCTCCGCGGCCTACCACCCCTACGATGACGTCGTGGGCAGCCTGCGCGTCCAGTGCTCTGAACAGATGGTCAACAAGAACTTCGCCAAGGTCATCGAACTCGTCGAGCTCGGGTTGCGCCGGGATCCGTACAACATCCACCTGCTGCGGACGGAGGCCGCCGCCTACCGCGCCTCCGGCAACCCGGAAAAAGCCGAGGAGATCCGCGCCCTTTGGTACGGTTTGATGGATTCGATCCTCAACAGCGGGGATGGTCTGGGTTACCGCAGCGCCTTTCAGGTGATCACCACCGACGAGGAAGACGCGGTGCTGGAGACGCTGCATTTGGTGTCCAACGACAAGAGGACGATCACCCGCAAGGGCGTCCAGTACGACGTATTCAAGGCGGAGGACACCGAAACCCACGAAAGCCGGGAGGTCTATTTCAACGTCGACCGGCCGAAGCGATGGCAGGCACAGCAGGCCGCCGCGGCCAAGCCCCTTCCGCCGCCCTAGGCGCCCTCGCGCCAGGTGAGGGCGTGGCAGACGGCCACGCCCGCCGCGTCCGCCTCGTCCGTGGCCAGCGGGGCCGCGTGCCCCAGCAGCGCCATGATCGTCCGCTGCATCTGCTGCTTGCTGGCCCGGCCGACGCCCACCACCGCCTGCTTCACGCGCAGCGGGGCATACTCGAAGACGGGCCGGCCGCGCAGCGCCGCTGCCGCGATCGCCGCGCCGCGCGCGGCGCCGAGGATCTGCGCCGTCTGGAAGTTCTGCACGTAGATCGTCTGTTCGAGCGCCACGTGGCGCACGTCGTAGCCGTCGAGCACCGCCGTGATGGCGCGGTGAATTTCCGCCAGGGCGTCGCCCATCGGCCGCCGCGACGGGACCCGCACGGTGCGCGCCGCGAGCAGCACCGCGGGGCGCCCGGGCGCGAATTCGAGCAGCGCCAGGCCGGTCGCGCGCAGGCTCGGATCGACGCCCAGCACGCGCCCGGTGAACACCGCCCGCTGCAATTCCGGCGCCTCCGGCCAGCTGTGCGGCGCCAGCGTTCCCGCCAGCTTCGCCGTCCACAATTGCCTGACCGATCTGCGCGCCATCGTGATGCCTGCTCCGGTTCCTGCTCCTAATCGTTCATCGTCGCTTGCTTCAACCCGAATGCACGGTACCCGCCGCCCGGGTCCAGCGCGCATTCCCAGGGTGCGGTTAAACCACTGAAGCCTGCAGATAGCCACTGGTATTCTGCGACCCGGAGCGCGATCGACGTCGCATGCGGGGAGCCGTCCCCGCGGCCATGGGAACCCGCGGGCCGCAACGCGCCGCCGCAGATCCCCGCCGGTGTCATCCACTGACCCGCCGCCGGAGCTGGCCGCAGGCGGCATCGATGTCGCGCCCGCGCGGGCGGCGGAAATGCGCCACGACCCCCCGCGCCTTGAGCTCGTCCATGAACGCGTCCTCCGCCGCCGGCGGCGAAGGCTTGTACGTGCGCCCGGTCAGGCTCGCGCCCGTCGGGTTGTAGTGCAGCAGGTTGACGTGCATCCGCCGGCCCTCGAGGCGGTCCGCCAGCTGGCGGGCCTGCGCCGGGGCGTCGTTCACGTCCTTGAGCAGGCAATACTGGACGGAGACCGGCCGCCCGTTGCAGGCCGCCTGGAACCGGTCGGCCGCCGCCAGGACCTCCGCGACGCCGAACCGGCGCCCGGCCGGAATCAGGCGCGCCCGGGTCGCATCGTCGGGCGCATGCAGCGACACCGCCAGGTTGACGTTGAGGGCCGCGGCCGCCAGCGCGTCGATCCCCGGGACAATCCCGACGGTCGACACCGTGACCTGCCGCCAGCCCACCGCGCCCAGACCTCCGCCGGCGATGCGCCGGATGGCGGCGAGCACGTTCTCCAGGTTGAGCAGCGGCTCGCCCATGCCCATGAACACGATGGTCTGCAGCCGACGCCCCAGTACGCGGGCCTCGCGCCGCAGCTGCAGGAACTGCTCCACCATCTCGCCCGCGGACAGATTGCGTTCGAAGCCGCTCTGCGCCGTCGCACAGAAATCGCACGCCAGCGCGCAGCCAACCTGCGACGAGAGGCAGCCCGACGCCCGGTCGGGGCGGTAGGCCGGCATCAGAACGGACTCGACCGTGCGGCCGTCCGCCAGGCGCAGCAGCAGTTTAACCGCGCCGTCCTCCGCCACGCGGCGGGCGGCGACGCTCGAGCCCGCCAGGGCGCACTCGGCCTCCAGCCGCGCCCGCAACGCGGCGGGCGCCCGGAGCTCCGGCCAGGCCACCGCCCCGGCGTGATCATAATAGCTCTGCAGCACGCGGCGGGCGTGGGGCGCCTTGAACCCCCAGGCCGCAAACTGGCGCCCCAGCTCGTCCGGATCGAAGTCGGACAGCGTGTTCATGACAGCGGGCGCGCGGCATCCGCGGCGGCCACCCGGCCGGCCTCCACCCGAAACACCTGCCAGCGGCCGAGCGCGGCGTCGTCGGGCAGGCTCGTGCCCGTGGCGATGACCTGCAGCGCCGGATCCAGCGCGCTCCAGAAGCGACGGCGCCGCTGCGGATCGAGCTCCCCGAGGACGTCGTCGGCCAGCAGCACCGGGCCCACACCAGTGCGTTCCTGGAAGAGCACCACCTGCGCCAGGCGCAGGGCCAGCACGAGGCTGCGCTGCTGCCCCTCGGAGGCCACCTCCCGGGCCGGCCGGCCGGCGAGCGAGAACTCGAAATCATCGCGGTGCGGCCCCCGCAGCGTGGTTCGCAGCAGCTCGTCGCGCGGCCGGCCCGCCGCCAGCGCCGCGGCGAACGCGGTCTCGTCCGCCTCGGCGAAGTCGGGCCCGTAGGCCAGGCCGGCGGCCTCGGTCTCCGGAGCGATGCGCGCATAGGCCGCCTGCAGGGAGGCGGCCAGCCGTTCCAGGCCGGCCGCCCGCCGGGCGATGAGCCGGACGCCCGCGGGCACGAGCTGGCTCTCGAAGGCCGCCAGCTCCGCGCCGTCCCGGCCCGCCTTGAGCAGGCTGTTCCTCTCGGCGAGCGCGCGGTGATACGTCTGCAGCGCGACCAGGTACTCGGGGTCGGTCGCCGCCAGGGTCAGGTCCAGCCAGCGACGCCGCGCGGCCGGGGCGCCGCGCACGAGCAGATGGTCCTGCGCCGAAAACACCACGGTGGGGAACCGGCCGACGTAATCGGCCAGCCGCGTGATGCGCTCCTGGTCGCACCATACCTCCTTGCCCGCGCCGCCGAGCCTGATCGTGACCGTCGTCTCCGCCCGGCGCTCATGGTCCAGCCGGCAGGCGACGGCCGCCTCGGCCTGCCCGTGCGCGATGAGCAGGCGCGGGGCCACCGCCCGGAACGAGCGCAGCGCCGTCAGGAACGCGGCCGCCTCCAGCAGGTTGGTCTTCCCCTGGCCGTTCCCGCCGAGCAGGAACTGCTGGCGGCCGTCAAAGGCGAGGTCCGTCAGCTCCAAGTTGCGCCAGTGGTGGACCGTGATCTTGCGCAGGTGCATGGAAAGGTGACCCGGGGACTAGACGCAATCCGCGCCCGGAAAACGAGCCTGTTTCCGGCCGGCCGTCAGTTGCCGCGGGCGGCCCAGGCGGTCTTCACGAGGTCCGGCGACGCCGCCCGCAGCTCGGCCTCCGTCTCGATCAGCGCCTCCGCCAGCCGGCTCCAGTCCTCCGCGCTCGTCTCCCAGCCGGCGCTGACGCGGATCACGCGCCGGGCCTCGTCGGGGGCCAGGCCCAGGGCCGCCAGCACGTGCGAGGGCCCCTCCCGGCCCGTGGCGCAGGCCGACCCGGTTGACACCTGGAAACCGCGCCGGTCGAGCTTGAGCACCCACCGGTGGTTCTCGGAATGGGGCAGCAGCAGCGAAACCGTGTTCCAGAGGCGCTCCGCCCCGGCTCCCACGACCCGGGCCCCGGGCAGGACGGCGTGCAGCCGCGCCAAAAAGGAGTCCCGCCAGCGCTGGCGCTCCGTCTCCCGCAACACGCGGGAGCCCTCCGCGTCGGCCAGCGCGGCCACCAGGGCCGCCACCGCCGGATAGTCCTCCGTGCCCGCCCGCCGGCCGCCCTCCTGCTCCCCACCCCGCTGCGCATGGAACCCCTCCGCCTGCTCGGGCACGACGAGGAATCCGGTTCCCTTGGGCCCGCCGAATTTGTGCGCCGAGGCCGTTACCCAACCCGCCCCGCCCAGCCCGGCGGCCGTCACCTTGCCGAGCCACTGCGCCCCGTCGCAAAAATACGCGGCGCCGTGGGCGCGGCACAATGCGCCGATCTCGCGCCACGGCTGGATGACCCCGGTCTCGTTGTTCGCGGCCATGACCGCCACGGCGCCGACGGCCGCGCGCGGAGCGTCCGCTCCGCCCGCCAGCAGGGCCGCGAGCGCGGCCAGGTCCACCACGCCGTTCCGGTCGATCCTGAGTTCGACCAGCCGTTCGGGCGGGAAGGACTGGCGCGCCGCCTCGAGCACGCACGGATGCTCCGTCGGATTGACGGCGACCACGCGATCCGCCGCCAGGCTGCCGGCCCAGTGGGCGAAGACGGCGTTGGCCCCCTCGGTCGCCCCGGAATTGAAGACCACCCGGGCGGCGGGGCAGCCCAGCAGAAGCGCGAGCTGTTCCCGGGCCTGATCCAGCCGGATCCGCACCCGCGCCGCCTCCCGGTAGGGGCTCGAAGGATTCTGCCACGACTCATCCACGGCGCGCAGCCAGGCTTCGCGGGCCCGCGGCGCCAGCGGCGTCGTCGCGTTGTGGTCGAAATAGGGCACGCCCGTACTTTCTCCGCCGGCCGTATCGAGGCAAGCCGGGGCCGAAAGACACCCGGGCCGCCGCCTGCCCGGCCACTGGTCACGAATTCCGTGACCAGCGCCGCGGAACGAGCGTCATTTTCAGGCGGACGGGGCGCCGGGCGTTCCCGCTCCTCCGCTCATCGGGGCGAACCCGTATTTGCGGCTTGCCCAGTCCGGGAGGGCTCCTCTTGCTCGCCCTTTCCATGAGCAACCAGCCCGCCCCCGCCGAGAACGCCGTGATCAAGACTTCCTACGGCGAAATGACCGTGTCCTTCTGGCCCGACGTGGCGCCGAAGACCGTGGAGAACTTCAAACGCCTCGCCCGCGAAGGCTTCTATGACGGCACGGCGTTTCACCGGGTCATCAAGGACTTCATGATCCAGGGCGGCTGCCCGAATACCAAGGCCGGCGCCTCGGGATCCCCCGGCACCGGCGGCCCCGGCTGGAACCTGAAGGCCGAGTTCAATGAGCGGCCGCACGTGCGCGGCGTCCTGTCCATGGCCCGGGCGGCGCATCCCGACTCCGCCGGCAGCCAGTTCTTCATCTGCCACGGGGACGCCCGTTTTCTCGACCGCCAGTACACGGCTTTCGGTCAGGTGGCGAAGGGGCTCGATGTGCTCGACCGCATCGCCGGCGTGCCCTGCACCGGCGCGGGCGGGGAGCGCAGCCAGCCGGTCGAACGCGTCGCGGTCGAGAGCATCCGCCTCGTGCCGGCGGCCTAGGCGGCCGGGCGATTTCGCCCGCCGGCTCTCACGCGGCTCCCGCGCCCGGAGGCAAAAGGTCGGGTTTGTCGATGTCCGCCTTGCAGGTGCTCACTCCGAACGGCAGGTAGGCCGGGCAGACGCGAACCGCCGCCGTCAGGAGCGGCAGCAGGCCGATCAACGCCCACCAGCTCTGATAGTAGGTTCCCACCCCGACGATCACCAGGCCGGCGATCACCCGCACCACGCGATCCGCAGTTCCGATATTTGCCTTCATGACTGTCTCCTTGGTTGCGCCGCGGGAAACCGACGGCACCCGCGGCGTCGCGCCTGCAAACAGGCCAAGGCCGCCAACTACGCCGTCGGGCCCCGCCGGTCAAGCTTCGCACCTCCAGCCGCCAGCGCGGGCTTGGCAGGCGCGCCGCGGTCGATCACAACGGAGCCCGTGAGCGAGATTGCCTCCTATGCGCCGCTGGCCGGCGTGGTGCTGGGCCTGCTGCTCCTGTGGGGCAGCCTGCGGGTGCGCCGGCGCTGCCGGTTGATGGACGACCTGCCGACCTCGAAGGCGCAGGGCGTGTTCATCGGACTGGTCGAACTCAAGGGCGCCGCCGAGGCCGAGTCGCCGCTGACCGCATTTCTCAGCGGCCGGCGCTGCGTCTACTATCGCTACCAGGTGGAGGAGCACTGGTCCCGCACCGTCACCGAAACCTACACGGACGACAAGGGCCAGGCCCGGACCCGCACCCGCCAGGAGAGCGGCTGGACGACCGTGGCGACCAGCGGCGAGATGACCGATTTCTATGTGCGCGACGACACCGGCGCGGTCCTGGTCCGGCCGGCGGGCGCCAGGATCGAGCCGGCCGGGTTCTACGACGTGACCTGCGGGCGCGACCAGTCGTTGTACTATGGCAAGGGCCCGGAGGCGGCCATTCCGGACTCGGATCACCGCCGCCGGTTCGTGGAGAGCGGGATCCCCCTGCACGCCCCGCTCTACCTGGTCGGGCGGGCGCGCGAGCGCACCGACCTCGTCGCGCCCGAAATCGCCGCCGACCCGGAGGCGCCCATGTACCTGATCTCCACCCGCACCGAGGAAAGAGTCCGGGCCGGCCTGGGCCGGACGTCCTGGGCCCTGCTGCTGCTGGGGGCGGCCGCGGTGCTGGGCGGCTTTGCGATCCGCAACCACGGCGTGGCGCACCGGCCCTGGGCGGACTGCCTCGGCCAATACGCGGGACTGGCCGGCGCCTACGCGGGCGCGGCGCTCACCGGCTGGGTCTGGATGGCCTACAACAGCCTGGTCGGCCTGCGCGAGCGCGCGCGCACGGCGTGGTCGCTCGTCGACGTGCAGCTGCAGCGCCGGCACGACCTGATTCCCCGGCTGGTGGATACCGTGGCCGCGCTGCGCAACCATGAGCGGGGAGCGCAGACCGCGCTGGCGGCCCTGCGCGGTCAACTCGAGGCCACTCCGCCCGGCGTGAGCGGCCCCGACTTCTCGGGCTGCGCCCCCGCCCTGCGCGCGGTGGCCGAGGCCTATCCTGAGCTCAAGAGCGACGCCGCGTTCCTCGCCCTCCAACGGCAGCTGGTCGAGACCGAGCAGCGGATCGCCCTGGCGCGCACCTATTTCAACGACATCGCCACCTTCTACAACACGCGGCTGGCGATCATCCCCGACCGACTGGTGGCGGCCTGCGGCCGCATGCCCCCGCAGGCGCTGCTCGCCGCGACCGATTTCGAGCGCGCGCCGGTGTCGGTGGCCCTGGCGGAGTGAGGCGGCGCCGTCCCGTCCCACTGGCGGCTCAGCGGCCCGGCGTCCGCGCGGCGTGGGCCCGGGCGACCGCGACGTATTTCTCCGCCCACGGACGCAGCCCGGCCTGTTCCTCCGCCGACAGCGCGCGAACCACCCGGGCCGGCGCGCCGACGACGAGCGAGCCCGGCGGGCAGATGAAGTCCTGTTTCACGAGCGCATTGGCGCCGACGATGCTGCGCGCGCCGATGCGGGCGCGGTCGAGGATGGTTGCGCCCATGCCGATCAGGCACTCGTCCTCGACGGTGCAGGCGTGGACGATCGCGGCGTGCCCGATCGTGCACCAGGCGCCGATGACCGCGTCGCCGTCGTCGGCCAGGTGGACGACGACGTTGTCCTGCAGGTTGGTCCCCTCGCCGACGATGATGCGGGCGATGTCGCCGCGCAGCACGGCGCCGTAGAAGACGCTCGCGTCGGGCCCGAGCGTGACATCCCCGATCACGGTGGCATTGGCCGCGATCCAGGCCGCCCGGGCGATGTCGGGCGTGCGGTCGAGGTGGGCGTGGAGGCGCTCCTGGATGGTCATGGCAAGAACTTCAGCGAGCCTACTCCCCGGCATACGGCACGCCAATCGCTTTTGGCGCGACCGCCTTGCCGACGAAGCCGGCGAGCAAAAGTACGGTCAGCACGTACGGCAGGGCCAGAATGAATTGCACGGGAATCACTCCGATTCCCGGCAAGGGCACTCCCTGCAGGCGCACGGCCAGCGCGTCGGTGAAGGCAAAAAGCAGGCAGGCACCAAACGTCGGTCCCGGCCGCCACTTGCCAAAGATGAGCGCGGCAAGGGCGAGGTATCCCTTTCCCGCCGTCATGTCGCGCACGAAGCCCGCGCTCGCCGCGGTCGAAAGATACGCGCCGGCCGCGCCGCACAATACGCCGGAGACGATGACCGCCTGGTACCGCAGGCCATTCACGCCAATGCCCGCGGCATCCACCCCCGCCGGATTCTCGCCGACCGCACGCAGTCGCAGCCCAAATCGCGTGCGATAAAGCACCCAGGCGGCGGCCGGCACCAACGCCACGGCGACATAGACCATGAGGTTGTGGCCGCTGAGCAACTCCGCGTAGAGCAGTCCGGGCAGAGGCGTCGCGCGCGCCTGCTCGGCCCAGGGCCAGACGATTTCCAGAAACCGCTGCCCGGGCGCATCGAGCTGGGGCGTCTGCCCGCCGAGACTGAACCACGCCTGCGCCAGCGTCGGCCCCAGGCCGGCCACCAGGATATTCACCGCCATGGCCGCCACCACCTGGTTGCCGCGGTGGGTGATGCAGGCGAAGCCGATGACCAGCGCCAGCAGGACCGAGGTGAGAACGGCGGCGCCGAGTCCCGCCCAGACCGAGCCGGTCACGGCCGAGACCGCCGCCGCCGCGAATGCCGCCCCCAGCATCTTGCCTTCGAGTCCGAGGTCGATCACCCCGGACCGCTCGGAGAACAGTCCGCCCAGCGCCGCAAGCACCAGCGGCGTGGCCACCCGGAGGGTGGCGGCCAGCAGCAGGACAACGAACGTGTACGCAGGCATCGGCTACTCCCTCGTGCCGGCGGCAGCGCCCAGACGGGCGAGCAGCGCTGCGAGCGGCGACCGAAACAGGTTCTCGAGCGCACCACAGCTCAGGATGGCGAGCCCCTGGATGACCACCACCAGGTCCCGGTTGAGTCGCGGCAGGTCGAACGACAACTGCGAGCCGCCTTGGTAAAGCGCCCCGAAGAGGATC
>CAZKDK010000023.1:14221-21681 GCA_964551145.1 uncultured Opitutaceae bacterium | reverse complement strand
GCACGCGGAAGACGCAGCCGAACAGGTTCGAGCGCGGGCGCAGGTGGGCGATCTCCCGCAGGAACTCGGGCGTGTGGCCTTTTTTCTGGAGCGGGTAGGTGGCGTCCGCCGGGCCGACGACCTCGACGGAGGACGCCTTGACCTCCCATTTCTGTCCCTGGCCCTGCGAGGGCACGAGCACCCCGCGCACGGCGACGGCGGCCCCCGTGGTCAGGCGCTGGACCGCGGCGTAGTTGGGCAGCGCCGCGTCGGCGATCACCTGGAGGCTCTTCAGGCAGGAGCCGTCGTTCAGCTCGACGAATGAAAACGTCTTGGCGTCGCGCCGCGTCCGCACCCAGCCCTGGATGAGGATCTCATCGCGCGGCGCGTCGGTGGCCAGCGCGTCTTTGACCGAGGTCGGTTTCAGCATGCCGCCGAACATAGCCGCCCGCTCCGCCCCGCCAAAACAAAACTGGCGGCCGGCCGGGCGACGCCCTCCGGATCCTGCGCGAGCGGGGATTCAACTGCTTCCGGCTCCGGCTGTTCGTCGCGCCCGACCGGCAGGGTCTGGTGACGAACGATCTCGACTACACGATCGCGCTCGCCCGCCAGGTCAAGGCCACGGGCGCGCGGTGGATGCTCGACCTCCATTACTCGGACACGTGGGCCGATCCGGCCAAGCAGTTCAAGCCGGCGGCGTGGGCCCGGCTGCCGTTCCCGGAGCTCGTCGCGACCCTGCGCGCCTACACCCGGGGCGTGCTGGAGCGTTTCGTGCGGGCCGGGGTCACCCCGGACTACGTTCAGCTGGGCAACGAGATCACGAACGGCCTGCTCTGGCCCGACGGCCGGGTGGAGTACCGGGAAAACGACGCCGCCGCCTGGAACCGGCTCAACCAGCTGCTGACGGCGGCCTACGCCGGACTTGACGACGCGTTTCCCGGCGGCGGCCGGCCCCTGGCCGTGCTGCAGATCGAGAGCCCGAACCAGCCGCAGCGCGCCCTCTGGTTCTGCCGCCGCGCCGCCGAGTCGGGGTGGAAATTCGACGTCATCGGCGTGAGCTACTACCCCGAGTGGCACGGTGACCTGGACACCCTGCGCGCGACGCTCACGGCGCGCGCGCGCGCGTTCCGGAAGCCGGTGCTCGTCGTTGAGACCGCCTATCCCTGGAAATGGGACGAGCACTGGGACGCGCGCAAGGCGAGTCTGACCTGGCCGGTGACGCCGGAGGGGCAGCGGCAGTTCCTGCGCGACGTAGCCCAGGTGGTGCGGGACCTGCCCGATGGCCTGGGCGCCGGTGTGGTCTACTGGCACCCGGAATCGGTTCGGGTGTCCGGGCTGCACGCCTGGGTGGGCGGTTCGTGCGCCCTCTTCGACGACCAGGGGAACCTGCTGCCGGCCGCCGATTTCGCGGCCGCCTCCGCGCGCTGACCCACTTCTCCACCTTCCCGAATCCCGGTTTGCCCAAATCCCCAGTCCTCAAAACCCCCACCATGAACCCGACAAGAAAACGCATCCTCACACCGATCGCCGGCCTGTTGCTGGCCGGCGGTCTGGTGCTGTCCGCTGCGGCTGACGGTGGACCGGCCCCGCCTGTGGAGCCCCGGGTCGCCGGCGTTGCATGACGCGCAGGTCACGGTGGTGGCCGGCGATGGATCGGCGCTCGACACCCGCCAGGTCCGGTGCGGCATCCGCCGCCTGGGGTTCTCGCGGTCCAGCGGATTCACCGTGAACGGCCGCCGCGCGCGCCTGCGGGGCACCAACCGTCATCAGGAGCACCCCTATGTCGGCTACGCCGTTCCCCGCCTGGCGCAGTATCGCGACGCCCGGCGGATCAAGGAGGCCGGATTCGATTACGTGCGCCTCTCGCACTACCCGCAATCGCCGGACTTCCTCGACGCGTGCGACGAGTATGGGATCGTGGTGATGAACTGCCTTCCGGGCTGGCAGTTCATCGGCAGCGAGCGGTTTCGGGAGGCCTGCTACGACAATGCCCGGCAGCTCATCCGCCGCGACCGCCACCATCCGTCGGTCGCCTTGTGGGAGCTGTCACTCAACGAGACGCCCATGGACGAGGAGTTCATGGCCCGGCTGCATGCGATCGGGCACGAGGAATACCCGGGCGACCAGATGTTCACCTGCGGCTGGATCGACCGCTTCGACGTCTTCACCCGTTCTCGGCAGCACGGTGGCATCCACCACTGGCGGAACGGCGACAAGGCGCTTGTCATCGCCGAATACGGCGACTGGGAGTTCTACGCGGCCAGCGAGGGATTCGACCAGAAGACGGGGGCCGGCCTCCTGCCCGGGAAGGCCAACAGCCGCAAGTTCCGCGGCGACGGCGAGCGCGGCATGCGCCAGCAGGCGGCGAACCACCGGCTCGCGCTCGAGGATACGCTGGCATCGCCCGCGGTGCTCGACGGGCAGTGGTCGATGTTCGACTACGCCCGCGGCGACCATCCCGCGCGCGCCGCCTGCGGCGTGATGGATGTCTTCCGGCTGCCCAAGTTCTCGTATCATTTCTACCGCAGCCAGCGAGAACCCGGAGAGGAGGGTCCCGGCTGGAACGGCGGCCCCATGGTGTTTATCGCCTCGCACTGGACTCCGTCGTCCGATCTGCGGGTCCAGGTGTTCAGCAATTGCGACGAGGTGGAATTGCGGCTGAACGGGGTGTCGCTCGGGCGGCGCGGCCCGGCGCCGTTCGGTGGCGGGCGGCACCTGCCGCATCCGCCGGTCGAGTTCGAACTGCCGGCCTTCGTGCCGGGGACGCTCGCCGCGGCGGAATTCATCGGGGGCCAGCTGCGGGCGGCCCACGCCGTCTCAACCCCGGGGAGGGTGGCGCGCCTCGAAATCAGGTTCGACGATCTTGGATTGCGCGCGGATGCGGCGGAGCCGGATCTGTTGATCGCCCACGCCCGGATCTGCGACCCGCGGGGCACCCTCTGCGTCACCGACCGTTCGACCGTGAACTTCACCCTCGATGGCGGCGGCCGGATTGTCGGGCCCTCCACCGTGCCGGCGGAAGCCGGCGTGGCGTCCATCGTCATCGAGGTCAGTGCCGGCGTGCGGTCGTTCCGCCTGCTGGCCGATCTGGAGGACGGTCGCTGCGAGCCGGCGTCGTGCCAATGGGACCGGGACCACGGAGCGACGCCGTTGCCGCAGGCAGCGCCGCTGCCGGTCATCCCGTAACGTCGGAAACCGGCGCGTGGACTGGCGGCGGCGGGCGGACGGAGCCGTCTGGATACAAAAAGCGCGGCCCGGTCGGGCCGCGCGGCGTGGAGTCAAAACCGGCCGGTCGCCTCAGTGCGCGACACTGGTCGCAATCGGGTTCGTGGAGGCAGCCTTCTTCCGGCAGTCGGGACAGGTGCCGAAGAACTCGAGCATGTGCGTGACCTGGTCATAGCCGCGATCCCGCAGCATCCGCTCGACGTCGTCCGCCAGGGAGATGTCCAGGCGCTCGACCTTGCCGCACACCTTGCAGACCACGTGGTGGTGGGACGGCGGATCGAGGCTCATCTCGTACAGGCTGGTGCCGTTGTGGAAGAAGCAGCGCCGCACGAGGCCGAGTTCCTCGAAGACGGCCAGGCAGCGATAGACCGTCACCAAGTCGCACGAATCGTTGGTCAGTTCCTTGTGAAGCTGTTCAATGCTCGCCGGGCTCGCGCGTCTGCTCAACGCCTCGAGAATCGCGATCCGAGGCTGGGTGATTCGCAAACCAGCGGACTTTAAGCGGGCGCAAGCGAGTTCCACGGGGTTGGACGTCCTCCCTACCTCCGGAACGCTGGCAATCGGGTGATTAGATTGTGTTGAAGCAATCATCGGCGCGAAGAATAGGAGAGGCTGATTTCTGGATGCGAGCAATAATAATTTGCAATGAGCCCTACCTTTTACCGCGACTTCGGGCAACGCAAGCCGGATTTCGAGCGGCCAAATGGGCTCATACCAGGGCGTTGCGCCGAGACTTGGGTAGATCGCCCCAGAATGCGTAGGGATTGCACCGCAGAGGGCGAAATCGGCGGCGAAGATTCATGCTGGCTCATGAAGGGTTGCAGACAGCAATGGCGTGTGCTAGTTCCTTGCTTACATTACGATGCAGGACTTGGATTTTTCCGAAGTCGTAGACATCATTTGTCGGGAGGACACACGCTACGACAAGAAGGCGTATCTGTTTGTTCGCCAGAGTCTGGCGTTCACGGCCGGCAATCTGAAAAAGAACGAGCCCGACCGCGTGCGGCAGTCGCCGCATGTCTCCGGCCGGGAGCTGCTCGAGGGCTTGCGGGCCTATGCCCTGGAGCAATTCGGGCCGATGACCAAGACGGTGCTGGCCTCGTGGGGAATCCACCGGTGCGCGGATTTCGGGAACATCGTCTTCAGTCTGATCGAATACAATATCTTCAGCAAGACCGACAATGACCGGCGCGAGGATTTTGCCGACCTTTACGATTTCGACGAGGCGTTTGTGAAGCCTTTCCGGCCGGCCGGCCGGAAGCCATCCGAGCCGCCGACCAAGACCATCGAGTCCGCGTAGCGCGATCCGACGGGCACGGCGGGCCCGCCCGGAGCGCGCGGACACGAGCCGCCTCCATCCTTCATGCGTGTTTCATCCGCCGATTTCTCGCTGCTCGAACGCTTCTGGCGCGATCCGCCGGAACGCCTCGTCCTCGCCAACGGACTCACCGTTCTGCTCAAACGCGATACCGCCGCGGCTCTCGCGTCCGTGCAGGTCTGGGTGAAGACCGGCAGCATCCATGAGGGCACCCGGATGGGCGCGGGCCTCTCGCATTTCCTCGAGCACATGCTGTTCAAGGGCACGGGACGCCGCACCGGCCGCGACATCGCGGCCACGGTGCAGGCCCACGGCGGCCACCTCAACGCCTATACCACCTTCGACCACACGGTGTACTATGTCGACGTGCCCGTTGAACACACGGGCCTGGCCGTCGATGTCCTCGCCGACATCGTGCTCAACTCGACCCTGCCGGCCGACGAGGTGGCGCGGGAGCGCGACGTCATCCTGCGGGAAATCGACATGGGGCAGGACGACCCCGATCACCGCCTCGGCGAGGCCCTGTTCGCGACGGCCTTCCGCGAGCACCCGTTTCGGCATCCGGTGATCGGCTACCGCGACGTGTTCGCCGGCGTCTCGCGCGAGGACCTGCTCGCCTATTACCGCGCGCGCTACGTTCCGAACAACCTGGTCGTCGTCGTCGTGGGCGCATTCGAACCCGCGGCCGTGCGCGAACTCGTCGGGCGGCATTTCGGGTCCGTCGCGCGCGCGCCGCTCGCGCCGGTGCCGGTGCCGGAGGAACCGCTCCAGCTGGCCCGGCGCGATCGCCACCTGTTCGAGGACGTGCAGCTGACCCGGGCCGGACTGGGCTGGCAGATCCCCGGTCTCTCGCATGCGGACGCCCCCGCGCTCGATCTCGTGGCCACCATCCTGGGATTTGGCAACAGCTCGATTCTCTGGCAGTCCATCCGCGACAAGTCCGGGCTGGTCCACACGATCGATGCGCAGTCCTGGAGCCCCGGGTCCGTCGGCCTCTTCACCATCAGCTTCACCTGTGAGGCGGATCGGCGCGAGGCGGCGACTGCCGCGGTCCTCCGCGACCTCGCGCGCTGCGCCGCCCGCGGCTTCACCGCCCCGCGGGTGGCCCGGGCGATCCGGCAGACGGTCGTGGGCGAGATCAACACGCGCAAGACCATGGCCGGGGAGGCTTCGCGCCTCGGCGCGGCCGAGGTCGTGGCCGGCGACCTCGACTACAGCCGGACCTATTTCTCCCGGCTCCGTGCGCTCACGGCCGCCGATCTCCGGCGCGTTGTCGGAACCTACCTGATTGCCGGCCGGGTCACCTCCGTGTCGATCAACCCGGCCGCAAGCGCCGCCCGGACCGCCCCGGTCCGCCGCTCCGCCGGCCCGGCCGCCCTTCCGGATTTCCTCGAAACCGCGGTCGCCGGCGGCGCCCGCCTCCTGACGCAGCGCGACGCGCGCGTGCCCAATCTACATCTGCGGCTCCTCTTCCGCGGGGGTCCGCTCTACGAGGAGGCCGCCGGGCGCGGCGCCACCAAACTGCTGGCAACCCTGTTGACGCGGGACACCCGGCGTCACTCCGCCGCGGAGGTCGCCCGCATCATCGAGGATGTCGGCGGCTCGTTCAATCCGATGGCGGGCAACAACAGTTTCGGCCTCGCCCTCGAGGTGCTGCCCGCCGATCTCGACCGGGCGCTCGGTCTGCTCGCCGATGCGGTGCTGACCCCGACCTTCGCCCGCGCCACGTTCGAGACCGAGCGCGCCGCCCAGCTCGCCGAACTGCAGGAGGATGCCGACGATGTCGTCACGTTCGGGGAGAAGCGCCTGCGCCAGCGTTTCTTCGGAGGCCATCCCTTCGCCGTCGACGTGAACGGCGACGAGGCCGGGCTCCGGGCGCTGGCCCCCGCGAACCTGGCCGCCCTGCACCGCCGCCTCGTGGTGTCGGGCAATGCCGTCCTCGCCGTGGCGGGGGATTTCCCGCCGGGCCGGCTGGAGGCGAAACTCGCGCGCCTGCTTGCGCGCCTGCCGCGCGGCCGGCTCGCGCCGGCGGCGGGCGGCCTCGCGCGGCCGGCCGACGTCGGCGACTTCGTCGAAAGGCAGGCGCGGCAGCAGGCGGTCGTGTTCCAGGCCTTCCCCGGGCCGGGACTCCTGGCGCCGGGCTACTATGTGAGCGAGGTGGCCGAGGAGCTTTTCAGCGGCCTGTCCTCGCGCCTGTTCGAACGGGTCCGGGACGAGAAGGGGCTGGCCTATTTCGTCCGCGCGACCCGTATCGTCGGATTGGAGACGGCGATGTTCTGCTTTCTGGCGGGCACCGACCCGGAGCGGTATCCGGAGGTGCTCGCGGAGATCGATGCCGAGGTCGCCCGGCTCCGGCGGGGCGAGGTGGAGCCCGCGGAACTGGAACGGTGCCAGACGCGCCTCAAGGCGGGGCAGCGGATGGGCCTTCAGACCAATTCCGCCCGCGCCATGCAGGCCGGCCTGAAGGCGCTGTACGGCCTGCCGGTCAACGACTGGAAGAACTACGATGCCCATGTCGATGCGGTGACGGCGGCCGACCTCCAGCGCCTCGCGCAGGCCGCCTTCCTGCCGGAACTCCGCACCCAGCTCGTGGTGAAGCCCTGACGGGCGGGCGCCAGGAGGAAAAATAGCGCTTGCCAGCGCGAAAGAGGAAAGTAGGGAGTTTTTGTGTTTATGAAAAACATCCCCTATATCCTCGCAGTGTGCGCGGCGGCCCTTGCCGGGTTGCCGCTGGTCTCCGTCTCCGCGACCGCGGCCGACGACGGCGGTGTGTCCCCCGCGGTCCTCAAGCGATTCGACCGCAACCGCGACGGCGTGCTCGATGAAGGCGAACGGGCCGCCTGGCAGGCCGACCGGGACAGGCAGCGGGCGGCCCGGGAAACCCGGAGGGCGGCCGAGCTGACCAATATTGACCGGTAAGACCTGAACCGGAACGTCG
>CAZKDK010000023.1:0-14211 GCA_964551145.1 uncultured Opitutaceae bacterium | reverse complement strand
AATCACGACGGCAAGCTCGACCGGAGCGAACGCGACGCCCGGCGGGCCGACGCGGGAAAGGGCCGGCAGGTTCGCGCCGCCGAGGTGGCCGCGGCGGCCGAGGCGCGCAAGCTGGCCCGGTACGACCGGAATCGGAACGGCGTGCTGGACGAGGACGAACTCGCCGCCGCCACGGCGGACGCCGAGCGCCGCAAGTCAGCCGCCGGAAGCCGGGCGGCGACCGTTGGCGTCGCTTCCGCGGCAGACCCGGCGGCACGGCCAGCCGCGGGCGCGCCCAATGCCGGCGGCGACGCGATCCAGTCAGAGGCGGCTGCCGATGGCCCGGTCCCGGCGGCGCCGTAGCGGGAGCGCGCACACGTTTGTGGTTGCCGGCGCTCGCGACGGCGGGCGCCGGCGAAACGGCGCGGGCGGGGCCGCCGGCGGTCAGCTGCCGGCCGCTGCCGCGCCACCCGACCAGTTGAGCTTGGTGCGCACGACCGAGAAATGGGAATAGTCCAACCGCTGCGCCAGCAGCATCTTGAGCGGCGAGTTCGAGATCTCCACCGGGGCGCCCTCGCAAAAAGTGAGGTTGCGCTGTCCGTCCACCGCCACCAGCAGCCGCGAGTGGTCCATGCGGTTGAAGACGCGCAGCTTGATGTCGTGGCGGAAGATGATCGAGCGGTTGCTGAGGGTGTGCGGGCAGACGGGCGTCATGGCGATGACCTCCGCCGCGGGATGGATCAGGGGTCCGCCCGCGGAGAGATTGTAGGCCGTGGAGCCGGTGGGGGTGCTGAAGATGAGCCCGTCGCAATGGTAGTCGGTCACCAGTTCGTCGGCGGCAAAGACCTCCAGGCGGACCAGCCGCGAATTGACCTCGTCCTTGATCAGCACGTCGTTCAGGGCGAGCTCATGCTGGCCGGGACCGGTGGAGCAATCGAGCAGGGAGCGCTGCGCCACGCGGTAGCCGCCCGCCAGGAGTTCGGCGAAATGGGCGCGGGCCTCGTCCGAGGAGAAGGTCGTCAGGAAACCGAGGCTGCCGCGGTTCACCCCGATCACCGGCACCTGGGCGCGCGCCGCGGCCTTGACGACCCCGAGGAGCGTGCCGTCCCCGCCGATCACGCAGCAGGCATCGAATCCCTGCAGGAAATCGTCCGGCACCGGAATCCGCGTTGTTTCGACCAGATCCACGCCGGCCCGCCGCGCCGCGGACATGAGCACCTCGGCGAGCTCCGGCGCGCCGACTTTCAGCTGGTTGATCACGAAGGCGAGGCGGCGGATGGGTTGCATGGCTTGAGGCAGGCTAGAGCACCGGCGGGCATTAATGAACACCAATTCGCGCGATCTTCACCGCGTTCCGCCGGGCGCGGCGGGTGGCGGCTTCATCCGGTTTTCTGCAGGCCGAGCAGATACTCCCGATTGCCGTCCGCGCCGGCGATCGGGGAATCCATCGAGCCGGCGAGAACGGCCCCGGGCAGCTGCGCGAGGGCGAACTCCGTCACGCCGGCCAGCGCCGCAGCCCGGACGGCGGGGTCGCGGATCACGCCGCGGCCCCGGTCGGCCTCGCGCTTGCCGGCCTCAAACTGCGGCTTGACCAGCGCAATGAGCATGCCGCCGGGGCGGACAAACGGCCAGATCGCGGGCAGCACGGTCTTGAGGGAGATGAAAGCGAGGTCCATCACCACGAGATCGTAGGCGGAGCGGGGCAGGTCGCCCGGCCGCAGGTGCCGGGCATTGGTCTTTTCGAGATTGACGACGCGCGGGTCGGCCCGGAGGCGCGCATGCAGCTGGCCGCGGCCGACGTCGACGCATGTCGCTCCGGCGGCCCCGGCCTGGAGCAGGCAGTCCGTGAACCCCCCGGTCGACGCCCCCACGTCAAGCACCTGGGAGCCCCGCACGTCGGGGACGAACCGGGCGAGGAAGGCGGCGAGCTTCTCGCCTCCGCGGCTCACGTAGCGCGGCGGCTGCTCGATCGCGATCACGGCATCGTCCGGGTATTCGCGCCCCGGCTTGTCGAGGCGCTCGGTTCCCCGCCGCACCCGGCCGGCCATGATCAGGGCCCGGGCCTGGGCGCGCGACGCGACGAGGCCGCGTCGAACGAGCAGTTCGTCAAGGCGAAGACGGGACATGGTATGTTTTGGCCACAATTCGACGCGCCTGGCCATGCAATCCCGGGGCCGGCCCGCGACCGATCCGGATCCACCGCCGCTCAGGCCTTCTCCGCAGTCCACTCCGCGGCAAAGCGGTAGCGACCGGCCGCCAGTTCGCAGGTGACCGCCTCCTTGCGCCGCGTGACCTTGGACACGCCCGGGGCGTGGTCGAGTGACTTGCCGCTCTCGGCGATCCTGGCCCTCGGCGGTACCGGCAGCCGGGCGGTGGCGGCGGTGTTCGCGGGAACAGTGACCTCCCAGTCGAAACGGCGCGGACCCGACCGCCAGGCGCTCGCGATCTCTCCGTAAGGCGAGGCGAGCTTTCCGCGCGCCGACGAAAGGCTCCCGCCTGGCCGCGGCTGCAGCCGGAAGCGCTTGAAGCCGGGATGCTCCGGATCCACCTCGATGCCGGCCACGACCGAGTAGAGCCAGCTGCCGATGGCCCCGCAGGCATAATGGTTGAACGAGTTCATGTCGGGGTTCTGGAACCCGGCGTCGTGCGTCCAGCCATCCCAGCGCTCCCAGATGGTCGTCGCGCCCTGGGTGACGGGGTAGAGCCACGAAGGCCGCTGGCGCTGGTGCAGCAGCCGGTAGGCGACCTCGATGCGCCCGGCCGCGGTGAGGACGTGCGGCAGATGAGGCGTGCCGACAAAGCCGGTCGCGAGACGCCAGCCGCGGGCCTCGAGATTCGCGACCAGATCGGCGCCCGCGCGGGCGCGATGTTTCGGGGCCAGCAGGTCGAACTGCAGCGCGAGCACGCAGGCCGTCTGGGTCGGCGCGAGCAGCGCCCCGTCCCGTCCGACGAACTTGCGCTGGAACGCGGTGCGCACCGCGTCGGCCAGGGCCGAGTATTTGCGGGCCTCGACCTTCCGGCCGAGCGCGGCGGCCATCGTGGCGACCAGTCGCGCGCTGTGCGCGAAGTACGCCGTCCCGATGAGATCGCGGGGCGTGCCGCCCTCCAGTTTGCCGCTGTCATCGGGTGCGAGCCAGTCGCCGTAGCCGGCCAGGGGCCCGGCCGTGCTCCGCCGGATGAGGTCGGGGTGGGCCGCCCGCACCTGGTCGACGAATCGCATCGCCGGCGCCAGATGCCGCTCGAGCAGCCGCCGGTCGGCGAAACGCTCGTAGAGGGCCCAGGGGCACACCGCCGCGGCGTCGGCCCACGCGGGACCGCCGTCGGTCGGAAGATTGTCGCAGGCCGGCGCGGCGGCCGGGATCGTGCCCTGCTCGGTCTGGGCGTCGGCAAGATCCTGCAGCCATTTCCGGAAGAAGGCGGCTACGTCCATGTTGAACGCGGCGGTGTCGATGAAGGCGGCGGCGTCGCCCGTCCAGCCGAGGCGCTCGTCACGCTGCGGGCAGTCCGTCGGCACATCGAGAGAGTTGCCGCGCTGGCTCCACTGGATGTTCTTTTGAAGCTGGTTGACGAGCGGATCGGAGCAGGAGAACTCGCCGGTGACCGGCAGATCGGAATGCAGGACCACTCCGGTCACGTCTTCGATCGCCACATCCGGGTCGCTGCTCTCTACCTCGAGGTAGCGGAAGCCGTGAAACGTGAAGCGTGGCTCGCACGTCTCCCCGTCCGGGTCGCCGCGCAGGGTGAAGCGATCGGTCGCGCGGGCCGTGCGCAGGTTGGCCAGGTAGAGGCGGCCGTCGGCGTCGAGCATCTCGGCGTGGCGCAACGCAAGCGCGGCGCCCGCCGGGCCCTTGACTCGCAGCCGCACGCGGCCGGCCAGATTCTGGCCCAGGTCGTAGCGGCGCAGGCGGCCGCGCCGGTTTTCCGTGGAATCGTTGATCAGCCGGCCCTTGAACTCGTGCCGCATCCGGATCGGCGGGCCGCGCATCGCCTCGACGGCGATGCTCGCGCCGTTGCCGACGCGAGCCGGCAGCCAGCCGCGGTCGTCAAAGGCGGGTTTGTCCCATCCGGGAAACTCGAGCCGGGCGTCGTAGCTCTCGCCCATGAGCAGATCGCTTTCCAGCAGCGGCCCGTACGCGAACCTCCAGGTGGAATCGGTGCCGATGTAATCGGTGCGGCCGTCCAGATAGTCGATCACCAGCTGGGCGAGGAACCTGGGCCGGTCGCCGTAGAGCTGGCGCCCCCGCCAGCCGACGTGCCCGCAATACCACCCGTCGCCCAGAATGGCCCCGAGCGTGTTGTCGCCCACGACCAGCAGGGCCGTGACATCGAAGGTCTGGTAATGCACGCGCCGGCGGTAGTCGGTCCAGCCCGGCGCCAGCTGGATATCGCCGACCCGCTGGCCGTTGAGCCGCGCCTCATACAGGCCGAGCGCCGTGGCATAGAGCCGGGCGCGCGTCACGCGCGCGCCGACAAAGAAGGTCTTCCGCAGATAGGGGGCGGGAACGGACGTCCAGCGTCCGCCCGTGAGCGTGCCGGCGATCCATTGCGCCCGCCAGTCGGCGCGTTCGATCAAACCCATCTCCCAAAACGCCCGTTCGGTGGACTCGGCCGGGTGCCCGTGCTCGTCCCAAACCCGCACCCGCCACCAGGCGCGCTGACGCGAGCGCAACGGTCTTCCGGCATAGGCGATGTGAAGCGAGGCGTCCGAGGCGGTCCGGCCGCTATCCCAAAGGTCCGGCGGCCCGCCGGGCTCGGACGACACCAGAACCTGCCGCGCCGTTTGCCGCGCACCCCGACGGTGCCCGGCGTCAAGCCACCAGCTCAAACGCGGCTGCCGCTCGTCAAGGCCGAGGGGATTCTCAAAATACTCGCAGCGGAGATGAACCGGGCGGCAGGTTGCGAGGGACATGGGGTTTCTGGGGCAGAAGAAACGCCGGCCAGTCGGTCACTTGGCTGCGGCAGAGACGGCGAACGCGGGCGAAAGATGGCAGTGCAAAACCAAATGGTCGAGTTTTCTGTGCATCAAATGGCTGCTCTTTGGGTGAAATTGACGGGAGCGTCTACAGGAAACAATGATATTGCTTGTTAATCAGAATAATCTGGAGATCAATAGATTATAAAACCACGCGCTGGCTGAATACAGCCAAACAGCCAGTAGGTGTCGTTTTGATGAGCCAGCCGGTCGCCTCACTTCAGACCGGCATTTGCACCGCCGACGTGCGGGCGGTCGGGTCAGGCGGGCAGGCTTTGCCGACCCGGCGACCAACAGGTTGTGCGTCCGCCGATCCGCTCGCGGACCAGCCGGGAGCCGGTTCGGGGACAGCGGCCGCCGTCTTTCCAACGATGGTTGAAGAGCCAGGAATCGGGGATTCGGCTGTTCAGGGCGGGCGGAACGTCATCGCCGGAGCCGGCGATGACGCGCAGGGCAAGCCGACAAACTCGGCGGCTTTCGCGCCACACGGCACGATTCTCGGCCGGAGTGAGCGCACCCGCCGCACGCCGCGGGTGGATCGCGGCCCGCCAGAGGATTTCGTCGGCCATCCAGTTGCCGATGCCCGGGAAGCGCTCCTGCATCAACAGCACCGCCTTGACGGGTGTCCGCGCGCGCCGGCGCAGGAAGGACGCCACCGCATCGACGGTGAATGCCGGCGACAGAATCGGCGGGGCGATCTGCGACCACCAATCCGGAGGGGCGGCGCCGACTGCGAACTCGATGCGGCCGAACATGCGCGGGTCCGTGAAGACCAGGCACTGGTCGCGCTGAGCCAACACCAGGTGATCATGCTTCCGCGGGACGTAGCCGGCGGCCGCCCTGATCAGCTCGCCGCTGATGCCCAGGTGGATTCCCAGCCAGCAGCCGCCGGTGAATCGGAACAGCAGCTGCTTGCCGGCTGCCGCCGAGGAGCGCGGGATCGACCCGGTGAGCCCGCGCGCGAGTTCGCGGACCGGGCATCCGCGAAAGACCCTGGCGCGGGGATGCAGCCGGACGGAGCGCACGCGCCGGCCGAGCCCGGCACTCCATCGTTTTCGATAGAACTCCACCTCAGCTAGCTCGGGCATGGGCTGCAGTATTGATCGGGTTTCGTGTCATGGTGCGCCGCTTCGCCATGAAGCGTGACAATTCTGCCGGGTGACCCGGCTTCCGCGAGGCCGAACCAACTGGCCGGCCTGGTGGGAGCCCGGCCCGCCGTCGGCAACCGCTTGATTCCGCACCAGCCTCTCAGCGCAACTCCCAGTCGTAATGATAATCGGAGAGGAGCCGGGGACGGCCCGCGGTCACCTGCACGACGTCCTCGATCCGGCATGCCCCGAGGCCGGGATAGTAGAGGCCGGGCTCGACGGTGACGACGGCGCCCCGCTTGAGTTCGTAGTTCACCGTGCCGGCGACGCGCGGCAACTCGTGCACGGCGAGGCCGAGCCCGTGTCCCAGGCCGTGGAAAAACCCCTCCGATCCGCGCGGCATCGCGCGGGTCACATAGCCCTGCGCCTTGAAGAAGTCGGCGACGCTGGTGTGCACCACGCGCCCGTTGAGGCCGGCGCGGATGGCGCCAAGGGCCAGCTGCTGGGCCGCCCGCACGGTGGCGACCAGCCGGCGTTGCGCGTCGGTGGCGCGCCCGCGCAGGAAGGTCCGGGTCATGTCGCCATAATACCCGGTGGCCGTGATGCGCGGAAAGACGTCGATGATGACCAGCTCGTTGGCCCGGATCGGTCCGTGGCCGCTCTCGTGCGGATCGCAGGCCTGGTCGCCGCCGGCCGCGATCGTGTCTAGCGACACGCCGCCGGCGCCAAGGCACGCGGTCTCGATGGCGAACTTCAGCGCCTCCGAGGTCAGCTTGCGGCCGCCAACCTGGAGCCAGCGCCCGCGGATGCGCGCGCGGCGCAGCAGCGCCTCGGCGGCGGCGATGCCGCGGGCCGCGCAGCGGTTGCCCGCGCGGAGGGCGGCGACCTCGGCCGGCTTCTTGATTTCCCGTTCCGGGAAGAGCATGGCGCCGGCGGGCGTCAGCTTGAGGCCGTAGCGCAGGAGCTTGAACGCGACGCCGGCGGGAAAGTCGTCCGCGATCGCAAACTCCCCGAGCCGGTGGCGGGCGGCCAGCAGCACGATGACCTCCGCGGGGCCGATGCGGCGGTCCGGCCAGCGCCGGCGCGCCTGTTCGAGCCAGTCTTCAAGCGGCAGCACAACGTCGAACGCGGAATCGCGCTTCACCCGTCCGAACTCCAGTGCGCTGACCGCGCACACCCGGCGCCGGCCCGCGCGGAACGACATGAAGGGATCGGGCACCGCGACCCGCGCAAAATAGCGCTGGTCCGGATTGTGGGAGGAATCGGCGTAAAGCAGCGGCGGCGGCGTGGGCACGGCGGATGTGGATTGAATCGGATCCGGGCTCGCATTACCCACGAAATCCGGAGAAAACGCAAAGATGTTTCGCGCATTTGTGCATCGATTGGGTCGGGCGGGCAGGGCGGTGCTGGCCCTGGCTCTGTTGGCGGTCGCCGATGGCTGCAACCGGAGCGCGCCGGCGGCGCCGCCCAGGACGGTCGGCGACTGGTTCACGATCCGGGTCGGCGGCCAGCCGGTGCGCCTGCAGGTGGCCGTCTCGGAGGCCGAGATGGCTCGGGGCCTGATGGAGCGGCGCGACCTCGCGCCGGACCAGGGCATGCTCTTCGTCTACCGCGAGCCGCAGGCGCTGGGCTTCTGGATGCGCGACACGCCCCTGCCGCTCGACATCGGCTTTTTTGGCCGCTCGGGAAAACTGGAGGAGGTGCATGCGATGTATCCCTTCGACGAGACGCCGGTGCGGTCGCGGGGTGACCGGGTGCAGTTCGCGCTCGAGATGAACCAGGGCTGGTTCCGCGAGCATGGCCTCCGCCCCGGCGCCGGCCTCGACCTGGCGGATCTCCGGGCCGCCCTGGAGGCGCGCGGCGTCCCGCTGCAGGATTACGGCCTGGCGCCGCCGCCATGAGCGCGCTTCCGTCCCGACCCCGGGGTCGGGTGGATTCCCGCCCGAGGGGCGCGGCCGAATGCAGCTTGGAATCCGCGCGGGAGCTGGGGTAGCCTCTGAACCGTGGAAAGAGCCCTGGCAGACGCGCTCGGACCGGATCTCGCGAAGGTGGCGGCGCAGGAAAAGCAGCAGTTGCTGGCGCGGCTGCTGTCGCGTCTGGCGCATGAGATCCGCAACCCCCTCAGCTCGCTGGCCATTCATGTCCAGCTGCTCGAGGAGGATGTGGCTCAGGCCGCGCCGGCGCTGAAGGCGCAGACCGTCGGGCGGTTCGAAATCATCCGCAGCGAGCTGCAGCGCCTCGAGAACCTCATGCGCCAGTTCCTGAATCTGGCGGGGCCGTCGTCCGCCGACTTCCAGGTCGTCGCTGTTTCCGACGTCGTCCGCTATGTCTGCGATCTTCTCCGGCCCGAGGCGGCGGCCCGCGGCATCGAGCTGGTCCTGGAGACGGGGGAGGCGCCGCCGATGACCGCCGACCCGGCCCAGTTGAAGCAGGCGGTCATCAACCTGGTGATCAATGCCATCCAGGCGGTCGAGCGCGACGGCCGGATCGAGGTCCGCGTGCGCGCCGATCCGGGGGCTGGAACCTGTGCGATCCGCGTCAGCGACAACGGGCCGGGAGTGCCCGGGGAGAAGCGCGCGGCGATTTTCGAGCCGTTCTTCACGACCAAGTCCGGGGGCAGCGGCCTGGGCCTGTGGATCGTGCAGCAGATCGCGACGGCGCACGGCGGCACGGTGACGGTCGACGACCGCCCGGACGGCGGCGCGGCCTTCACGCTGCAACTGCCGCTGCGGGGAGGCGGGGACCATGGATAAGTCGAAGATCAACATCCTGGTGGTGGACGACGAGCGCGGGCTCTGCGCGGGCGTGCAGGAGGCGCTGCGGCGCGAAGGCTATGCCGTCGACGCCGCCAATGATGCGCGCCAGGCGCTCGACCTGATGGCCCGGCGCCTCTACAATCTGGTGCTCACCGACGTGCGCATGGGGGAGATGGGCGGCCTGGAGTTGCTGAAGGAGGCGCACCGGACGAGCCGCGACACGCTGTTCATCCTGATGACCGCCTACGGCACGGTGCCCAGCGCCGTCGAGGCGCTCAAGGAGGGCGCCTACGATTATCTGACCAAACCGCTCGACATGCAGCGCCTGCGGGCGCTGGTGCTCAAGGCGCTCGAGTTCCAATCGGTGGTGTCGGAGAACAGCGAGCTGCGCCTGCGGCTGCGAAAACGCTCGGAGCCCAGCCTGCTCGTCGGCGACAGCGAGGCGATCCGGCGCATCGTCCGGCTGGCGGACGAGGTGGCGCGCAGCGAAGTCACGGTGCTGATCGAGGGGGAGAGCGGCACGGGCAAGGAGATCGTCGCGCGGATGATCCACGCGAAAAGCGCGCGGGCCGAGCGCCCGTTCATCTTCGTGAATTGCGCCGCGCTGCCCGAGCAGCTCCTCGAGGCCGAGCTTTTCGGCCACGCGAAGGGCGCATTCACGGGCGCGGTGGCCAGCAAGCCGGGCCGCTTCCAGCTGGCCGACGGCGGCACGCTCTTTCTCGACGAGATCGGCGACCTCGCGCCGAAGGGGCAGGGCGACATCCTCCGGGTGCTGGAAGACGGCTGTTTCCGCGTGGTCGGCGGCACCGACCTCATCCGGGTGAACGTGCGCGTGATCGCCGCGACCAACAAGCAGCTGCAGGAGGCCGTCGCCGCGGGCAAGTTCCGCGAGGACCTGTTCTACCGGCTGCACATCGTGCCGATCAGCGTGCCGCCGCTCCGCGACCACGCCGAGGACATCCCGCTGCTGGTCGAGACCTTCCTCGTCCAGTTCTCCGCCAAGCACAAGCGCCGCCAGAAGCGCCTCGCGGCGGAGGCGATGCAGCTTTGCCAGCGGTTCCCCTGGCCGGGCAATGTGCGCCAGCTGCGCAATGTGGTCGAACGCGTCGTCCTGACCTGCCCCGGCGCCGAGATCGGCATCGCGGACCTGCCCGACTTTCTGCAGGCGCACGACCGGAACGCGGCGAGCTTCTCGATCCGGCCGGGCATGACTCTCGCGGAGGTCGAGAAACTCCTCATCCGCCAGACCCTGACCAAGGAGACCTCGAATCGCGAGGCGGCGGCCCGGATGCTCGGCATCAGCCGGCGCGCGCTCCAGTACAAACTCAAGCAATACGGACTGGTCGACGAACGGAAGCCGGGCAGGCCCTGACGGGGCCGTCGGCGGCCGGTGCCGCCCATTCTAACGCTGAACCGGATGCCTGCACGTCGCCCGCGGCGCGGGTGCACAATTTGCCCGCGGAGGCTGGTGGCGGCATCCGGGTTGCGACTGGCGTAGCGGGGATCGGGACCCGCAACCGGTTTGGCGCCAGCCCGTTGAACCGTGCTGCGGACGATCGGCACGTGCGATGCAGGCCCGGTTGACGCGCCGGAGCCACGACGGCCTCGGCCGATTCAATCTGAAAACCGAATTCATCCATGGATAATCCAGTTGCAGCACCCGTCACTCCTGTCCAAGCCGCGCCCGCGCCGGTTCCGGCTCCCGCCGTGCCCGTCGCGACAGCACCGACGCCGCCTCCGGCCGCCGCTCCCGCGCAGCCGATCGCTGGCAAAGCCAGGAAGGGCCGGAAGAAGGCCTGAACCCGGAATCCCCGCGGAAGGCCTCCGAAAGGCCGGACTTTTCGTAGAGTACCTCGATCCGGGCCGATCACGACCCCAGGGCAGTTCGCAGCGCCGGGGCGGAGTGATCGCCCGGATTTTTATTTTGAGTCCGCAGCCCCCGGGGGCAGGCGCTGGGTGCCGCAGCAAGCCTGCACAGACGCACCCCGGCAACGCGCAAAGATTGCACCAGCGCGGGCGGCCCCGGGGCCGCGGCCGGGGCCTTGGAGTGGATGTCCGGATACAAGTAATTGATATTTAGATACTAGGAAATGTCCGCGATCCACGGCACGATCCTTGCATAGGGGGCGGCATGAAAGCGATGGTGGAGAATCTGTTTGCCCTGCAACAGCTGCTTCTGAAGTCCTCGCGCGTGACGCCGGAACAGGAGGCGAAGATCCGGCAGTTGCGCAAGAACGTACCGCTGCCCGTGCTCGGGCATTTCGATCGCATCATCAAACAGGGCCGCAGGGGCGTGGCGCTGGTCCGCCATGGCGTCTGCTGCGAGTGTCACGTGCGGGTGTCCGCGGGCACAGCCGCCAGTCTCGTACGTCCCAAGGACCTCTATCTGTGCGAGAGCTGCGGCCGCTACCTGCTGCTCGACCCCGAGGAGGCGACCGAGGCGGCCGAGGCGCCGGCCACGAAACCTATCCGGAAGACTCCGGCGGTCGTGGCCTGAATCCTCCCTTTCTCCGTTCGTCATGAACTTGGCGGATTTCACCAAGGCGGGGTTGATCGTTCCGCATTTGCGGGCCCGGGACGCCACCGCGGCGATTCACGAACTTAGTCTCGTGATGCAGCGGGAGGGCGGCGTGCCCGACTGGCTCCCGTTCTATCACGAGGCGCTGAATCGCGAGTTTCTGCTGAGCACCGACATGGAGGCGGGCATGGCCTTTCCGCACGCGCGCCTCGCGGGCCTGAAGGAGCTGGTGTTTGCGTTCGGGCGCAGCGACGAAGCATTCGCCTGGGGCCCGGAGGTCACGCACCGCGTCCGCCTGGTCTTTCTGCTCGCCGTGCCCGCCGACCGGCCCGGCCACTACCTGCCGCTGGTCTCGGGGCTGGCCCGCCTTTCGGCGACGCGGCCGCTGCTCGACTCGGTTTTCGCCGCGGCCGGGGCGGACGGAATCCTGGCCGCCTTCCGGCAGGTCGCGCTGCACGGCCAGCCCATGCCCGCGCCGCCGGCTGCCGCGGGCGCCCGCTGAAAACAACCGCCAGACTTCAACACCTGATGACCACGATTTTTTTGCGTCCGAAACCGTCGGCCGCGTCGCGCTGACCGCCGTCCATGGATCTCCTGCCACTCTGCCTGCTGCGCCTCACCCTGGCGGGATACGCCGCCGGGATCGTCGCCGGGCTCGTGTGCCTGCGCGCCGGGAAAGCCGCCAATTACTCCGCGTTCGGGCTCTCCGCGCTGAGCGCGCTCGGCGGCGTGGTCGCCTGCGTCACCGGGCTGGCCCTTGGTGCGCCCCACGGATCCGAGACGGTGCAGCTGCTCCCGTCGCTGGTGCCCTACGTCCAGTTCACCATCCGGCTGGATGCGCTGGGTCTGTTCTTCGGCCTGCTCGTCTCCCTGCTCGCCGTGGCGCTCTCGCTCTATTCGATGGGCTACGCGCGCAGTTTCTATGGGCGCAAGAACATCGGGGTGCTGGGCGCCTTCTTCAATGCGGCGCTGCTCGCGACCACGGTCGTCTTCCTGAGCGCCAACGCGTTCTTCTTCCTGATCGCGTGGGAGATCATGGCCCTGGCGACGTTCTTCCTCGTCAGCTATGAGCATGAGCGCGACGAGTCGCGCAACGCGGGCGTGCTCTACTTCGTCATGTCGCACATCGGAACGGGCTGCCTGATCCTGGGCTTCCTGCTGTTGTTCCGGGCCTCCGGCGGCTACGACTTCGCGGGGTTCCATGTGATCGGGGCGAAGATGACCGCGGGGTCCCGCAACGCGGCCTTCCTCCTTTTTCTGGCCGGCTTCGGCGTCAAGGCGGGCATCATACCCCTGCACATCTGGCTGCCGGTGGCCCACCCGGCCGCCCCCAGCAACGTGTCCGCGATGATGTCGGGCGTGCTGATCAAGACCGGCATCTACGGGCTGGCCCGCGTCTGCTTCGATTTCATGGGTCCGCCGCCCAACTGGTGGGGCGTCACCGTGCTGGTGATCGGCACCCTGTCCGCGGTGCTCGGGGTGCTTTACGCCCTGATGGAGCACGATCTCAAGCGGCTGCTGGCGTACCACAGCATCGAGAACATCGGCATCATCCTGATGGGCCTGGGCGCCGCCCTGATGTTCCTGCACACCGATCACCCGGTGCTGGCGGCGCTGGCGCTGGCCGCCGGGCTGTACCACACGCTCAATCACGCGGTGTTCAAGGGGCTGTTGTTCCTGGGCGCCGGCGCGGTCGTCCACGCCACCCACACGCGCAACATGGAGGAGATGGGGGGCCTGGTGAAACGGATGCCGGTCACGGCGTTCTGCTTCCTCCTGGGCGCGGTCGCCATCTCGGCGCTGCCGCCGCTCAACGGGTTCGTCAGCGAGTGGCTCACCTACCAGTCGCTGCTGCAGGGATTCGGCACGACGCCCAGCCTGATCCGCCTCATGTTCCCCCTGAGCGGGGCGATGCTCGCCCTGACCGGCGCCCTGGCGGCGGCGTGCTTCGTCAAGGCCTACGGCATCACCTTCCTCGCGCAGCCGCGGAGTGGACCCGCGGCCGAGGCCTGCGAGGCACCGGCGATCATGCTGGTTGCGCAGGGCCTGCTGGCCGCGGTCTGCGTCGTCCTGGGGCTGTTCCCGATCCAGTTCCTCCGGCTGCTGGACCCGGTCGTGCGGCAGCTCTCCGGCCAGTCGATCGTCGCCCGGCTCGGCACGGCCGGCGGGTGGGTGCTGTCCGGCGCCACCGCCACCGGCGGGACCGTGTCGCCGGCGGGCCTGCTGCTCACGGCCGTCTGCCTGCTGCCGGTGCCGCTCGCGCTGTGGCTGCTGTTCGGGCGGCGCGCCCGCGTGCGCCGCGGGCCGACCTGGGACTGCGGTCTGGCGGGCCTGACACCCCGCATGGAATACACCGCCACCGGATTCTCGAAGCCGATCCGGATGATCTTCAAGGCGCTGTTCCGCCCGCGCCGCGAAGTGCAGCGCGAATACGATTTCTCCCCCTATTTCGCCAAGAACCTCCGGTTTGAGAGCCATGTCGAGGAGGTGTTCCAGACGCGCATCTACCGGCCGCTTACCTGGCTGGTCTGGCGGGCCTCCCGGCGCATGCGTGCGCTGCAGGCCGGCAGCCTGCAGGCCTACCTCACCTACATCTTCGTCACGTTGCTGCTGCTGCTCCTGTTCGCCCTATGAAACCCGACGTCGTTGCGATCATCGTGCAGACGGGGCTGCTGCTGGCGCTCTCGCCGCTGGTGAGCGGCCTGATCAAGCGGGCGAAGGCCCGGCTGCAGAACCGCCGCGGGCCGCCGGTCTGGCAGCCCTACCTCGACCTCGCGAAGACCCTGCGCAAGGACATGGTGATCTCCGAGCACGCGTCGTGGGTGTTCTCGGCGGCCCCCTACGTCGTCTTCTTCACCGCCCTGCTCGCCGGCCTCCTGGTGCCGACCGTCACGGTCC
>CAZKDK010000022.1:0-21860 GCA_964551145.1 uncultured Opitutaceae bacterium | reverse complement strand
CGCCCTGCCAGCCGGTGAACGCGCCGATCGCGCCGACGAACTTCACGTCGCCGAAGCCCATCGCCTCCTTTTTCAGGATCATCTCCGCTACGAGCGCGATCCACAGCACCAGGCCGGAACCCACCAGCAGCCCCACGGCGCCGTCGACGCCGGAGCGCAGGCTCGCAACGACAAACAGCTCGTGCTGGCGCCCATGAAGCGAGGGCAGGAGGAACGAGAGCAGGACGCCCGCCACCGCCAGCCCGACCGTGAACGTGTCGGGAATGATCATGTGGTCGAGGTCGATGAACGTTGCGCAGATCAGCGCCGCGCAAAGCAGCATCCCGCACAGGGCCTTCGCGGGCGGAAACGCCAGCCAGCACGCCAGGAACAGCGCGGCCGTGAGCAGCTCCACGAACGGGTAGCGGAAGCTGAACGGACGGCCGCAGCAACGGGCCCGGCCCCGCAGCACAAACCAGCTCACGACGGGAATGTTGTCATGCCACCGGATGGGGGCGCCACAGGCGCAGTGTGAACCCGGGGTCACGATCGACTGGCCGGCCGGCAGCCGGTAGATGCACACGTTCAGGAAGCTGCCGACGCAGGCCCCCAGCACGAACGCGCACACGGGGAAGAACCACGGAAATGCGGCGGCAAACTGGGTGTAATCGAACATGGGGCGGGATGATTGCGGACGGCCGGGGCGGGGAAGTCAAACCGGGGGCGTCAGCCGGCGGCCGCCGCCCGGGCGGCGCGCATCATCGCCGGCACGGTGCGCTCGGGCGGAACGCCCGTCCAGATTTCCAGCGACTTGGCGCCCTGGTGCACCAGCATCGCGAGCCCGTTCGCCTGCCGCACCCCGAGCACGGCCGCCTGGCGCAGCAGCGCGGTGGTGGCGGGACGATAGATCATGTCGTACACGCCGGCCGGACGCGGCAGGCGGGCCAGGTCGACCGGCGCGGGATCGCCGGGACGGAGCCCGACGGACGTTGCATTGACCACCAGCGCGCCTGGCGGAAGGTCGGCGGGAGGGGAGGCGGGGTCGAACCCCTGCAGCGGCACCGTCCCGGCCAGGGGGCGCAGCTGGGCCAGCAGGGTTTCCAGGTGTGCGCGCGTGCGGTTGGCGATCCAGAGCGCGGCGCAGCCCCGCCGCAGGCACTCGACCGCGGCTCCCCGGGCGCCCCCGCCGGCGCCGAGCAGCACTACGACCGTGCCGGCCAGATCGAGGCCGAGCTCCTCGCGGACCGCGGTGGCGAACCCATAGCCGTCGGTGTTGGCTCCGCGCCAGCCGTCCGGCGTGTTCACGAGGGTGTTGACGGCGCCGCAGTCCGCCGCTTCGGGCGCGATCTCCCGGATCAGGCCGCGGGCCAGCACCTTGTGGGGAACGGTGAGATTGAGGCCCCGGAACGCGCAGTCGCGCAGGCGCTCAAGCGCCTCGCGCAGCTGCTCCGGCGGCACGTCGAACCGGAAATAGTCCCAGCTCCGATAATCCGCCCCGGAGCGGCCGAGCTCGGCGAGGGCCGCGCGGTGGATGACGGGACTCAGCGAGTGGGCGATCGGATGACCCAGTACCGCCAGCGCCGTGCCGGCGAAGGACCAGCGGCTCAGGTGGTCGAGGGTCAGCACCGTGTCGGCAGGAGGCGCCATCGTCGCCCCAGTCTTACGCGCACGCGCCCCCGGAGGGCGAGGCTGGAGTTGCGGCCGGTCCGGTTTGCCGGGCGGTCGGCCTCCGGCCTAGCCGGCGGCGGAACGGCCGTAGGCGGCGTCGAACTCCGCGACAAACCCCTCGAACAGCCGCGCGCGGACGTGCTCCCCGCCCGCGGCGTAGCCTTGGGCGAGCTGGCGGCAGCAGTCGCAGAGCACTTCGCGAACCGGCGTGGGCGCGAGGTCCGAGGCCTTGGGCTCGCAATTCTGGCGCCGCAGGCGCTGGTACAGATCGGCGCGCGTGCGGAAGACGCCCTGCTCGGACGCATCGACGAAGAACGGCGGATCCCCCAGGAAGCACCCGACCACGAAATGGCCGGGCAGGGCGACCGGTTCCAGGGTCAGCCCGACCCGCTGGCCCACGAGCACGTAAAGCATGCAGAGGGTGATGGGGATGCCCTGCCGGCGCAGGAGGACCTGGTCGAGCAGGGCGGCCTGCGGATCGGCGCCATCCCCGGCGCTCGCGCGAAAATCGTATTCATGGAAGAGCACGCGGTTCAGCACCCGGCATTGCTCGCGGGCGCTGGAGGGATCGACCATGAGCGCCCGGCAGCGTCCGGCGATCTCGTCGAGCAGCAGGCCGCAGGCCCCGGTGTCGAGCTGGGGCGACAGGGTGCGGCCCAGCAGCCAGGCGCCGGTCTCGAGCTCGTAGTTGAGCGAGCGGATGAAGCCGCGGAATTCGGCGACGGGATCGCTGCATTTCAGCTCGCGCAGGAACCAGGCCGCATGCCAGGCGAGCAGGCGGTTCCGGCCGCGGGCGATGCCCTGCAGGAATCCCAGCGCCGCCGGCCCGCGCCCGCTGAATTCGGCCAGAAGCGCGGCGCGGACGGCCGGGGTGACGTCGTCCAGCAGGGCGAGAAACGCGTTCTCCAGCGGAGCGCTCAGGCAGTTCGGATCCACGCCTGCCAACGAATGCGAATCCGCGGGCGAGGCAATCCGGAACGCCGCGCGGACCGCTGAAATCACGGGCGCGGCGGCCGCCCGCGACCGGCCCGGCTCAGCCGGCGGCCGGCGCCGGCGTTTCGCGCGGGCCGTAGAGCGCCGTGCCCAGGCGGACGAGGGTGCTGCCCTCCGCCACCGCGATCGCGAGGTCGGCGGTCATGCCCATGGAAAGCTCCGGCAGCGGCCGGCCGAACTGCGCGGCGAGCCGGTCGCGCAGGTCGCGCAGGCCGGCGAACGTACGCTGCGCCACCGCGGGATCGTCGGACAGCGGCGGAATCGTCATCAGGCCGTCCACCCGAAGGTGCGGCCGGGCGAGCGCGGCCTCGAGGAGCCCCGCGGCTTCGGCGGGTTCGGCCCCGGACTTGGCGGGGTCGTGCCCGGCGTTGATCTGGAGCAGGACGGGCAGGGGGCGGCCCTGTTCGGCGGCGGCATCGTCGAGGAGCGCCACCAGCCTGATGCTGTCCACGCTCTGGATGCGGTCGAAACTCCGCGCGGCCAGCCGCGCCTTGTTCGACTGGAGATGGCCGATCAGTTCCCAGCGGACGGCGGCCGTGCAACCGGCCCGCTTCCGCACCGCCTCCTGCACCCGGTTCTCCCCCACGGCGGCGAGCCCGTAGCGCGCGGCGTACTCGGCCGCCGCCGGCGGATGCGTCTTGGTCACCGCCAGGATCCGCACGACCGCCGGGTCGCGCCCCGCCTGCCGGCACGCCGCGGCGATCCGCGCCCGCACCGCATCCGTGCGATCCCTAAAAGTTTCATAGTCAATGAACATTACTTTGCCTACTTAAAAGATTGCACGCCAATTAGTGCACTTGATAATGGCGCTGAAAACATCGCTAACCATGCAAGTGGAGAACTTTAAAATCTTCGCGGATCTCGTTGAGACAAAGAGCTTCTCGAAATCAGCAAAGTTGAACGGCATCACACAGTCGGCCGTCAGTCAACAGGCTCGTGCCATGGAGCGGCATTTCAAGACGCTCCTCATCGACCGGAGCCAGAAGCAGTTTCAGCTCACGCGCGAAGGGCTCCGAGTTTACGAGGCGGCCAAGGAGATCCTCCACCAGTACGACAAGCTCCTGAGCGAGCTGCTCGAGATGAAGAAGGTCATCAGCGGAACGATCCGCATCTCGACCATCTACTCGATCGGCCTGCACGAGCTGCCGCCCTACATCAAGCGATTCCTGCACGACTATCCTTCCGTGAACGTGCGGGTGGAGTACCGGCGGTCGAACCTCGTCTATGAGGACATCCTGCACAACTCGGTCGATTTCGGCCTGGTGGCGTTCCCGGTGAAGATGCGCCAGGTGGAGATGATCCCGTTCCGCAACGACCAGCTCGTGCTCATCACGCACCCCAGCCATCCGCTGGCCAAGGGCGGGGAGGTGCCGCTGCAGTCGCTGGCGGGGCACAAGTTCATCGGCTTCGATCCCGACATTCCGACCCGCAAGGCGGTCGACCAGATCTTCCGCGAATACAAGATCGACATCGATCCGGTGATGGAATTCGACAACATCGAGACGGTGAAGCGGGCGGTGGAGATCGACGCCGGCGTGGCCATCGTGCCCCAGGCGACGGTGCTCCAGGAGGTGAGGCAGGGCTCGCTCGCCGTGGTCCGCTTCAAGGGGAAGGAATTCTCGCGCCCGCTCGCCATCCTCCACCGCAAGGGGCGCGTACTCACGCCGGCGATGAAGAAGTTCATCGAGACCCTGGGCACGGAGAATGTCGAGCCGGAGCCCGTCTAGGGGCCCCGGGGCGGGAGGCGAAGATCCGGGGAATAGTTGCCCCGGGCGGCGCTTTGCACACGTTGTCGGAAAGACAACGCGATGAAAACACTCCCTGCATTTTTCCCGGCGCTGGCCCTGGCCGGCGTCCTGCTGGCCGCGCCCGCGGCGGCCGCCGACGCCGGTCGGACGCCGGCCCCGGCCTGGCAATTGAAGGACCTCGACGGCCGCGTGGTCAGCTCCGGGCAGTTCAAAGGCAAGGTTGTGGTGCTGGACTTCTGGGCCACGTGGTGCGGACCGTGCCGGACCGAGATTCCCGGCTACGTGGCGCTCCAGAAGAAATACGCCGCCGACGGGCTGGTCGTCATCGGCGTGTCCGTGGACCAGGGCGGGCCCGCGGTCGTCCGGCAGTTCGTGGCCGACGAGAAGATCGACTACCCGATCGTCCTGGCCGACGACCGGATCGCCGGCGCCTTCGGCGGCGTGGACGCCATTCCGACCACCTTCATCATCGATCGCGACGGGATGATCCGCTACCGCAAGATCGGCACGATGCCGGCGGAGGCGTTTGAGGAGATCCTGAAACCGATCCTCCGGGAGGCGCGGCCGGCGGCGCCGGTCAACCCGGGGAGCGGCGGATGACGTACAGCGGCGGCGTCTCGATGTAGAAGCGGGAAAGGTCGGCCAGCTGGTCGGCCACCACGCGGTCCGAGCGGCAGCGGGGCATCTTGTTCTCCCCGCCCCAGTGCCCGTTCTTGCGCATCCACTGTTCGAAGACGCCGGGCATGACCAGGCGCACGGCCGGCGGCTCGAGGCCGCGGCCCCGGCGCTTGGCCGCGTAGTCGTCGTTGCGCTGCATGAGTCCGGTGTCCAGCTCCGGGCTGATGACGTTGGCCGTCGGCGTCTCGACCGTGGGCGCCTTCAGCTCGATCCACCACTCGTGGCCGCCCCGCCGCTGGCCGGTCAGCGTGTCGGCAAAGACCGGCGCCACATGGAAGTTGACGATGGTCCAGCCGTGGCGCTGGCAGACGGCCAGGAGGGACTCGGTCACCTCCTTTTCGACCACGTGTTCGCCGAAGGCGCTCAGCTGCAGCCCGGTGCGGCCGACGTAGATGAGGCGCGGGACGTCCGTCGACATGAAGCGCACGACGTCGCCGACGACGTAGCGGCACAGGCCGGCCGGGGTGGTCAGCAGCAGGACATAGTCGACCCCAGTCTGCGCTTCCTCGAGCGGAATCACCTTCGGTCCCAGATTGGCGAGATTATGCTCGTCGAAGGCCGCCACCGGCAGGAATTCGAAGAACAGCCCGTCGGCGGCCAGCAGCCGCAGCCCGCGCGCGGCTTCCACGTCCTGCGTCGCGACGAAACCCTCGGCGGCCCGGTAGACCTCGTGGAAACTCACCTCGGGGCCCAGGGCGGCGCGCAGGTCGCTTTGGAATGGGCCGATGGGCACGCCGCCGTGCACGAAGCATTCGAGGTGGGGCCAGAGCAGCTTCAGAAACGGCGTGGCGGTCCGGCCGCGCGGACCCTGCGTCCGGATCGCCTCGGCCAGCATCAGGGTCCAGCTCGGCAGGCCCGCCAGGAGGGTGATGTCCAGCGTCCGCGTCCGCTCGGCGATGGCCTGGAGCTTCGCCGTCCAGTCGTCCATCTGCGCGATCTCGGCCCCGGGCTCGTAGAAGTGGCGCTCGTACCAGGCCGGCAGGTGCCGGGCGAGAATGCCGTCCAGGTCGCCGGCGCTGGCGGCCGGGGGGTGCGCTCCGTCGATCGGCGCGAGCGCGGTGGATCCCCCGAGGAACAGGTGGCGGCCGCGCAGCACGCGCGTATGCCCCACGCGGGCCGTATGGGCGAGCAGCGCGGCCCGCCCGGCCTTCCGAAAATGCGCCAGCAGGTCGTCGGTGACCGGCAGGCACCGGCTCTGTCCGGTGCTGGTGCCGGCGGAGAGCGCGAAGAACCGGCAGAGGCCCGGCCACATCACGTCGGGTTCGCCGCGTTTCATGCGTTCGAAATACGACGTGAAGTCCTCGTAGGCCCGCGGAGCCACCCGGCGGTTGAAGGTGTCGTAGCGGAGGCCCGCCTCCAGCCCGGCCGCGCGGCCGAATTCCGTCGCGGCCATCCGGCTCGTGAGGAATGCAAACGCACGCCGCTGGGCCGCATGACCGGGGTCGGCGCGGCGCAGCCGCCGCGCCGTGCGCACAGTCATCCAGCCCGCGGCGAGATTCACCACAGCTCGAGGCGCGACAATCATGGCGAGACGGTCGCGGCGAGACGATGCCAGAGGCTTGGGTGCCGCAAGCGGAATCGGCCCGGCGGGCCGCACCTTACCCGATTTTAACCGGCGGGGAAACCCGGCTGCCGGCGGCCGGACCCGGCCCATGAAAAACCGGTGAACGGCGCCGCCCGGCCGCCGGGCCCGCGGCCGCCACTTTCCCGTGGCATTTGCCGCGCGGCTTTCATCTCATGGGTGATGGCCCTGCCGCCGGTCATCTTCGAGGACGAGTCGCTGCTCGCGTTCGACAAGCCGAGCGGACTGCTGGTCGCGCCCGATCGATCGGACAAGACGCGCGTGAATCTCATGGCCCTGGTCCACGCCCGTTACGGCCCCGGGGTCGCCAACGTGCACCGGCTCGACGCGGACACCAGCGGGATCCTGCTGTGCGCCCGGACCAAGGCCGCGCTCGACTCCCTGAGCGGCCAGTTCCAGTCCAAGACGGCCGAGAAGACCTATCACGCCCTGGTCGAGGGCGCGCCGGCGCAGGACGTCTTCGTCGTCGAGCTGGCCCTGACCGAGGACGAGGGCCGGCCGGGCCGGATGTGCCCGGCCCGGAAGGGCGGAAAACCGGGCGTCACGGATTTCGAGGTGCTGGAGCGCTTCCGGGGCTTCGCGTGGCTCGCCTGCCGGCCGCGCACCGGCCGCATGCACCAGATTCGCGTGCACCTCGCTTCGCTAGACCTGCCGATCCTCAACGATGCGTTGTATGGCACCGGCCGGCTCTTGCTGCTGTCCGCGCTCAAGCGCGGCTACAAGGGCCGGTCAGTGGAGAAACCGCTGATGAGCCGCCTGGCCCTGCACGCGAGCGAGCTGACCGTGAGGCATCCGGCGACCGGCGAGCCGGTGTCCCTGCGCGCTCCGCTGGAAAAGGAATTCATCGTGGCGCTGAAGTACCTGCGGCGGTTTGCCGCGGCCTGAACCGCCGGCAGGCGGCACTCTCCCGCGCGGCCGGCGCGCCGGGGCTGCCCCCGGGACTCAGGCCGGCGTCCGGAGCGCCTCCAGCCCGGCGGCGCAAAAGCCGATCAGGTGGCGTGCGGAATCCCCGCCGGCATCCTTCGCGCCCGGCCCGGATTCGGCGCGATGCAGATCCTGCCAGCGCACCGCCACCGAAAGCAGGGCCCCCAGACTGAACTGCAGGCGCCAGAAAAGCTCGGGCGGCGGGACGCCGGGAAGGGACGAGGCGAGCACCTGCGTGTAGCGGGTCATGAGCGGCTCCGACTCCCGGGCGAGTTCGTCCCGCAGGAAGGGCTGCGGATCGATCAGTTCGCGGCTGAGCAGCCGCAGGGACGGGATTCCGCCGGACGCCGGCTCGTTCGCGCGCCGCAGCCACGGCCGCACGAAGGTGTCGAGCGCGGCCCGGAGCGGAACCGGGTGGTCGCCGGCGAGCTGCTCCGCCTGGGCGAGGAGAGCCAGGCGCTCCGTATTGATCGGGCGAAGACGCCCGAACAGCACGTGCCGGTAGAGATCCTCCTTCGAATGAAAGTGATAGTTGACCGCAGCCAGATTGACGCCCGCCTTGTCCGTGATCTGTCGAAGCGAGGTGCCGGCAAAACCCTGCCCGCCGAATAGGGATTCCGCGGCGCCCAAGATGCTTTCCCGGGTGGATCGATCTTTCATAGCCATGGTAGAACAAATGATTAAAACGACAGATTCAAACGACAGTGTCAAATGCATTGTGTGAGGGTCGAGAATGGACGGTTGACGGCGAATACGTGGGTCTTACGGTGACTTCATGCGCGTCGACGGTCTTGAGGGCCTGCAGAAGCTGATGCTGCCGGACCGGTGGCAGGCGGAAGCGATCCAGGCGCTCAACGGCGGGGACGACGTGATCATTGACGCGCCCACCGGGGCGGGGAAGACGTACGTTTTCGAGCGCTCGGCGGAGCAGACGAGCTTCGCGCGGCACGCGTTGTATACGGTGCCGACGCGCGCGCTGGCCAACGACAAGTTCGCCGAGTGGCGCACTCGCGGCTGGAATGTCGGCATCACGACGGGCGACGTGACGATCGCCCCGGGCGCGCCGGTCGTGGTCGCGACCCTCGAGGCCGTGCAGGGGTTCTTCGGGGCGGGCGATATGCCGGGTCGGTCCGGGCTGTCCGGCCGGAACGGCGCCGATTTTCGGCTCCTGGTCGTGGACGAATACCAGTGGCTGGCCGATCCGGACCGGGGCAACCACTATGAAGGCCTCCTGCTCTCGCTGCCGCCGGCCGTGCAGCTGCTGCTGCTCAGCGGCAATGTTGCGAACCCCGAGGACGTGGGCGCCTGGTTGCGCCGGTTGGGACGCACGGTGCGGATCATCCAGCACCGGGAACGGCCGGTGCCGCTGGAGGAGGTGGACGTCGACGATCTGGTCCACGGCCTGCCCTGCGGCATCGAGGGATTCTGGAGCCGGCGGGTGGCGGGGGCCCTCCGCGAGGGCCTCGGGCCGGTGCTGGTATTTGCGCCCCACCGGCAGGACGCGGAACGCCTCGCCCGGCAGTTTGCCCGCGAGCTGCCGCTGGCGGATCCGCTGGTGCTGACGGCCGGGCAGGAGAATGCGCTGGGCCCGGCGCTGGCGAAACTGGTGAAGCAGCGCGTGGCGTACCACCACAGCGGCCTGACCTACGCCCAGCGCGCCGGGGTGATCGAGCCGCTGGCGAAGGCCGGCCAGCTGCGAACGGTGGTGGCGACCCTGGGCCTCAGCGCCGGCATCAATTTTTCCCTGCGGTCGGTCCTGATCACCGCCGGCAGCTACCGCTTCAACCAACTGGAACACGAGATCGAGCCGCACGAGCTGTTGCAGATGATCGGGCGCGCGGGGCGCCGGGGGCTGGACGAGACCGGCTACGTTCTCTGCAGCGGCAGCACGCCGCGCCTGCGGCGGGCCCAGCCGCTGCAACTCAAGCGCGCCGCGCCGCTGCCCTGGGCCTTTCTGCTGCGGCAGCTTCGCGCCGGGCGCGAGGCCGCCGGGCTCGCGCGCGCCGCGGCCGGCCGCTTCTTTGCCGCCGAACCGCTGCTGCTCGGGATCGAGCGGACCGGGCGCCGGGCGCCGGAGGAACTGCCCTGCGCGCAGCTGACCGACACGGGCCGCGCCCGCCTCGTGCGCCGCCGGAGGAATCCGCATCCGGCCTGCGCGACCTGCGGGCTGCGCGACGAATGCGCCGAGCTCAGCCCCCAGCCCACGCTGCTGTGGCAGTGGCAGAAGCTCGGCCTGCTCGACCGCACGCTGCAGCTCACGCCGCGGGGCGAGATCGCCTCGTTCTTCCTCGGGCCCGAGGGACTGGCGCTCGCCGCCGCGCTCGAGGATGTCCGGTATCCGCTGGACGAGCTGATCTTCGACTGCGCCAATCTCTTCGGCGGCGACCGCTTCGCCGACACCAACCCGCGCACGCTCGGCCGGCTCGCCCGCGTCTGCGAGCAGACCTACCGGCGGTTCACCGTGGAGGGCTGGCTCGAATACGGGCTGCCGCCGCAGTACGGCTTCGGCGCGGCCGAGGTCGTCCGCGCGCTGGTCGAGCAGAAGGCCCGGCGGGGCGAGCTGGCCGCCGCGAGCGAATTCGCGGGTCGCGGCGACATCGACCGCCTGCTCACGGAGTGGCGCAGCCTGCTGCGGCTGGTGGTCAACACGCCCGCGCTCGCGACGGTCCCGGCGCGGGCCGAGCCCGCCGCGCTCGCCATCCGCTGGGACGATTTTCGCGCGCTCTGCCGGGCGCAGCTCGGCACGACCAAGGCCGAGGCGCTGCCCGATCTCCCGCCGCTCACGGCGGATCAGCGGCGGCCGGTCAACCACCGCTTCTTCAAGGCGATCGCGGTGACCGGCCGGTAGCGCCCCGCCGGATTCCCGCCACTTTAGGCTCGGCATTGCCGCGCGGCCCAGTTCTGTTCGTCCTCCATGCCAAATTGGGAATACAAGGTTATCTCCAGCGGATCGCTGGGATTTGCCTCCCTGGCCTTGCTCGAGCAGCACCTGAACCAGCTCGGCAAGGAGGAGTGGGAGGTCATCCATTTCCAGGCCAAGCCCGACAACCCGCTCGCGTTCCAGGGACTGGCCCGGCGGCCGGTCATGCGCGACTGGGTCGTCGAGACGGCCCCGCCGGCCGGGACGCCGGCGGCGAAATCCGGCGCCGTGCCCGCGCCACCCGAGGAGCGGCCGGCCGAGGCCCTCAGCGTGAGCGAGCTGCGCGCGGAGGCCGAGGGGCGCCGCGAGTCGCTGCTGGCGCGCGAGGAATCGCTGCGACCGGTCCGCGGCGCGGCCGACGACGAGCCCGCCGACGAGGAGGATGAGCTCGACGATCTCGAGCGCGACGACGACCTGCCGACCTTTTTCGAGGCGATCCGCCCCCACATGCGCCGGAACCAGCGGGGCCCCGGCATGGCCGTGGGCGTCGAGTACCTCGCCAAGAAGTTCGAGCAGACCGAGCCCGATCTCATCGAGGCGCTGAAGGAGTGCGGCTTTGCGATTCCGGCCGGCGCCAAGGACGAGCCGGCCTACCTCGAGTACGATGGCGATCTCTATTGGGTCAACCGCAACCATCGCGGCCAGCTGTGGATCAACATCCGCGAGAAGCCCCGCGCCGCCTTCAAGTCGGTTGCGGGCCGTCCCGTGGCCGCCGAGGGGGCAGCCCCCAGTGGCGCTCCCGCCGCGGAACCCGCCGCGGAAGGCGGGGCCGCGCCGGCAATCCCCGACGCGGAACCCAAAGCCCAGAACTCAGAACCCAAAACCCAAAACCCGGAGCCGCAGGCTCAGCCTGCCGCGCTGCCGTCCGGCCCGGCGCTGCTCGACCGGCTGCGGCCGATGATGCGGCGCAACCGGCGCGGCTCCGGACTCTCCGGCAGCATGAGCTACCTCGCCCGCGCGCTGCGGACCGAGCCGGGCATCCTGGAGGCGGCGTTCGGCCCCCTGGGGCTGGCGCGGCCGGCACAGCCGGAGGACAAGCCGGTGTTCGTCGAGATCGGCGCCTTTGTGTATTGGCTGAATCAGGACAAGACGGGGCAGGTCTGGATCAACGCGCGGCTGAAGCGCGCCGGTGGGGAGGAGGCGCCGGCGCCTCCGGCACCGCCCGCCGGGCTGCCGCTCGAGCCCGCGCCGGCTCCCGGCCCGGAATCCATGACCCAGATCCCGGAACCCAAAACCCAAAACCCAGAACCCATCCCTGCGCCTTCGCCGCTGGCGGCGGTGCGGCTCCTGCTCAAGGAGACCAAGCGGGGCGGGGTCGCCGCCGAGGTGGGTCACCTGGCGGGGCAGCTGGGCAAGACGGCCGAGGAACTCCTGGCCGTCCTGGTGGGCGCCGGTCTGCAGGTGCCCGAGAAGGCCCGCGCCAAACCCGTGTTTGCCGAGCATGCCGGGGAGATCTTCTGGCTCAACCGCAACGCGAAGAACGAGCTCTGGGTGAACGCCAAGGCGTCGAAGTTTGCCGGGGCGGAGGATGCGGCGCCCGCGTCCGCCCGCCGGTCGCGATCGAAGAAGGCATCCCCGGAGGAATAGGAGCGAGAGGCACGGAGGCTGGCAATGACGGCCGGCCTGAGTATGGTCGGGCCGCATGAAGCCGCCCGTCCATCCCCGCCCTCTGGTCAGCCGCCGGACGTTTCTCGAGAACCTCGCGCTGGGTGGCGCGGCGGTGCTGGCGGGACGCCTGCTGCCGGCGGCCCGCGGGGCGCCGGCGCCCGACCTGCCCGCCTCCCGCAGGGGCCGCAAACTCGGCGTGGCGCTCCTGGGCCTCGGCCGCTATGCCGGCGGGCAGCTCGCGCCCGCGCTGCGGAAGACCCGGCTCTGCCGGCTCGCGGGCGTGGTCACCGGCGAGCGCGCCAAGGGCGAGCAGTGGGCGCATGAATACGGGTTCCCGGGAACCGCGGTCTACGGCTACGACATGATGGACCGTCTCGCGGACAATCCCGACATCGACATCGTGTACGTGGTCACGCCGCCCGGCCTGCACGCCCGTCATGCGATCGCGGCGGCGAAGGCCGGCAAGCATGTCATCTCGGAGAAGCCCATGGCGCCCACGGTGGCCGATTGCGACGCCATGATCGCGGCCTGCCGCGAGGCGGGCGTGAGGCTGTCGATCGGCTACCGGCTGCATTTCGATCCCTACCACGGCGAACTGGAGCGCCTGGCGCGCTCCGGCGAGTTCGGCCCGTTCGAACGAATGGAGAGCGGGTTCGGCTTCCACCTGTCGGACCGCGAGTGGAGGGTGAACAAGCAGCTGGCGGGCGGCGGCCCGCTGCCCGACGTGGGCACCTACGTCATCCAGGAGGCCTGCCGGGCCCGCGGGGAGGAGGCGCCGGTGGCGGTGACCGCGCGGGAGGCGCCGAAGCAACGGCCCGGGCTTTTCAACGAGGTGGAGGAGGAGATCAGCTGGACGATGGAGTTCGCGGGCGGCGCCCGCTGCGCGGGGTTCGCGAGCTACGAACGCGGCGCGAACCGGTTCCGCGCGGAGGCGGCGCGCGGCTGGGTCGAACTCGAGCCGGCGTTCTCCTACCGCGGCATCGCGGGCAGGACCAGCCGGGGACGCATGCATTTTCCCGCCGTGAACCAGCAGGCGGAACAAATGGACGATTTCGCCGCGTGCATCCTGACCGGACGGCAGACGCCGGTGCCGGGCGAAATGGGCCGGCGCGACATTGCGATCATTACGGCGATCTATGAGGCGGCGGCGAGCGGCCAGCGCGTCCCGGTCCGAATCTAGGCCTGACTTTCGGCTGGGCCGGCGGCTGTTTCACCCTGGTCACGACCTTGGGGCGCGGCCGCACCGCGGGGAAATTCCTATTCGGAACACGCGTCGTGCGGCTCGACGGCCGGCGGCTCGACGCGATGGACGCATTCACCCGCGACGGGGGCTATGCCGCCGGCCTCGCCACGGGTCTGATCGGATTCGCGCGCCTGTTGTGGGATCCCAACCGACAGGCGATCCAGGACAAGATCGCCTGGACCGTCGTCGTGCGCCGCCGGTGATCAGGAGCCGGGGTCCCACACCCCTCCTCGTGTCCCTTACTCTTGATCTTTCTCTTGGATCTCATTTTCAGTCCCGGATCGCCGATCGGATCAAAGAGAAAGATTGAGAGTAACAGGAAGTCACAAGATCACACAGAAAAGTTGCATCCGCGTGCCGCGTCACAATGTATGGTCCGCATGGCCACGGCCGGCGAATTCCAACTGGTGCTTGATGCCAGGGCCACCCTCGGCGAGGGCGCGATCTGGAATGAGGACCTCCAGCGGCTGCATTGGATCGACGTCGTCGGCCGGCGCGTGTTCACCTACGATCCGGCCACCGGCGAGAACCGGGCCGCGGACGTCGGCCGGATGGTCGGCACGGTCGTTCCCCGGGCGCGCGGCGGGCTGATGCTCGCGCTCCACGAGGGCTTTGCCGCGCTCGATCTCGCAACCGGCCGGGTGACCCCGCTGCCGCGTCCGCCGGAGCACGACCCGGCCGCCGCGCGCTTCAACGACGGCAAATGCGATCCGGCCGGCCGCTTCTGGGCGGGAACGATGTCGCTGGTCAAGGGCCAGGCGCTGGGCCACCTCTACCGGCTCGATCTCGACGGCTCGCAGCGCGTGATGCTGCGCGAGGTCCGCACCTCCAACGGCATCGTCTGGAGCCTCGACCGGCGGACGATGTACTACATCGACACGCCGCTGATGCGCGTCGATGCGTTTGACTACGACGACGCCACGGGCGCCATCGCCGGCCGCCGCACGGTCATCACGATCCCGCCGGGCATCGGCCGGCCGGACGGGGCGACGCTGGATGCCGAGGGCATGCTGTGGGTCGCGATGTGGGCGGGCGGGCGGGTCACCCGGTGGAATCCGCGCACCGGCGAGTTGCTGCGCACGGTCCGCCTGCCGGTGGATCGGGTCACTTCCTGCGCTTTCGGTGGACCGGGGCTGAAGACGCTTTATGTCACCACCGCTCGCGACGGCCTCACGGAGGGTGAGCTCGCGGCTCAGCCGCTGGCGGGCGGCCTGTTCACGGTCGCGCCGGGCGTGCAGGGGATTCCGGCCCCGGCGTACCGCGGGTAGAGATCTTCGGATTGATCTTGGATCTTACTCTTAATCTTTCTCTTCGATCCAGGTCCCGACGTTCCGGTCAGATTCAAGAGAAAGATCAAGAGTAAGGTTCAAGATTGGGATGCGCCTTACGGCTGCAGCCGCAGCGTGTGGACGGCGGGGCCGGGCAGGAACGGGGTGGGCTCGCCGCGCGCCCACGCTTCGCTGCCGGCGCGGTAGAAGGGGGAGAGGGGGTTGCCGCTCTGGCCCCCCGGCATGTGAAAGATGCCTTCCTCCTCGTGACCGGGGGAGACGACGAAGCGCTCGGAGGCGCCGAATGACGGGCTTTGCACGCGCGGCATATCCTGGTCGCCGGGCAGCGGCTCGCGCGGCAGGTTGAGCAGGCGCGCGAGGAATGCCGGCAGGAAGCGGCTGAACGGATGCTCGATACGCGTGCCGTTGCGCGATCCCCACGTCAGCCGGGCGAGCGGCCGGTCCTGCTCCGCCACCCAGTGGAGCACGTCGTCAGCCGCGGCCAGGAGCAGGTCGTTCCAGTCCGGATACTCGGGGGCGAGCAGATTGACGGGCCGGTCATGCACCAGGCGCCAGAGCGGCTCCTCATAGTTGAGCTGGTGGAAATCGAACGCATCGTCGTATTCCCGGCAGGGCGCGAAGATCGGCGACAGCGCGCGGTCGGCCACGGAATCCCGCCAGCGGCGCACGAGCCGGTAGGCCACGGAGTCGATGGAGGCGCGGCCGTTCCAGCGCTCTACCCACCGGCGTAATTCGGCCCGGTCGGGCTTTGCCGCGATCGCATCCGTGGCCAGTGTGGCGAGGAGCAGCTGTTGCCAGCGGTCAAGGAGCCGCGCGCGGTCATCCAGCTGGATCGCGAGCAGATCGCGCGGCCGGGCCGGGCCGGTGATGGCTGTGAGATCGTCGCGAATCTGCCGGGCCCGGGCGGCGGGCGCGTAGCCGCCGTCGCCGAGTTTCGCCAGGTCCGCGCCGCCCACCGGGCGGTTGTTGGCGGACCAGAGCTGGCCGGAGGGCGGCGAGAGCACGCGCGGATAGTCCGCGTCCGGAAGATAGCCGTCCCAGCGGCGGTCGCCGTAGGACCAGACCGCGGGCAGGCGGCCGTCGTAGCCGACCCGGCGCGGCAGGCGGCCGGTGACGGTCCAGCCAATGGCGCCGCCGCGGTCGGCCACGATCAGATTGAGCGCGGGAAGGCCTATGCCGGGCGCGAGGGCCAGCGCGGCGGGCACATCGGCCGCCGTCTCGAACCCCTGCAGGCCCAGACCAACGGCGGCGGGGTCGTCGTACACCCAGTGCAGGGCCAGCGAGCGCCCGCGCCCCGCCTCGCCGATCACCGGACCCCAAATCGTCCAGGGGATCACGGCGTCGACGGGATCATGTCCCTTTACGCGGATGGTTTCGTGGCGCTCGTCCATCAGCCTGACGCCGGTGGCGTCTCGGTAGATCATTGGATCACTCCCGCTTGGCTCGACAATGATCACGTCGGCGGTGTCCACGTAGGCGTTCGTGAAGCCCCAGGCGATATTGCCATTGCTGCCGGCAATGACCAGCGGGAGCCCCGGGACCGTGACCCCGGTCACGCGGTGCGCCTCGGGGCCGCCGGCGGCCGCGAGGTTCTGGGTTCTGGGTTTTGGGTTTTGGGTTGGGCTCTGCGAGCTTGGGGCGTCGTCGCTCCAGAGGAGCGACGCGCGGTACCAGATATTGGGCATGCCCAGGTAAAGGTGCATGTCGTTGGCCAGCAGGGCGGACCCGTTGGCGGTGCGGCCGCCCGCCAGGGCGAACGCGTTGGATCCGGCGCCGAGTCCGGCGTCTGCGTCGGCTGCCGCCAAGGCCGGCCCACGAGGCACCGGAACAGCGCCGGCATCGCGGTCGGGCCGGAGGCGGCGCAGGTTGATCACGTCCGGTCCGGGTAGCGGCGGCGGGGGATAGGTGCTGCCGTCGAGCGCCGCGTCGAATTCCGTTCCCCGCGGCACAAGGAAATCGAGCATCGTGCGGCCGTAGCGGTACTGGACGGCCGCCAGCATGCGCTCGTATTGGCCCTGCACGTTCTGCACTTCGAGGACCAGGGCATAGGCGACGAGCAGGGAGTCCTCGGGCGCCCAGGGCTGCGGCCGGACGCGGAGCACGAAATACTCGAAGGGCCGGGCGCGCAGCGCGGCCAGGCCGGCGTTGACGCCCGCGGAGTAGGCGTCGACCAGTCCGCGCTGGTCGGGCGGAAGCAGCGCGAGGGCCTTGCGCGCGAGCTGGCGGAAGCCGTGGACGCGCATCTGCCGGTCGTACGGGACGGCGCTCTTGCCGAAGAGCTCGGACAGCTCCCCGGCCGCGCGGCGGCGGAGCAGATCCATCTGGAAGAAGCGGTCCTGGGCGTGCACGCAGCCGAGCGCGCGCGCGACATCCGTCCGCGTGGCGCCGCGGACGGTGGGGACGCCGAGGGCGTCGCGTTCCACCGCGACGGGCGCCGCCAGGCCGGGCAGCACCGCGGCGCCGTCCAGCTGGGGCAGGCTGCGCCGGGTGAGCCACCAGAAGCCGCCGGCGGCGAGCGCCGCCACGACCAGCAGCACGCTCAGCACGCTGGCCAGCAGACGCACCCGGATGGCGACGGCGGAAGACATGGCAGGGTATGGGAATAGAAGCCGGGCGCCGGTTCTTTTCCAAGTGAAAGAATCGGGCGGCGCACGTGGCAGGGGCGGGCGCGTGTAGCCGGGGTCGGCCCCGCCCCGCCAAAGCCTCGGCGACGGCGGGCGACCCCGGCCACAACTACGGCGCACCCAACGCGGTCGTGATCCGCGCGACGATCTCGTCGGGCGCGAGCGTTGCCTCGATGATCAGCGCAGTGTCCGGTCGCGGCTCCTCGAGCGCGGCGAACTGGCTGTCGAGCAGGTCCGCCTTCATGTAATGATCCGGCCGGGACCGCAGCCGGGCACGAAAGGTCGCAGCATCTCCGCGGAGGAAGATGAACCGCACCGGCGCCCGGGCCGTTGCGAGCCGGCGCCGGTAGGAGTCCTTGAGCGCGGAGCAGGCCAGCACCACGGACTCGCCGCGGGCCGCACAGGCGTCGAGGTGATCCCGGAGAGCGTCGAGCCAGGGCCAGCGGTCGGCGTCATCCAGCGGGACGCCGCGGCTCATCTTGGCCACGTTCGCGCGCGGATGGAAGTCGTCGGCGTCGGCAAAGCGCCAGGCGCCGCCCAGCGCCGCGGCAAGCTTCCGGCCGATCGTGGTCTTCCCGGAGCCGGCGACGCCCGTGAGAATGAGGTTCATGGAATCGTTCTCTTACTCTTTCTCTTCAATCGTTCTCTCACCCCGGCGACGGGTTGCTCGTTTTCCCGGCGCGCCCGGCGGTCGCGCCCTACCGTTGGTCGAGGACGGGTTTCACTCGAGCCACGGTTTGGTCGCGGCGGGATCGCGGCCTTCGTCGTAGTCGATCAGATCGAAGAAGGTCTCGATCGGCTTGCCGGTGAGGCCGTACTCGCGCACGCGTTCCTGGAGCACGGCCGAGCGATCGTCGCGCAAGCCGATCTTCATCAAGAACCGGTTCCAGACAGTGCATTCGTCGTCCGTGCGCGGCGTTCCGCGGGCCTCGCACCAGGCAAGAACTTCGGCGTCGCTGCCGCCCTGCCGCGTGTGCGCCGCCACGTCGGCATAGCTCACGCCAAGGAAACGGCAGCAGCGCGCGTCGAAGAGATTGGGGCGCCCCTCGCCGAGATTGGCGTGGTACTCGGCCGGCAGCCGGCCGGCGGCGTGCAGGCGGATCTTGTCGAGCATGCGGCCGAAATAGACCAGTCGGCCGACTTTGGCGTAGGGACTGCGAAGGCCGGGAACCGAGGGCATTTTTGATTTTGGGATTTCGATTTGCGATTGGGCCGCGACCGGCGGACGAGCGGTATCCCAGATCCAAAACCAAAAAGCAAAAATCAAAAACGGCATCATCTCCGGTTCCGCCGGAGATAGATCGCGGTGACCAGCGCTGCCATCAGGATGGTCGGCACGTTGATCCAGTAGGGATGGAAGGGCACGGCCCAGTGATTGATGGCCCAGATCACCAGCAGGTTCTTGACGACGATGACCAGCCAGCCGGCCAGGATGAGTTTCTCGTCCCATGCGTTGCGCGCGATCGGTTCCCGGGTAGACACCATGCGCACGAACGCCCGCTCGTAGAGGGCGGGCGACCCGTGGACATGAAGCCAGGCCAGCGATGTCAGCATCCGCCAAGTTACCGCTTGTGCGCGATACGCAACCGGGCCCGCGCTGTTGGCCATTACGAGTTACGGATTACGATTTGCGGCATTCGCGGCGGCGGGAGCGACGGTGGTTCTGTGGTGTCTGGAGGAGCGATTCGCCGCGTGCATCCGTGTGGCCGCATGGCGAATCGTAAGCCGTGAATCGTAACTCGTAATGGCCGACCGCGGCCGGTCGCGTTGACCCGGTGCGCTTGGCGCATACCGTGCCGCCATGCACGTCGCGCGCCTGGTCCTCATCCTCCCCTTCGTGTTTCTGCCCGTCGTGGTTTCGATGGCCCAGATCGACCGCGTCACGGGCCGGGCGTTCGCCACCCGGTCCGAGGTGTTCGCGCAACACGGCATGGTGTGCACGAGCCAGCCGCTCGCGACCCAGGTCGGGCTCGACATCCTCAAGGCCGGCGGGTCGGCGGTCGACGCCGCGATCGCGGCCAACGCGGCGCTGGGCCTGATGGAGCCGGTCAGCAGCGGTCCGGGCGGCGATCTGTTCGCGATCGTCTGGAGCGCGAAGGAGCACCGGCTCTACGGGCTCAATGCCTCGGGCCGCTCGCCGTTGGGGCTGAGCTTCGTGCAGATGCAGGCGGAGCTGGCGAAGCTCCACCGCGCGACGATCCCGCCGTTCGGCATGCTGCCGATCAACGTGCCGGGCGCGGTCGACGGCTGGTTCGAACTGCACGCGAAGTTCGGCCGCCTGCCGATGAGCCAGGTCCTCGCGCCGGCGATCCGTTACGCCGAGGAGGGCTTTCCCCTCAGCGAGCTCATCGCCTTTTATTGGGACCACAACGTGGACATCCTGCGCGCGCAGCATCTGCCGGGCACGTTCGTCGAGATCTTCGCGCCGGGCGGCCACGCGCCGCAGAAGGGCGAGATCTTCAAGAACCCGGATCTGGCCCGCACCTACCGGCTGATCGCGGAACACGGGCGGGACGCCTTCTACCGCGGGGAGATCGCCGACCGGATCGACGCATTCATGCGCGCCAACGGCGGCTGGCTGCGCAAGGAGGATTTCGAGCGGCACACGTCGACCTGGGTCGAGCCGCTTTCCACCAACTACCGCGGCTACGATGTCTACGAGCTGCCGCCGAACGGGCAGGGGATCGCGGCGTTGCAGATGCTGAACATCCTCGAGGGTTTCGACCTGCGGAAGATGGGCTTTTTGTCGGCCGACGCCCTGCACGCCATGGTCGAGGCGAAGAAGCTGGTGTTCGAGGATCGCGCGAAGTTCTACGCCGACCCGGCGTTCGCGCGGGTCCCGGTGAAATGGCTCATCTCGAAGGAATACGCGGCGGAGCGGCGCAAGCTCATCGACATGGAGCACGCCGCGCGGACCTATGACACCGGCCACCCGCCCGCGAACGAGGGCGACACTATCTATCTCTGCACGGCCGACTCCGAGGGCAACATGGTGTCGCTCATCCAGAGCAACTACCGGGGCATGGGCAGCGGCATCGGCGTGCCGGGCCTCGGCTTCGGCTTTCAGGACCGGGGCGAGATCTTCACGATGGAGCCGGGCCACGCCAACGTCTATGCGCCGGGCAAGCGGCCGTTCCACACGATCATCCCGGCGTTCGTGATGAAGGGCGGTCAGCCCTGGCTCGCCTTCGGCGTCATGGGCGGCGCGATGCAGCCGCAGGGGCACGTGCAGATCCTGGTCAACCTGATCGACTACGGCCTGAACCTGCAGGAGGCCGGCGACGCCGCGCGCTGGCAGCATGACGGTTCGACCGACTACGACCATCCGAAGATGCGCGACGGCGGCTGGGTTTATCTCGAGAGCGGCATCCCGTGGGACGTGGTGGCCGAGCTCAAGCGCCGCGGGCACGACATCCGCACGGACCTCGGCGGCTATGGCGGCTACCAGGCCATCGAGTGGGACGCGGTGAACCACACCTACATCGGCGCGAGCGAGGGCCGCAAGGACGGCCAGGCCGCGGGGTATTGAGGCGGGCGGCGATGTAGCCGGGGTCGGCCCCGCCCCGCCGAAGCCTCGGCGACGGCGGGCGACCCCGGCCACAACAAGGCTTCCCTCCGGCGCGGGCCTGGGATTTGCTCGGGCACGCCAACAATGCCACCCTCCGCCGCAATGGAATCCGCCTCCGCACCCCTGTTCGGCTGGCTCGCCGGGCGCGCCGCCGGCGTGCTGCTGCATCCGACCGCGCTGCCGGGCGACCTCGGCATCGGCACGTTCGGCGCGGCCGCCGACCGCTTCCTGGATTTCCTGCAGGCGGCCGGATTCCGGTACTGGCAGCTGTGTCCGCTCGGTCCGACCGGCTTCGGGGACTCCCCGTACCAGTGTTTTTCCGCGTTCGCCGGCAACCCATACCTGGTCGACCTGGGCGAGCTGGCCGACCACGGCCTCCTGCGGCGCGACGCGCTGGCGCCGCTGGCCGCCCTGCCGGCCGACCGCGTCGACTTCGGGGCGATCTATCATCTCGTCTGGCCGCTGCTCGCCCGCGCTCATGAGAACCTGCGCGCCGGCCGGGGCGGGGCGCCTTACGGCGACTTCGCCGCCTTCCGGCAGGCGCAGGCCGTCTGGCTGGAACCCTACGCCCTCTTCCGCGCGCTCAAGGACCATTACGAGGGCGCACCCTGGTGGGAGTGGCCCGACGAAGCCAGGGACTACGCCCGCGCGCAGGCCTCGCGGCTCCGCCGCCAGCTCGAACCCGCGATCGGAATGCACGCCTTTTCGCAGTACCTCTTCTTCGGTCAATGGAACCGGGTGCGGGCGGCCGCCGCCAAGCGCGGGATCGCGATCATCGGCGACATTCCGATCTTCGTGGCCCGCGACAGCGCCGACGCCTGGTCCGCGCCGCATCTGTTCGAACTCGACGCGGGCACCGGGCAGCCGCTGGCCGTCGCCGGGGTGCCGCCCGACTATTTCTCGGCCGAAGGTCAGCTCTGGGGCAATCCGCTCTACCGCTGGGAGGCGCACGCGGCCGACGACTATGCCTGGTGGCACGCGCGCCTGCGCTCGGCGTTCGCGCTCTTCGACGTGGTGCGGATCGACCATTTCCGGG